>JBOGMU010000048.1:0-3049 GCA_050746865.1 Candidatus Acidiferrales bacterium
GCGCCTCGCTCCTCGATCACCTCTACAACTCTGCTTGCTTCCACCCGTATTCTTCGATTACTACCTCAACCACTCAGGGGGATACCATGTGCCCAGGCATCCCTCGCAAACGCAGAACGTGCGATAATCGCTATCCTCATGGCGACCAACTCAACACCACCCCAATATTCCGATCGCCTCGACACGTTTGTGGGAAATCCTGATTTCGTGCTGTCTCTTGCAAGGGGTCTCCAAGTAATCGAGTCGTTCCAACGGATGACAGACGCACTCTCCGTCAGCGAGATTTCTTCACGGACTAATTTGTCACGCGCGGCCGTCCGCCGGCTTCTTATCACGCTCGAATTGCTTGGTTATGCCTCGCATGATCGGTCGCTATACCGCCTCAGCCCACGGATTCTGCAACTCGGATTCTCCTATCTATCTTCGAGCTCTTTAGAATCGCTTGCGTTCCCGCTGCTCCAGCACGTTACGCAAGTTCTGCATGAATCATCTTCCCTCGGAGTTCTCGAAGGCGATGAGATGATTTATGTAGCACGTTCCGCAGCCCAGCGGGTAATGTCGATTGGACTCGCTGTCGGAAGCCACTTACCCGCTTTCTGCACGTCCATGGGACGCGTAATGCTTGCAGCTTTAACACCGGCAGAGCTTTCTGCATTTCTCAGACGTGGAACGTTCCAGCGACTTACACCTAGGACCATAGCGGACAAGACTCGTTTGAGGCGAGTGATTGAACGGGTACGGGTCGACGGTTATTCCATAGTTGATGGCGAGCTAGAAGTTGGGTTGCGTTCGATCGCCGTTCCTGTCATTACACGTTCTGGACGAGTGGTCGCAGCAATGAACAGTGGTGTGCACGCAGTTCGTGTGACGAAGCAACGGTTGATGGCGGAATTTCTTCCTGTATTGCGCCAGCAGGCGTCGTTGCTCGGGTCAATGCTGGCATAGCGGTCCACAACGTGGGAATCCCACATTCAGAGGAGCCATTTGCGCCATGCCATCTGTGTACATCTGCGACGCTGTTAGAACTCCGTTCGCGCGTTATGCGGGCGCCCTTTCGGCGATTCGCACGGATGACTTAGCATCGCTGCCGATTCGCGCGCTGATGTCGCGCAATCCTACTGCCGATTGGGCGCGCGTTGATGACGTGATCTATGGCTGCGCGAATCAGGCTGGCGAAGACAATCGCAACGTAAGCCGCATGGCGCTTCTCCTGGCTGGATTGCCGCAGCAAATTCCCGGCACTACGGTCAATCGCCTTTGCGGTTCGAGCCTGGATGCGATCGCAATTGCGGCTCGCGCAATTAAGAGCGGCGAAGCTTCGCTGGTGATTGCAGGCGGTGTTGAGAGTATGTCGCGCGCGCCGTTTGTGATGGGCAAAGCCGAAGCGTCTTTCTCGCGCAATACGAAGATCGAAGACACGACCATCGGATGGCGCTTCATCAATCCACAAATGAAGGCGAAGTACGGCGTCGACTCCATGCCTGAAACGGGTGAAAACGTCGCCGAGGAATTCCATGTTTCGCGTGAAGACCAGGATCGCTTCGCTCTGCGCAGCCAGCAGAGAGCCGCAGCCGCGCAGGCGCAAGGATTCTTCACCAAGGAGATCGCGCCCGTAGAAGTACCGCAGAAAAACGGCCCGGGGATTTGGGTCGAGCAAGATGAGCATCCGCGGCCGGATTCGACTTACGAAGGCCTCGCGCGGCTAAAGCCGATCGTGAAAGCGAATGGCACCGTGACGGCCGGCAACGCGTCCGGTGTCAATGACGGAGCTTGCGCACTTCTACTCGCTTCGGAGGAAGCGGCAAAGGCCAACGGCCTGCATCCTCGCGCGCGGATTATCGCGTCCGCTGCCGTCGGCGTTGCCCCGCGAATTATGGGAATTGCGCCGGTGCCCGCCGCGCAAAAAGTTCTCGCGCTTGCAGGTTTAGATCTCTCGCAAATGGATGTGATCGAGTTGAACGAGGCGTTTGCCTCCCAATCATTGGCTGTTTTGCGCGGCCTCGGTCTTTCTGATGACGCAGCTCACGTCAATCCAAATGGCGGGGCCATCGCCATCGGCCACCCACTGGGCGCAAGCGGTGCGCGTCTCGTCACGACCGCGCTCTATCAGCTACAACGCACCGGCGGACGTTACGCTCTCTGCACCATGTGCATCGGTGTCGGACAGGGCGTCGCCGCTATTGTCGAACGCATTGAATGAGTTCGATTATCTCGTGTTTTCGGCACATCGGTTCGGACTCCAGACTAGTCTGGATGTGACAGCCTGTCCCTCGCCAAAATCTCATCTGGATCGGAAGGAGTCTGGGGCCGGGCGTCGTGAAGGTGACCTCTTCGATTTGAGGCCGATGTTCGCGTCTGGAGTTACGACCAAGAGTCGCACTTTTATCAGAGCAAACGCAAGGGTCCGCTGCTCCAGCTATCCTTAACATATGTACAACGAACCTTTACGCAGCCGCTCGGTCGTAACGGTGATGCAGACCGCCGAGTCGCAGATGCGAGACAGCCACGCCACAAGCCGTCGAATGCCGTCTACCTGCAGGCGTTTCCTTGCCGAGTCCGAGATGCGTCCGGTCGTCGTGATAATAGCGGATGTAATCTGAAAGCAGGCGTTTCAGGTGTCGCTCGTCGAGCGGGATTACATGGTCGAGCAAGTCTCGCCGACAAATCTGAACCCAGCGCTCCGCTACTCCATTCTGCCAAGGGCTTTGGTACGACGTTTGGCGAGCAGTGATGTTCATCGACCGGATGGCCATCGGAACTTCCAAGCCATACTTCTTATCGCGATCGAAGATCAGGAAGCGGGGAGCGGACTCGAATGGGAACGCCTGCCGCAACTGCTGGACAATCCACATGCTTGTCGGACGCTTCGTGACGTTGAAGTGCAGGATGCGTCTGCGGTCATGCCCAATAACGAAGAAGCAGTAGAGCACACCGAATGTAACCGTCGGCACAGTGAAAAAGTCCATCGCCGTGATGGCTTCGCGATGATTACGCAGAAACGCCAGCCAACGCTTCGCTGGCTCGGGATCTCTTGGCGCTCGACGCATCC
>JBOGMU010000049.1:0-8256 GCA_050746865.1 Candidatus Acidiferrales bacterium
CCCAACGGCGCGGGCAAGACCACCACGATGCGCATCCTGACGGGCTTTATGCCTGCCACTTCCGGCACCGCCAACATCGCCGGATTTGACGTCACAACCGAGTCACTTGAAGTCCGCCGCCATATCGGCTATTTGCCCGAAGCGCCGCCCGTTTACCCCGATATGAGCGTCGAATCCTATCTCGATTTCGTGGCCCGTATTAAGAACGTCCCGGCCGAAAGGCGCCGCGCGCGCGTTGACGACGCAATGGCAAAAACAAATCTCATCGAGCGCCGTCACGAACTCATCAAGCGCCTTTCACGCGGTTACAAGCAGCGCGTCGGCATCGCCCAGGCCCTCGTGCACGATCCAGACGTCATCGTCCTCGACGAGCCTACCGTCGGCCTCGATCCGAAGCAGATCATCGAAGTGCGCCACCTCATCAAAAGCCTCGCGGGCAATCACACGATCATCTTGTCTACGCACATCCTGCCCGAAGTCAGCATGACGTGCGACCGCGTCGTCATCATCAACAAAGGTAAAGTCGCCGCCGTCGATACGCCGCAAAATCTCACGTCGCAACTCAAGGGCGGCCTGCGCGTCCGCGTCGAAGCGCGCGCGCCCGAAGCCGCATTGAAAGATCTGCTCGTGAAGGTGCCGGGCGTGAAAGGCGTCCAGATCGAAGGCGCGCACAATGACGGTCACATGATCGCCACGGTCGAGGGCGCTCAAGGCAGCGACATCCGCAGCGAAATCGCCGCTGGCATCGTCGGCAAAGGCTGGCCGCTTTACGAATTGCGTGGCGTCAGCATGAGCCTGGAAGACATCTTCCTTCAGCTCACCACTGACGACGCCTCGCACGCGCAGCCGGCAAATTAATTGTCAAGTTCATAGCAATAGGGGCGGAGGTAAGAATGCAAGGGATGTACGCGGTTTATCGCAAGGAGCTAAGTCATTATTTCGTATCGCCGATGGCTTACGTCGTCATCGGTATTTTCATTCTCTTTTGCGCGTTCGTCTTCAATTACGACACGCAAGCCGTCATATTCCAGTCCACACAGGCGCAGATGCAGGGCATGAGCACGCCAATGGACTTGCCCAGCCAGGTGATGACGGGCTTTTTCATGTTCCTCGCCACCATGCTCCTCTTCGTCACCCCGATGCTCACCATGGGCATCTACGCCGAAGAACGCAAGCGTGGCACGATGGAATTGCTCATGACGTCGCCAATCACCGAAATTCAAATCGTCCTCGGTAAATTTTTTGCAGTATTTACATTATTTTTCGCGATGCTCGTCCCCACGCTCGTGCCGGTCGCGTTTCTGTATTTCACTAGTGACCCGCACCTCCCCGTTCGAATCATCGCCTGCGGCTATCTCGGCGCAATTCTCGTCGGGGGCTCGCTGATCGCGCTCGGCACGTTCATCTCGTCCTTGACGGAAAACCAGTTGATTGCCGCAGTGCTCACCTTTGCCGTGTTTCTCATCATCTGGATTATTGATATCCTCGGCAGCCCGACGGGCAATTCCGCCACTGTGCTCGGATATTTCTCCGTCGTGCGCCACTTCCAGGATTTCGCGCGCGGCGTCATTGACACTTCAAGTTTGGTTTACTTCGCGAGTCTGATGGTCTTTTTCGTTTTTCTCACCGTGCGCTCGGTCGACTCGATGCGCTGGCGGCGGGCATAGTGCGCAGGAATTAGGCCCAGGAGGGAGTAGGAATGAAGCGGAATTTGCAAACGACTGGCGAAATTACTCTCAGCTTCGGCGCGGCGCTGCTCGTTGCCGGATACTTGCGTTATTCGATCCAGGGCGATCTCGAACGCCTGAGCGAAATTCTACTGATTATCGGCGCCGTCCTGTTCGTCGCCGGCCTTGGAATGTGCTATCGCGGCATCATCCGCTTTTTCTCGAAGCGGTCTTCGCAGTTGGGCACCAACACGATGATCCTATCGGTGTCCGTTCTGGCGATCCTCGTCATCGGCAATTATCTCGGCTATCAGTATAAGAAGCGCTTCGACCTCACCTCGGCAAAGATGTTTACTCTCTCCGACCAGACCAAAAAAATCGTTAGTGGCCTGAAGACCGATGTCAACGTCATCCGTTTCGCAAAATCGCCGGACCCGTCCTATGACGAATTGCTGCCCGAATACCACAATCTCAGCTCGCACCTCAAGTTTCAGACGGTCGATCCGCAGCAGAAGCCTGACGTAGCCAAGGATTATGGCGCCACGCAAATGGGCGACGTCATCGTCAGCGCAGGCGATAAGAAACAGACCGTGCAAGGAGCCGCCGAAGGCAATTTAACCGAAGAAAATCTCACGAGCGCAATTCTGAGAGTCACCCAGAGCGAGATAAAAATGGCCTGCTTCATTACCGGCCACGGCGAAAAATCTACCGCGGACACAGGTGCCCATGGTTACAGCACCGTCTCCGACGGCCTCAAAAAAGAGGGCTACGCGCTCAAAGACGTAAATCTCGTCCAGTCCAATGGCGTGCCTACTGATTGCAGCCTTGTCGCAGTTGCCGGTCCGACAAAGCCTTTCTTCCCCCAGGAAGACCAGATGCTCTCCAAATATGTCGGCAACGGCGGCAAAGCGCTCATCATGATCGATCCTCAGACCGATCCGCAGCTTAATGACATACTCACCGCCTGGAATATCAGCCTCGGCAACAACGTCGTAATCGACGCCAGCGGCATCGGCCGACTTCTCGGCGCCGGTCCCGCAATTCCGCTCGTCGCGGACTACGGCGATAGCCCAATTACGAAAACTCTCGAGCACCAGATGACGTTTTTCCCGCTCGCGCGTACCGTTTCCGTAGCGGACAAATCGAAGACCGATCCCCAAACAGTCGAATTGCTCAAAACGTCCGCGCAGAGCTTCACCACTCCGAAACTCGCGTCGCAGGTAAAGTACGATTCAAAGACCGATCAACTCGGCCCTCTCTCACTTGGTGTCGCTGCTAGCGGACTCGGCAGCGATTTGAAAGCGCGCCTCGTCGTTATCGGCAATTCCGATTTCGCTTCGAATTCCGGCGTCGGCGGCCCCGGCGACAATAGTGATCTCTTTTACAACACCATCGATTGGCTCGCGCAGCAAGAAAACCAAATATCAATCCGCCCGAAAGAGCCAACCGATCGCCACATCAATATGACGGAGGCTCAAAAGAGCGCGTTGACGTGGCTCGATATTTTCCTAATCCCAGGACTCGTAGTCATTTCCGGTATCTCCATTTGGTGGAGGCGCCGTTAAACGGGTTCGCGCAAGCGGCAGGCAAAGCATGATAAGCAGATCGACTCTCATTGTTCTGATACTTGCAGTACTTGTCGGCGGTGGCACGTATTACTACCAGAAGAAGCATTCGGCTCCGCCCCCGTCCACCGACACATCCAAGCCAGTCTTCCCGTCGATGCAGTCGGCTGATATTCAATCCATCACGATCCACCATCTCCCTGAAGGCAAAGACACGACAATTGCCCTAAACCGCAGCGGCGACGGATGGGAAATGATCCAGCCGCTCAACACGCCTGCGGACACATCCTCAGTCCAAGGCATCGCTGACGGGCTCGCCGAAGCAAGCTCATCCCAATCCGAACCGGGCACTCCCGATCGCCTAAAGGCTTACGGTCTCGATCCGGGCTCCATCGCCATCGACTTCACCACGAAAAAGGGAGTGAAGCACACGGTTTTACTTGGTAACAAGGACTTCACGGGCGATGACATCTACGCGGTCGTCGATTCACAGGCAAAAGTGGCCTTACTCCCTAATTCTCTTCTTACCAGCGCCGATAAAACCGCCGCCGATCTTCGCGACAAGGCGATTCTCCACGTCGATACGGATCAGGCCGCTTCCGCCGAACTAAAGAACTCGTCCGGCGATATCCTGATGAAAAAGACTTCCAGCGGCTGGACCATGACGAAACCCGATACCGCCTCAGCGGATTCCGATGCCGTTTCATCGCTTCTCTCCGCCGTTTCAACGGGAAAATTCGCTTCAGTGGCTAGCGAAACCCCGGACAATCTCGGCAAATACGGGCTTTCCAATCCAGCCATCACGCTCACCGTTACTAACGACATCGGGAAGTCCGCCACCCTCATCGTTGGAAGCAAAAAGGGCGACGATTATTACGCCCGCGATACATCTCGCCCCACAATCTTCGAGGTCGACGCCGATCTCTACAAAAAACTTACGCAAACGCCAAGCGAATTGCTCGACAAGGAACCGCTCCACGTCGATGAATCGGACATAAACGAGATACAAATTCAGGGTTCTGACGGCAATATCGTTGCCGACCGCAAATCGGCGGGCAGCGAAGAGTGGGTCGTGACGCAGCCGGCAGCGCAAAAAGGAAAAAGCGCCAGCGCCTGGAAGGTTTTTAGCGTACTTTCAGGTCTGAAGGCGGACGAGGTAATCGAAAAACCCACTGCCGCAGTGCTTGCCAATCTTGACCACCCCGCCTATCAGCTCACCCTCGTTGATACCAAAGGAAAGAAGCGCATCCTCAAAGTCTCCAAAGCATCCGGCGACTTTGTCTATGCCCAGTCTTCCGATGGTCCGGCCGTTTTTAAGCTTAAGAAAGCCAGTTTTAACGACCTTGATATCTCCCCAGCGGACATGGCCTCCTGAACGCCCCGCCCAAGCATTGCGCCCGGATGTGTGACATAATCGGGCTTTGGACGTCTAAATAGCGCAACGACGTTGATTGTCGCTTTGCATTTTCCTGTTTGTCGAGTAGTATACCAACGTATCCCGTCTTCGGTGCCGTTGGCTAATCGGCCGATAATATAGCGAACGTCAACCTTTAACTTGCTACTTGCGCGCGCGGCGCGAACTTGCAATATTGCCCGCAGCCAATGGGGGGCGAAAAATATCGTGAGTAAGCAGAAAACTGGGAATTCCACCCGTTTCCAGCGGGACCGCAGGCGAAAGCATCGCCACTGGCAAGTGACCGTCTATTATCACGATGGCGAGAAATTCGCGCGCGTCTATATTGACCGCGAGCGTGCGGAGCACTTCGCCGAACGGCAGAAAAAATCGCCTATCGTTAAAAGCACCCGCATCGTCGAGGTCGACTGACCTCAGTCGGCCGCGTTAGAATTAGCGGACCAGCCGCATAATATTCGTTCGCCCCATTTGCGGGCGCTCTCGGTGGGCGTCTGGGATTCGCGTTTTTTTCCGCATCGTGCTGGAACGTCTGCGCTAAAGCTCAAGATTTTTGTGATAAAGTGGGGGTTCGTCGCTTCGCGGGATTCGTATAGTGGTAGTACGCCACCTTGCCAAGGTGGAGGCGAGAGTTCGATTCTCTTATCCCGCTCCAATCTTCCACGTCATTACCTGGCCCATGTGGATCGCTACGTAGCGATTTTTTGGGCTTCACTTCTGCATGCCAATCTAGATACTCTTTCGCCAGCATGTCTGCCGTCGACGTTGCCGTGGGTAGTCTTCGAGAGCCGAAGCTAAACGCAGTCCGTACTGCGTTCAACGCCTGCCGCCCCTGGCTTCATGTCGATAGCCCTGTGAATATCATAGGCATCGACGTACCTAGCGAAGTTCGCTCAACTCCGCTTTCGCGTGTGGAAACGATGCGGGGCGCTCGAAATCGGTCGCAATCCCTGCAGAACATCGCCAAAGAACGGAATGAGCCATGGCAGTTCTTCATCGGACTTGAAGGCGGCCTCGATGTCGTCAATTTGCATGGCGGACGTCGCGTTTTCCTTGAAAGTTGGGTTTACGTGGCCGATCAGGCGGGAACAGGACATTACGGCCAATCGGGCGCCATTGCATTGCCCGAAGTTCTTGCTACGCGAGTAGTGGATGACGGAGTAGATCTTTCTGACGCCATCGACGCTTATGCCGGCGCTCAGGGCATCCGCGACCACCTCGGCGCTTGGGGCGTTCTCACACGCGGCCTGATCACCCGCGAAGAAGCATTCCGGATCGCGACAATTAATGCCCTCTCCCCATTTTTCAGAACCCAATCGTCGGCGGCCGCAAGCGTCTGACGCTCGTCCGGAGTTGCTCGATTTTTAAGCTGCCAAGTCTGTCGTTTTGCGGCATTTTATCGCTATTTAACGCGTGTTAAGCGCCTTTTTGCGACATGCCGGCTGTCGCAAATGCTGCAAGAGATGCCATTACCCCCAGCCGCGAATTCCAACTAAGCCTTGCGTTCACCGCATCGAAGGTGCTAACACTAATTATCCCCAGCCTGAATCGGTGTAATTATGGGTTTACACACCGGCCTCCATTAACGCAGAGTAAGATAAGGTAGTTGAAGTCTTTGGCTTGGGAGACAGTCGATGAGATTCTTCGGATTCCTTCTCGCGGGCGTCCTGCTCGCAGGGTCCAGCGCCGTTGCGCAAGTTAGTTCTTCCCCTTCGCTTTTGAACTCGACCACGACCACAAACCTGGCGGTCAACACTTCCTCGGCAACTGCGCAGCCTGTCTCATTTCGGTTGTCGGCGAAGCCGGCTCCAGAGCCGCAGGTCCCAGTAATCGGCGTCTACGAACGCTATAGTTTTCAAGCATATGTGGGCTATACGTTCCTGCGCTTCTACGAAGTCCCACACCATATATATAGCCTCAACGGCTTCGATACCTCGATTAGCTATTACCCCGGGGCGGGCCGGATAGGTGCGGATGGCGAATTTCTGGGCGCCTTCGGCCATCAGGACGGCTTCAAATCGAAGCTTCCGCTTGCCTTAGGTGGCGTCAGAGCGCGCTGGGCCGCACCCCGCGGCCTCGAGCTGTGGGCGCATGGGCTGGCGGGGCGGGCGCACTATGTGCCGCAGACGGCGTTTGGGCCGCAAGGGGCTTTCGCATATGAAGTGGGAATTGGCGTGGATGCGTCAGGCAGCCGGCAACGGATCGCCTACCGGCTCGAAGTGGATATGGTCGGGACCAAGTTCTTTCATACCTATCAGTTGAGCCCGAAGGCATCGATCGGAGTCGTATTTAAGTTCTAGCGTCCGCGTCTGCAATATTTTTACGATATTTGAGGAAGGCTCGCATGCCTTCAGAGAAAAACAAATCGGCAGCAAAAGAATCCGAGAAGACGACGGAGCCTGCAAGCTCTTCTGAAAGATGCACTTGCGATGCGGTGGAAGAGGCTTCCCAGGAATCGTTTCCCGCGAGCGATCCTCCCGCGTGGACGACCGGCCCCAGCGAAGCCGAGCGCAAAAACAGCAAACCCTGACTGCGCTCGCGCGGGTCATTTAGCGTCAGAACATCAGCAACAGACATGACGCAAAGTGCCACTTAAAATTGGCTTAAAGCGCCAAGGCTTGCCGCGTTTGGCGCCCTAAAAACGCTTAAGCTGCGGCTTCAGGGGCCGAAGCCCCCCCAGCTAGCAACTTACGGCGGGGATAAATCCCCGCCCTTCCAAAACCGACCGCGATTGAAAGCCGACTACCTGCGAGATTGCTTAGTGGCCTAGGAATGTCTCTAGTTTTTCCACGTCCGGCTCGGCCAGATCCATATAGTGCTTGGCCTGAGCGGCGTCATGGGCCTGAAGTGCGTTTTCCGCTTTGGACAGGTTCGCTTCCATGCGCTGCTCGGCAGCTGTCATGTCGCCGCGAAGACTCAGCCCTTGGGCCGCCTGCTGCTTGCGCAGACCATCAAGGCTGGCGGTGACGGCAGTGGCGCGACTGGAGATCTGGTCGACTTGCGTCTCCACCTGCTGCAATTGGGACGCATCAGCTGGCGCCGGCGTGGAATTAAGGGTTGTGGTGCTCGCGGAATTTGACTGAGCAGGCGCGCCGGATGATGCCGACGCAGATGATGGTGCTGTTGCCGCTTGCGTTTGCGCCGTAGCCGGAGCGGGCGAGGAAGCAGGCGTCGCCTGGGCTGTGCCCGCGCGCGGCGGGACGTATATCGCTTGTGCCGGCGCAGATGAAGATGCGGCCTGTTGCCCAGCGCCGTTTCTCGGCGGCACGTTGATGTGCTGCGGCGGCGCATTCGAAGCGGTTGAAGAGGATGCGCTTTCGGTATTTGCGGCTGGCGCTGACGCTGATGCGGACGCCGGTGCGGCGCTACTGGATGAAGTATCCGTCGGCGTGCCCGAGTTGCTCGCAGGAGCAGGCGACGAATTATTGGCTGAATCCGAATTGCTTGCCGCAGGTTGTGCTGCGCTGCTGCCCGCGTTTGAATCAGATGGTGAAGACGCCTGCGTGGGAGCAACTTGGGAATCTGACGACGAGTTCGCCTGCTGCGCGGCCTGCGTCTTGAGATGGCGCGGAAGATAGAAACCCGCCGCTACGAGGGCAAAAAGCACGATTAA
>JBOGMU010000050.1:0-11530 GCA_050746865.1 Candidatus Acidiferrales bacterium
TCGGAGCCGATGCGCACGGGAAAACCTTTTGTGGAAAAGGAAAAGGATGGCTTCGATGTTTCCCTGCCCCTGCATGATGCTTCCGGAAAAATCGTCGGTACAGTTGGAATCGGCTTCAAACCAGCCGCCGGACAAACCCAGGCCACGGTCACCCAGCAGGCCCAGAAAATCGCACACGAAATGGAGGCACAAATTCCTTCAAAGGCCAGCCTCTCAGAAACTTCGCGACCGTAAACGCTTCGGCATCGACTTTAGTCACAGAGCAATTTCGGATTAAATATTTCGGGACGCTTGGAAAAATGAGATTCGCCACGGCATTTCATGTCGCCTTTCGTGCGCTCGCCCGCAACAAGTTGCGGTCGGCGCTGACCATCCTTGGCATCACCATCGGCATCAGCGCCGTGATTTGTACCGTCGCCATCGGCCAGGGCGGCTCAAACATGATCAAGCAGCAGCTCGCGGGCCTGGGCGAGAACATGATCTGGGTCGAGGCTGGCGGTCGAAAGATCAACGGAATGCGCACAGGCAACGGGCAAGGGAAAAGCCTCACAGCCGAGGACGCACGCGCAATTCGCGAGACGATTCCGCACATCGTCGGTGAATCGCCCAACGTCGATGGCAACGTGCAGGTGGTCTACGGAAACCAGAATTGGTATACGCACTATCGCGGCGTTTCGCCCGATTACTTCCAGATTCGCAAATGGCCCGTCGTCCACGGCGCCAGCTTCACGGATAAGGACGTGAATGACCTCGCCAACGTCTGCGTGATAGGCCATACCGTGCAAGACGAAGTTTTTCAGGGAACCGACCCGGTTGGAGAGACGCTTCGCGTCGGCACAAATGCGTTTCACGTCCTGGGCGTATTGCAAACGAAGGGACAATCCAGCTTCGGCCAGGATCAGGACGATATCATCATCCTTCCCTACAGCACGGCGCAGCACAAACTGAAGGGAATTTCGTGGATCGACGATGCGTACTTTTCTGTCGATTCAGCAGAGAATATTCCCTCTGCGGAGGACGCCATCACGGGGCTTCTGCGACAGCGTCATCATCTGCGCGCCGATGCAGACGATGACTTCAACATCCGTCATCCTGAAGACATTCTCCAGGCGCAGGAGCAGACCAGCAAAACATTCACATTGATGCTCGGCAGCATCGCTTCCGTCTCCCTTCTGGTCGGCGGCATCGGCGTGATGAATATCATGCTCGTTTCCGTCACGGAGAGAACGCGGGAAATCGGCGTTCGCATGGCGATAGGCGCCACCGAACATGATGTGCGCAGCCAATTCCTGATCGAAGCGCTCGCATTGAGCCTCATCGGCGGTGTCTGCGGCATCGTTTCCGGCGTAGGAGCGTCGGCTGGAATTTCGCAGTTGCTGCAGTGGCCTACGGAGATTTCTATTCTGGCAATCCTGATCGCAGCAGCTTTCGCGGCGGGAATTGGAATCGTTTTCGGCTATTACCCTGCGCGAAAAGCCTCCGCACTCGACCCCATCGAAGCCCTCCGCTACGAATAATCGGTTTCTGCGGTTTTGCTTTTTGGATTTGATCTTGCTCTTATAGCGGCCACGATTGCGCGCGATCTTTGCGCGCGCCCCTCGGTGGGCGCTTTTGCTTTTGTACCTTCTAGCGGGCAGACTCGCCGTATAGTTGGGCGCCTTTCATTCTGCGGGCCTGTCTTTGCGGTCGCGCTTCTATTTTGTACCCGACTTCTAGCCGGCGCATATCTCTGTATTGGACAGTCACTTTTCGACCGGTTTTGCGCAGCGACCCGCTTCGTTTTTCATCTCGCATCACGATACAATTCTTGCGAAACCCTCTTGCGATCTCCACCGAAGGCGTTATTCTGTGTGAGGCGGTCAGATCCTTGTTTTCCTGCAGTCTTGTCTGATGCCTTGCCGCTGTATTCCTTGGCAGTCTTTAAAGATTTCGTCTAACGATTCGCGCCGAGGATCGTCTCAATAATTGGGGAGGTGTATCGGTGGAGTTCCGTACCGCGTTCCATATTGCGTTCCGCACGCTCGGACGCAACAAGCTGCGCACGGCCCTGACAATGCTCGGCATCATGATTGGCATCGGTGCCGTCATTTGCACAGTCGCTATCGGCCAGGGCGGCCAGCAGATGGTGCAACAGCAGTTCGCCAGCCTCGGCGAGAACATGATCTGGGTTCAAGCCGGCGGACGCAACGTAAACGGAGTGCGGACAGGATATGGCTCAACAAAGACGCTCACGCCGGACGACGCGGAAGCCATTCGGGCGGGCGTGCCGCACGTCACTGGATTTTCACCGGACGTCGACGGGCACCTTCAGGTCGTCTATCAGGGCGCCAACTGGTACACCATGTATCGCGGCGTTTCCCCGGATTATTTTCAGATTCGAAACTGGCCTGTGGTACAAGGCACGGTCTTTACGCAACAGGATGTCGATTCCCACGCCAATGTGTGCATTCTGGGCCATACGGTCCAGGAGCAACTCTTTGCGTCTGAGAATCCCCTCGGAAAAGCAATCCGCATGGGCAACCAGACGTGCCGTGTGATCGGCCTTTTGAAGGCGAAAGGGCAATCGACCGGCGGCTTCGATCAGGATGATCTCATCATCGTCCCTTATACGACGGCGATGCACAAAATAACGGGCATTTCGTGGATCCACAACGCGTATTTCTCCACCGATTCGATCGCCAACATTGACTCCGCAGAGGAAGGAATGGAGCGCCTTCTGAGGCAGCGCCATCACCTGCGCCCCACCGAAGACGACGATTTCGATATTCGGCACCCTGCGGATATCGCCGCAGCAAGAGAAAAGACCAGCCAAACCTTCACCTTGATGCTCGGCAGCGTTGCATCGGTATCGCTACTCGTTGGTGGGATCGGCATCATGAACATCATGCTGGTTTCCGTCACCGAGCGGACGCGCGAGATCGGTGTGCGCATGGCGATCGGCGCCACTGAGCATGACGTACGAACCCAATTCCTGATCGAGGCACTTGCTTTGAGTCTGATCGGCGGCTTCATTGGAATTATTTTCGGCATAGGAATGTCGGCGGGCGTTTCGCAGTTGTTGGAATGGCCGACGGCCATTTCTTCCCTGGCAATCGGCGCCGCCGTTCTATTCGCTGCTGGAATCGGCGTTATTTTCGGCTATTATCCCGCCCGCAAAGCGGCATCCCTCGATCCCATCGAAGCCCTCCGCTACGAATAGGACCGAACGACAATCGTTTAAGGCGAATCATCGGCGGCTAGCGAAAACCCCGCTGGGTACAAAATCGGGGGAGTTGGGCTTTCTGAATTTAGGCGCTCGCTTGCGATGAAACAGCTAAAATCTCCTTAGTGACCAAAAAGAAGACCGACCCCGCCCTTCGATGCAACACCTTCCTGCTGATTTGCGCCGCTCTGTTTAGCGCAGCGTTTGGAACGGCAACGGCGCAGAAGGCCAAGCCCAAAAAGAAGCATTCTTCCCAAAGGGCGGCCGTGGAAAAGCATCAAGTATCACCTGCGCCGCCGCCAACTTCCTTAGACACTGTCTCCGAGCAGCAGCCGCCCGTTTTCACGGGCGGAATCCGAGATAACAACGTTGGCGTTGCCCTCATGGACGCCCACCGCTTTAGCGAAGCATTTTCGCGATTCCAGACGGCCTGCATCATGGTGCCCGATTCCGATACGGGCTGCCTCAATAGCGGAATCGCTCTCCTGGCAATGCGGCAATTTGTTCAGGCGCAAAAAATCCTTTCGACATCTGCGGCGCGTGACGCCAAGAGCGCATCTGCATGGTTCAACTTGGGCCTCCTCGCTCGTGCTGCGGGGCAAACGCAAGCGGCACTCGCGGATTTTCAAAGAGTTGCAGCGATCGATCCGGAAGACGCGGAGACGCAATGCCTCATCGGCCTAAGCTACATGGCCGAACATCAATACGATGCCGCCTTCAAATCGTTCCAGGCCGCTCTGAAGATTGACCCGCTGAACTCAACGGCCGAATCGGGCGCCACTGAAGCCTTGGCGAAGACCGGTCATGCGTCGGGCTCCCAAACAGCGAGCGCAAGCGCAGACGAAACGCCCGACTCAAGCCTCCTGAGCGCATTCGGCGAACATTATGGGGAGCAAGGAACCTACTCCATAGCCGCGGAGATTCCGCCGCCCAATATTGTCGCCCCGCCGATTCCCGTCCAGTTCTTTGACGTAACGCGCCAATCGGGAATGTTACTACTGCCCACTATTGCTCCTCGGAGACGCGGCGGTGCACGTTCGGCAGCGAAACCAAGCGCGCCACGCCAGGTTCAATCAATGGCGGATTTTCTCGGCAGCGGAGCCTGTGTCTTCGATTACGATGGCGACGGACGCCCCGATGTCTTTCTCGTCGATGCCGATGGAAATGGGGACGCGGCTCTCTACCGCAACGTCAGCCACGGCCGATTCGCGAATGTAACAAAAGCCGCAAAAATCGAGTTCCGCGGTGCCGGGATGGGTTGCGCCGCGGGCGATTACGACAACGATGGGCATCCTGACCTGGCAATCAGCTTCAATGGCGGCATGCGGCTCTATCACAACAATGGAAAAGGCGCGTTCACGGATATTACGGCCGCCTCGCAAATTCAAATGGACGGTCTGGTTATGGGGCTCTCTTTCATAGATTACAACCGTGATGGAAACCTCGATCTATACGCAACTCGGCTTCGCAATTCCCCGCTGGCGAACTCATCGCAACCCTTCGCATGGCCAAACGATGGCGCGCCCGGAAACGTCATGTGGCGCAACAACGGAGACGGAACATTCTCAGACGTGACGGCTGCACTGCGTCTGGCGGGCGGCGCATCCAGCACGGGGGCAATCGCAACCCAACTAACCGACGATGACGCCGTCGATTTTCTCCTCACGGGCCTAAGCGCGACGACGCCGATGTTGATGAACGGACGCGGTGGCGCATTCAAAAGCGCGTCATGGTGGGGCGCAGAAACGCAAGGGCCAACAGCCGGCGCCGTCGCCCTGGATTTCGATAAAGACGGTTACATGGATGTGGCGCTTACGCACTGGCAACCGACTACGCTCGGTCTCTGGCGAAACATCGCCGGCAAGCGCTTTCAACGCGTAGCGGTTCCCGATCCCGGCTGGATGCGCGCTTGGGGAATCGCGGCGCTCGACTATGACAATGACGGATGGATCGATCTCGTCGCAGTCGGCGAGACGTTTTCAGGCGAGGGCTGCATCGTGCTGTTACGCAATGAAGGCGGCAAAGGCTTTCACGACGCAACACCGGAGACCGGCCTCGACAAGACTGCGCTTCATGATCCACGGAGCGTCATCGCGTTTGATCCAGACGGAACAGGCTCTCTCGATTTGTTGATCACGCAAAACCATCGCCCGCCTGTCCTGCTCAAGGCTGTAGGCGCCGCAAAGCACAATTGGGCGCAATTTGTTCTTCGTGGTTCAACTCAGAACACGATGGGTATCGGCATGCGCGTCGAAATGATCTCCGGCGCCCTGCGGCAAACGTGGGAGGTCCCGGCTGCCTCCGGCTATCTCAGCCAAGGCCCGGCGCTTATTTCGGCTGGGCTTGCCGATGAAGGCGTCGACGCCGTTCGGGTGCGCTGGAGCAAAAACAATGTGCAGGTGCAGCTGCGTCCGCCCGCCAACCGTAAGACTCTACTCTCGCAAGCCGACACAGGCGAAACCCCGTAGAGACATCCGCCGCCGTACGGGCCGCATTACAGGGATTCACCGATTCCGCCACCCCCGTTGGTGTGGTCGAATGGCTTGCGCGGCGCTACTGGCCCCAACAGCGTTTGCGTCCGCAGCATCTTGTACTGGCTGGCAGCTGCGGAATCACATACCTTGGACAGGTGAAAGATGACGTCTCATACATGCCCGAGTTGCGGAAGCACCCAGGTTCGGCGTTCGCATAAACGCGGAATAGTCGAACACTTACTTTCGTGGGTTCTGCCCGTGCAACCTTATCGCTGCGCGCGTTGCGATCACAGATTTTCCGGGCGCAGAACGGGCCGGGGTTCCTCCGCTCCCTCGCATTCCCCAATTTCCGCCTAACCCTGCGGCATAGTCACTCGCACTTCGGTGTTATTATCGAAACCGATGCGGAATCCTCATTCCGATAGAAAACGGCCTATCACCTACTGGATAGGAGAAGGCGCGGGTTGGCTGCTTCGCCACGTGGTAAGCGGCCTCGCTGCCACGGGACTCACGCCCAACATGTTCACGTTTCTCGGCTTGGCTGTGAATTCGTGGGCGGCGGCATGCTTCGCGATGGGTCATTTCCGCCAGGGTGCGGCGATTCTCTTTCTCGCAGGCTTTCTGGATATGGCGGACGGCCAAGTGGCGCGCCGCGTTGGCCGCGTGACTGCGTTCGGCGCTTTTCTCGATTCGACGTTGGACCGTTATTCCGATCTCGCTCTGTACATGGGCTTCGTGGTCCATTACACGTTGATCCAGCGCTTTCCCTATATGGCGCTTGCCGCCGTTGCGATGGCGAGTTCCTTCATGGTGAGCTATTCGCGTGCTCGGGCTGAATCGCTGATCCCGTCTTGCAAAGTGGGATTCCTGGAGCGGCCGGAGCGGTTGGTATTGCTGATCCTCGGCGGATTATTCAATCGCATGGCGCAGGCGCTTTGGGTGATCGCTACGCTGTCCACGCTTACCGTGATTCACCGGGTCGTATATACGTGGCGCGAGCTGAAAGCCGGGCGCGCCCTTCCGGGTATGACGGTTTCTTGAGTCTATCTTCTTTTTTTACTCGCCCAGCGCGTGCTCGCCTCACGCATGCTGGCTCGGAGTCGCATCGAGAAGCCGCGCAACGAGCTTTCGCAGACGGTCCGTATCCTGGCCGCCCATCGCCGTAAACTGGACGCCCATCCCCTCGCCGGCCTTCACATTGCGGACCGTCGCATGTCCTCGGATTTCGCCCTCGGGAACGGAAAACAGGATGGAAATCACGCTCCCAACGGAAGCCGGAGCGGCTGTTGATATAAACAGGCCGCCGATGTTCAGATCGCACACGCGGCAAACGGCTTGTTTCTGCCCGTCCTGCTGCCAGGCAACCCAAACCCCGCTCGGTGTTGCGATCCGCGGAAAACGTCGGTTATGCTTCCCGTTTTCGCTCATCCCTACAACTCATACAAATCACGGGTTTGACCGTCCTTCGCAGGCATATTTCTGATGAGGCTCGACCTGAATAAAATGCCAGGCGGCAAGGTCCCCACCCCACAGATTGGTTTGCAATTGCCCCAGTGGCGGCCCGGCTCACGATCCGGAGAGCACGCCACCACTTGCCTGCTCGGTAGTATAAACACACTTTAGCGATTCTTCCACAGGCCCTGCCACAATGGTTCGCACGCGCTCGGCTAATTGATCGATATCCGCGCGCTCCACATCCGCCGTCTCAATCGTATCGTGCAGATACACGGTGATTTTGCCCGGATAGAGTATCCAATTGCCCGTCTGAAAAAACTGATATGAACCGACGATGCTCATTGGCACGATGGGCGTGCCGAATCGTTGTGCAAGACGAAAAACGCCCCTGTGAAAGCGCCGCACGTGGCCGTCCCGTGTTCGCGAGCCCTCGGCAAACGCGATAAGGCTGACGCCGGAATCCAGCGCCTCCTTTGCCTTGCGGGTCATTCGTTCCATCCCTTCGCGGCTGCGCGCGTCCGGCACCGGCACGTTCCCAAAACGCCCCATCATCCAGCCATAGATCGGAACTTTAAAGTGCGATTCCAACTCGAACCCGCGTACGAATTGCGGAATCGCGGAGTAAATCACGAACGGATCGAAAATATTCACATGATTGCAGATAAAGATGCTCGTGCGCTTCGGATCGAAGCCGGGGGCGCGGCGAACCTCAAGCCGAACACCCGCGAACCGGAGGATGTTTCGAAAAAAGACGCGCTGCGGACAATCGTTCTTGCGAGGATCGATAACGAGCCCAAGAAGCACCAGAAACGTGCCGACGATTCCAAAGTGCAGTCCGCTGATCGCCCACAAGACCAGCGAGCGGAACGTCAGCCACGCCTTTCTCATACGATCACGTCCAGCGCGCCCGGCAGAATCTCAAGAGATTGCAATTTCAGCTTTAGATTCTCGCCATCCACAACGACATTTACAGGCTCGGCAAGATCAAACTCCACGCGCTCCGCAGCAGCGCGCGTGGCAAGAGGGTGGTCAATATGGGTGCCTGTGAAAAGCCGGGGGAACAGGGACAGCAGTCGAGCACGGCCAATCGGCGCCCAACGAACGTATTCTAGTTTCCCGTCAGCCGAATCGGCTTTCGGCGCAATCATCATTTTGCCGCCCGTGAATTTGCTGTTCGTGATTGCAAGAAAGAGACTCGGACGGCGATCCCACTCGCTTCCCCCAATGCGGTGCGGAAATGTTCCGTAAAAGAGCCACGCGAGCCGCGCGAAGACAGCCAGGATGTATCCTGTCTCGCCTAGCGATTTGAAACGCCGATTGGTCAATTCGGCCACGTCCGCCGGGAAACCAAGATTGAGCACGTTGATAAAATAAATTTCGCCGCTCGCATGCCTGCCGCGGATCACGTCGCAAACGCGCGAACGTCCCTCCGCGATCGCCGCGATCGTATACTCCACGCCTTTTGTAGTGAAGTCGCGCAAGAAAGAATTCCCCGTGCCAAGCGGAAGAAATCCCAGAGCAATGCGCCCGTTGTCGAGCGACTCAGGAAAAACGCCATTGACGATTTCGTAGGAAGTTCCATCGCCGCCGACGGCCAGGAAGTGGCGAATACCCTCGAGGTATGCCGCACGAGCCAACTCCGTTGCTTCGCCGGACTTTTTCGTCTCAACGGTCTCAATCGTCGCGCCCTTCGCATCGAGAGCGCGTCTTACGCGTCCAAGCGCAGTAGGCGCGAGCGCTCCGCAGCGGCCGCCACCGGCGGCAGGATTCACAATCGCTAAAAACCGCGTCTTCTCAGTGTACAAAATGATTTATCCGTGATTCGACAGGCGATTGATTCTACAGCGGCACGACGCTTTCGCGGCTCACGGCGTCGCGAATCTGTCCCGCCAATTCTCCGCGCTTGCATTTGAGCGAAGCGGTCAGCGGAAAATCACGCTCCCAAACCAAATAGCCTCCCACGCGCTTGTAGTTAGCCAAGCGGCGATTCCGCTGTGCGATTTCCTCCGCAAGCGAGGCAGTCACCTGCTTGCCCGGTTCCGTGTGTATAACGAGCACGAGTTGCTCGCCGATCATGGTGCGCGTGGGCCAAAGAAAATTCGCGGCGAATACGCACGATTCCTTTACGGCCAGACCGTCGAAAACCGCCTCGATGTCCTCAGGATAAATGTTCTTCCCCTCTTCGGTCACGATCATGTTTTTCTTGCGACCAAAAAGCTGCAACTGGCCCGAATCATCCAGACGCCCGAGATCGCCGGTAATCAGCCAGCCATCGACAATCGTTTCCGCCGTTTGCTCGGGATCGTCCAGATAATGCGACATCACGGTTTTGCTGCGAACGGCCACTTCGCCCACGCCGCCGTCGCCCGGATTCACAATGCGAATTTCCATCCCGCGCACCGGCCGTCCGACCGTCTTAGGCTTGAACGGTCGTTGATCGTTCACCGTGATAGCCGTGCATGCTTCTGTGCAGCCGTAGCCGTTATAAATCGGAATTCCGAGATCATGGAAAACTTCTATAGTCGCGGGCTCCGTGAACGCACCGCCCACCAGCAATGCGCGTAACCCGCCGCCGAAAGCTGCATGAATGTCCTTCAAGAGCTTGCGGCTGAGTGCGGGGCGCGGTTTACCCTTTGTGAAGACACGGTTCGTGGCAATCAGTAAATTCAACACTCGCCTCTTAAAAGAAGGCAGCGCCGCAAATTTCTCCGTCAGACCGCGTTGAAGGATTTTCAGGATCAGCGGCACGACGGCCATATACGTGATCCCATAGCGTGTAAACGCATCGCGGATGTATTCTGGCCGCAGCGTGCGCAAGTGAACCACCGTGCCACCGCCAGTGAAGGGCATGATGAAGCCGCCCATGAAATCGATCGCGTGGTTCGTTGGGATAATGCTGAGGTACCGCGCACCGGGCCAAAATGGAAAAATCGGCGCGACGGCCGTCGCCTGTTCCAGATAATTCTCGTGCGTCAAAACGCAGCCCTTCGGACGCCCGCCTGTGCCCGAGGAATACACGATGCACGCCGGATCTTTACGTTCGCGCTTCACAAATTCCGGTTCACGCTCTGCCCGAGACTCCTCCCAGCGCTGCGCCCCAGCCAGGTCCGCGCTTGCCGGCGCTTCAGTGACGAGCACCGCTCGCGTTGAAAGTTGCCCGAATTTCTCCGCCTTTGTGACCGCGCGCCATAAGTGATATTCGATGATTAGAGATTCGGCCTTCGAGTGCGCCAGCAATTTGAGCTGATCGTCGGCGGGCAGCTTGTAATCAAGCGGCACAAGAACGCCACCGCAATAGAACGCCGCATACGCCGAAATCAACCATTTGGACTGATTCGTCATCAAGATCGCGATGCGCGCGCCTGGTGACAGCCCCGCGTCCTGCAAAGCTACAGCCAACGGCAGCGTCGCTTCCTTGAATTGCCGATACGTGAGCCGG
Source organism: Candidatus Acidiferrales bacterium (assembly GCA_050746865.1). GTDB lineage: Bacteria > Acidobacteriota > Terriglobia > Acidiferrales > UBA7541 > Palsa-295. The sequence goes on from JBOGMU010000050.1 coordinate 10,571, forward strand.
CAATTCTCGCGTTCTCGGTCGGATTCGATTAGGCAAATTTCGTCGGGCCAGCGATCAAGCGCCGCGCGCAGCGCCTCACCCAAAGAGTTGTATTTGCTCAGATCAAGCATTAGAGGCGGGACTGGATGCGCTCGGCGAGCGTGCGAAAGTCGCTCACGCCCTGCAATTCGTAATCGGGCAGCTCAATACGAAAATGCTGTTCGAGTCGTGTGAGCAAATCGAGCGCCTGAAGGCTATTAATGCCGAGCTTCTTGAAAAAATCATCATCAGGGCTGAGCTGCGTCCGCGGCACTTTAAAATGCACTGCTGCAAGCTCAAGAATTTGTTCGGTGGTGTCTTGAAGAGTCGGCATCCATTCTCTCCGGAACGACAAGGCGTCCTTTACGCCCGATTACGGCAAATAAGGCAGCGCATCCGTGCTTTCCACAAATTTCCGCAGGCCCGCATCTACTGCCGGCCTCGTAAACAGCTCGCAGAAAATCTCAATCTCACGCTGCAATTCCTCACGTGGAATGGGCTTGATAAACCGCTTCGCAGCCTTCGTGGTCTCGCGGTCAAACTTGCCGATCTGCGCCGCCGTAGCGCGCGCGGCCCGCAACGCATCTCCTTCTGCCACAACCTGGCTCACGAGTCCGGCGGCCTGCGCCTTTGTCGCATTGATGCTGCGCCCGGTAAACAGCAAATCGCGAACGATTCCGTTGCCAAGGTCGCGCTTCAGCCGCGGAATGCCGCCGAAACCGGGAATCAGTCCGAGGCGCAACTCGGGGAAGCAAAACCGCGCCATTTTATCCGCCACGATCAAATCGCAGACCAGCGCCAACTCGAATCCGCCCCCGAACGTCACGCCATGCACCGCCGCGATCGTAACCAGCGGCGCATCGTCGATCGCATTCATCACACGGTGAATTCGCTCAAGAAAATCACGAACGCCTTCGAGCCGCGCCGCAGCCGGCAATTGCG
>JBOGMU010000051.1:0-1765 GCA_050746865.1 Candidatus Acidiferrales bacterium
ATGAAAGGCGTGGTTCTGGCCGGGGGGACCGGCAGCCGGTTGAATCCGTTGACGCGGGTGACGAACAAGCACCTACTGCCTATTTACGACAAGCCGATGGTCTACTACCCGATCCAGACGCTGGTGAACGCGGGGATAACGGAAATTCTACTGGTGACCGGGGGAAAGAATGCGGGCGATTTTCTGCGCCTCCTCGGCAATGGCCGCGATTTCGGCTTGAAACACATTAACTATACGCATCAGGAGGGTGAAGGCGGTATTGCTGAAGCGCTGGGGCTTGCCGAATATTTCGCTGGGAATGACTCGATTTGCGTGGTGCTCGGCGACAACATTATCGAGAACAACATCTGCCATGCAGTAGAAAGCTTCAAGAAGCAGAAAGCCGGCGCGAAGATTTTGCTGAAAGAAGTGGAGGATGCAGAAAGGTTCGGCGTGGCGGAGATTCGCGGCGACCGCGTCATCAACATCCAGGAAAAGCCGAAGAACCCTAAATCGACCTATGCCGTGATCGGCGTGTATCTCTATGATGCGAGCGTGTTCCAGAAAATCCGGCGCCTCAAGCCATCGGGCCGCGGCGAGCTGGAAATCACAGATGTGAATAATTTCTATATCGAGGAAGGGTCGCTCAGCTACGACATTCTGGAAGGCTGGTGGACAGATGCCGGCCAATTCGAATCGCTGCTGCGTGCAAATAATCTTGTGGCTGAAACGGGAGCGAACAAGATGCCCGATACAGTGCGCGCGAAGGTAGGGCAATGAAGATATTCGTCACGGGCGGCGCGGGGTTCATCGGCTCGGAATTTATCCGGTTGGTGCTGAGCCTCGATAAGGGCTACACGATAGTCAATTACGACAAGCTTACGTACGCGGGCAATCTCGCGAATCTCAAGTCGGTCGCGGACGAGCCGTCATATGAGTTTGTGAAGGGCGACATCTGCGATGCGACTATTGAGCGCGCAATGGCCGGTTGCGATTGGGTCGTGCATTTTGCAGCCGAATCGCACGTGGACCGTAGCATTTATGAGCCTTCGGCCGCGATCCAGACAAATGTGACCGGCACGTTTGTCCTGCTGCAAGTGGCGCGCAGGCTTGGCGTAAAGAGATTTCTTCACATCTCAACGGACGAAGTTTACGGCGACATGGCGGCAGGCGCGTTCGCCGACGAAAGCTCGCCTATCAAGCCGAGCAGTCCCTATTCGGCGTCGAAGGCCGGTTCCGATCTGCTGGTTGCTTCGTACGTGCGCACGTATGGTTTTCCGGCGCTCATCACGCGCTCCTCTAACAACTACGGCCCGTTTCAATTTCCCGAGAAATTTCTGCCACTGCTGATCACGAATGCGCTCGAAGACAAACCGCTTCCGATTTACGGCGATGGCAAGCAGCAGCGCGATTGGCTGCATGTGCGCGACAACTGCCTCGCAGTGGTCGCCGTGCTCGAACGCGGACGGATCGGCGAGGTCTACAATATCGGCGGCTCGGATATTGTGGAAAACCTCGACATAGCGCGGCAGATTCTGCGGTTGATGGGGAAGGCGGAGACACTGCTTACGTACGTGACGGACCGGCCGGGGCACGACCGGCGATATGCATTGAATTGCGACAAAATCGAGCGCGAGCTTGGCTGGAAACCAACGATCAGCCTGGAAGACGGCCTGCGTCGAACGATCGAATGGTACAGAACGCACTCTGAATGGATTGCAGGAGTTCGTGCCGGCGATTACCGCACTTACTACGAGAAATATTATGAGAACCGCGACGCTTCGCT
>JBOGMU010000052.1:0-6985 GCA_050746865.1 Candidatus Acidiferrales bacterium
ATGTAGGGCGGGTCGAAGACATAGGTCCACACCAGAAACAAGCCGATCAGGCTGATGGGCAGATTAATGAAGAAGACCCAGCGCCAGGAGTAATCCGTGGTCAGCCAGCCGCCGAGCATCGGGGCGACGATGGGCGCGATGACAATGCCGACGCCCCATAATGCCATGGCATGCCCTCGCTCTTCGCGGGGGAAAGCTTCCAGCATGATCGCGCGCGTCGTGGGCTGCAGAGAGCCGCCTGCCGCGCCTTGCAGCACCCGGAAGAAAACCAGAGCGGGCAGAGTGGGCGCGAGGCCGCAAAGGATGCTCGCCGAGGTGAACCCGATAATGCTCATCATCAGCAGCCGCTTGCGGCCGAAATAGTTCGCCAGCCATCCGGAAAGCGGCAGGACGACAGCGTTGGCGACCAGATACGATGTCAGCACCCAGGTGGCTTCGTCTACGGACGCCGAGAGATTGCCCGCGATGTAGGGGAGGCTGACGTTCACGGCAGACGTGTCGATCAGCTCCATAATCGCGCTGGCCATCACCGCGATTGCCACCATCCAGCGCGCTGTTTTGTCCATTACCACGCCCGCGTCTTGCGGGCTTGAAAAGCCCATGCCGGAATCATTCGAAGAGGACATTCAACATCCATTGTAGTCGGGCTATGCCTCCGTGTAATCCGGTGAACATGCGGGCGAATTGCTCTCACCTCCACGCATATTTGGAGTACAATTTCGCGCGATCTCCACTCCGCGCCGATCCGGCGCTCATAGGTGCAAACATGAAAAAGCTAGCTATCGGAAGTGTATTGCTGATCGCTTCGCTTGTTTTTGGTGCTGCGGCGATCGGCCAGATGGGCGGCGGTCTTCAAATGCCGACGCCTCAGGGCATCTTCAATCCAGTAGTCGGCGGTGGGGGCCAATACAATGTCACGACTAAGAATGGAACCAAAATGAATGTGGAGATCGCAATCGTTGGGAAAGAATCTTCCGGCGGAAAAGACGCCTACTGGTATGAAACAACCGCCGACACGGAGCGTGGCAGCATGAGCGTGAAGATGTTGCTCGTTCCCAACGGCAACTCCAGCAGCATCGCGAAAACTGTCTTTTTGATGCCTGGACGTGGGCCAATGGAGATGGATGGCCAAATGGGCGGTCCGATGGCGCAAAATCAACAGCCTAAAGACATCCGTGACGATGCGAAAAATCTCGGCAGCGAATCCGTCACCGTTCCCGCCGGCACGTTCACTTGCGATCATTGGAAGGGAAACGACGGTTCGGACGTTTGGGTGACCAAGGGTGTCCCACCGTATGGCCTGGTAAAGATGACTCAGCAGGATGGCTCCACGGTGGTGCTCACCAAGGTGCTTACGAATTACCAGGACAAAATCACGGGCACACCCATGAACATGACTGACATGATGCGCGGCATGGGTCGCGGGCCGCAGCAATAGTCACGAAAACCAAAATTCACGGGGCGTGCGTTTCCACGAGAATGCTTTCCGCCTCATGGATCACAGTGCGCCCGCTTCTTCTTCGATGTGAAATTCGCTACTCGATGCCTGAATTGTGAGACCCTGTCTGCTTAACCATGCTGTACGTGCTGACGGAGTTGACTGGCGATGGCCGGCAAATCGGGAACACTTCAGATTGACGGGCGCAGCGTCTCCCTTTCGAATCTGGACAAGGCTCTTTATCCGGCTGCCGGATTCATTAAAGCGCAAGTCATCGATTATTACGTCCGCGTCTCGCGTCATATTTTGCCGCATCTGAAAAACCGGCCAGTCACGCTTGTGCGCTATCCCGAGGGTGTGCGTGGCGAGCATTTCTTCGAAAAAAACGCGCCCGGACACACACCAGATTGGGTGAAACGCTTTTCGGTGCCTCACCGAGTCCGCTCCGGCGACATCCAATACATCCTGATCAACGATTTGCCGACGCTTGTATGGGCCGCGAATCTGGCCAGCCTGGAGCTACATCCTTTTTTACATCGTGCGCCGAAAATAGACTCGCCCACGGAGATGGTGTTTGACCTCGATCCGGGAGAGGGCGCGGACATTTTTATGTGCGTGCGCGTGGCACTCCTCGTCCGCGAAGTCCTCGATGAGCTGAAGCTGCAATCGTTTGCCAAGGTGTCGGGATCGAAGGGGCTTCAGCTTTACGTCCCGCTAAACTCCGGACTCAGCTACGACGTAGTAAAGCCGTTTGCGAAGACCTTCGCGGAATTTATAGAGCATCGGCATCCTGATTTGGTCATTTCGAAGATGCCGAAAAATCTGCGTTCCGGTAAAGTCTTCATCGATTGGAGCCAGAACACCGAATCGAAGACGACGATCGGCGTCTATTCGCTGCGCGCGAAGTCCGACCGGCCATACGTCTCGCTTCCGGTTACATGGGACGAATTGATTGCGGCCCAGCGAGCAAACAAACGCGAAAGCCTCTATTTCGAACCCGAGGCGGCTCTTACCAGGCTTCAGAAGATCGGGGATCTCTTCGCGCCGGTGGAGAAACTAAAACAGAAATTGCCAAAAGAGATCGTCGCGACCGCAAGAAAAGCGCCTAAGGCGCTTGAAACGTATCGGGAGAAACGCGACTTTTCGCGCACGTCCGAACCCCCGCCTGTCATTCCCGAACGCAGCCGCCAGGGCAGCACACGGCGCTTTGTCATACAAAAACACGCAGCAAGCCATCTGCATTACGATTTTCGCCTCGAAATGCATGATGTGTTGAAATCGTGGGCTGTGCCCAAAGGTCCTCCGCTCACGAAGGAAGAGAAGCGTCTGGCCATGCCGACCGAAGATCATCCCCTCGATTATTTGAGCTTTGAGGGAATTATTCCGAAGGGGCAATACGGCGGTGGCACTGTGATGGTGTGGGACATCGGCACGTACGACCTTATCGAAGGCAATTTCTTCAAAGGCTATCTGAAATTCTATCTGCGAGGGAAAAAACTCAAAGGCGAATGGGTTCTCACGCGCTCCCATGATGATGGTGATCGTCCGAAGTGGTTTTTAATCAAAGGCGGCGAGAAGCCCGCTAAAATCTCCAGAGCCGCTGAGAACCGCTCCGCTCTAAGCGGCCGCACGATCGAGCAGATTGCGAAAAGGCCCGAACGCGAGTGGCAAAGCAATCGACCGCCTCGCGCTACGTGACGCATCAGAGTCCACGCGGCGGATCCGTCATGAATATGCCAAAATAAATCGTGCCGCTGAGACGCCCGCGACAACCGATGAGGCCGCGTCAGAGTCCGATTCCTTTGTTCATTGCTCTCGTCCTCGTGATTGGGGCGATGATGTACTTTTCCCGCATATCGTACTCACCGCGGCCCGCGAATATTTCCATAGCTCCCAGTGGACGTGCGGGCCCCGCCGACATTTATCCGATCGCGGCAATAACACCAGGCGCGACCAATCCCGCAATTACGCAGGCCAATATCGGCGAGACGATCTGCAATCCGCATTGGTCGACCAAATCCATTCGGCCACCCGAGCAGTACACCTACAGGCTGAAACGCGAACAGATCGGCGAATACCACGATCCAGACACGAGGACTGCCGACTACGAAGAAGATCATTTAATTCCGTTGGAGCTCGGAGGCAATCCAAAGGATCCCAAAAATCTTTGGCCCGAGCCCTATTCTGCCTCAATTGCGGATGGGGGCGCGAAATATAAAGACAAGGTCGAAGATTACCTGCACCGCGAAGTCTGCTCAGGTGCAATGCCGCTCGCCGAGGCGCAGCAGCGTATTGCCACGGATTGGTATCGCGTCTACGCGGTCTCCGTGCAGTGACACCGCAGCTTTACGCTAAGTTTCCCTCTAATGCGCGGCGAACTACTGCAATTGAGAGGATTCGTTGTTCGCCGAGCCATCCTGATTTCGTTTCAGAACAGGCCGGTTCGGGTCTGAGTCGCCTGGCTCGATGTCGGTGTTTATCGCGTCGTAGACGTACCGAATATCAATCGGCTTCTTTTTGCCATGATCGATATGAACTGTCTCGATCATCTGGCGGCCGTCCTTCGATAGCTCAAACGTGCGGCTCATTTTTCCGCCAAGCGGGCTTTTCTCGTTTGAGATAAGCTGCGATCCATCCCAATGCGCGGCCGCTTCCTCGTGGCTGTCATCAGTTGCTTTCGGCAACTCGCGGCCATCGGTGAAGAAGCTCATGACGTTGAAATCCGGGTCGGTCATATCCACTTCAGAGACGACGGCGTTTTGTGCGCCAATGCCTGCGGACTGTTTCATCGCAACTGAGAGCGTTCGCGGCGGGTAAATGAAGGCCTGAAGTTTGGGGTTCTGAGCCAGGTCTTTGCCGGAAATCTGGGGAGCGCCGCCGCCATCCGGGTAGGGATCGGGATACGGGCTGCCGGGGTACCCTCCACCAGGTCCCCCAGGATATCCTCCGGGATACGGATAGCCGCCGGCCGGATAACCCGGGTAGCCCGTGCCTACGGACGGGTGAGGAAAGCCACCGCCGGAGTCATCCGCCAAACGTACCTTGTGCCTGGCATCATCACTCTGGTCGGCATCCAGCTTCCAGTTTCCGGACAAGCTGCTCCTCGGGGCGATCTGCGGTTTTGGCTTCGGAGCGGGCTGTGGCGCGGCTTGCGTGCCGGGCGGCGGTTGCGGTGGCGCGAGCGGTCCCGGCGCCGCCTGCCCCAAAATACAAGAAGGAGCCACGATCAGCGCGGCTCCAAGAAAACCGCAACGAACGATGCGAGCGGTATTTTTTGTCAAGTTTGCCTCTTTTCTCCAAGTTCGGCAGAATCCCGGTCGGCACGGGCTAGAGGCGAAATACGCGGTAGAGGCGTTTCCTGCCGTTTTGATGGGCGCCATTATGCTCCTATTCGCATGCACTTTTCTAGTACGACAAAAAAGCGAAACCCCCATGCCGCGGCTGCTTCCAAATGGCAAGGCGAATGCACTCTGTCAGCAGGATGCGGAAATCTACTTCGAAAACCGCGCTCATCCGGCAAATTGTGCCCATTCTTTCCGTCTGTGCCGAGTGGCAAAACTTGCAGTGCCTCGGTCGCTAGCGACATTCGCATGAAATTGGCGTGCTTCTATCCCGGATCCCTTTATTGCGCGTGGTCTGTCGCAACTGGGCTCGTTGATACGCTTAAGCGCCTCGGGCATGACGTGCTTGCGGTCCCGATCGAGGGCGTCGAAAGTTCCGCGTGTGGCGAACGCGAAGCCGCATTGTCAGCGCGCCATTCCTATCCAACGATCGCCGAACTCCGGAATCTCGACGGCATCCTGCTTTCAGGTCCGGAACACATGCGTCCCGAGTTGCTCGCTCTTTATCCCGATTGGCACAGCATCGACGTTCCAAAACTCTCTTGGCTACATGAAACGGTTGAACGCGAGGATTACGGCCGCTTGCCGATTGAAGCGATCAAAGAACTCGCGCACCGTACATTTACTCCTGCCTTTCAGGACCAGAAATTTGGTATGGAGTGGCTACCGTTCGGCGTCGATACCCATGTGTTTAAGCCCGATTGGAGTATAAGCAAAGACTTTGACGCGGCTTTTATCGGGCTCATGTATCCGAAGCGGACCCAGTTCATGGAGGCGCTACGGCCCTTCCTGGGTGACATCCGCATTCTGCACTGCAATATTCAAGTGACGGATCTAGGTGGTCTACGCCTGCGCGACACGGCCGAGCTATACGCGGACAATCTGCGTAGAATCAAAATCTTCGTGAATCTTCCCACGCTCTGCCAATTGGCGGTCACGAAAATCTATGAAGTGCTCGCGTGCGGCACCTTCCTGATCACGCCCGCAATCGCTGAACATCGGAACTTCGAAAATTTGCAGGCGCATTTTTATCTCCCAAATCGCCCCGATCAATTGGCGGATAGCATTCGCTTTTGTCTTGAGCGCGAAGAGGAACGAATCGAAGCGGAGCGAATGTGTTGCGAGCAGGTTCACAAGCTGCATCGGCTGGACTTGCGGTGCGAAACGCTGGTCGCTGCATTAAAAGGCGAGCTATGCGCGCGTTAGTCACAGGTCATGAAGGGTTTGTCGGCAGGCACCTGGTTCCGAAACTGGTGCAAGCCGGATACGAAGTTCACGGCACGGAGGCTCTCCAGGAATTTCTGTCCTCTCCGCTGGCAGCACAAAAATGGGACGCGGTGGTGCATCTCGCCGCGAACATTATTAATGTTCACGACCGCGGAAAGATTGGCATGCGCGCCTTTGACGACATCGAGCTTGATCTAAAAATGTTTAAGTGGATCGAGAGCAATTCGCCCACGAAAGTGTTCGTTGCCATGTCCAGTTGCGCGCTGGATTTCCCCGGAGATCCGTATAGCATGGTGAAGATCACGCTGGAGTCGTTCGCCCAATGCCTGCATAAGCAGGGTGTGCCCATCGTGATTCTGCGTCCATTCAGCGGATATGGTGCAGATCAATCGCTCGAATATCCCTTTCCGGCGATCCTGGCGCGAGCGCGCCGCCGCGAAGACCCTCTTATCGTCTGGGGTGGCAGTCAGGTGCGTGATTGGGTTCACATCGAGGACTTGACGGACGCGATCGTTCACGGACTGGATCATTTTCCCCGCGGTGTACCGGTGCCGATCGGTACCGGCATCGGGACGGATTTTTTCACCGTGGCAAGAATGATGGCTGAGGCTGTCGGCTATTCGCCGCAAATTTCGGGGGATGCCAGTAAGCAATCTTCATCGCCGCGTCGCGTAGCCGATGTTTCGTTGGCACAGAAATTCGGCTGGCGGGCGAGAACTTCGTTGCAGCAGGGAATTGCGTCTGCGCTGGGCCAATCCGACTGCGCATCAAGCGGGGAACTCTCCTCGGGGCTGAATCCCGCAGCCATTCGCTATTAAATGCGCGTCCTTGTTAGCGCGAACGCCGCGCAAGAATATTATCGATCGAGAGTGGGCCGGCTCCTTGGAATGCAAGAACGACAAGCGCCGCGAGATATAGAAGGTCGACTTCGTAACCCACCGGCCCGAACTTCGCTCCTGCTGTGGAGACACTGAGCAAC
>JBOGMU010000053.1:0-3631 GCA_050746865.1 Candidatus Acidiferrales bacterium
GCGCTGAGTGGTGTGACGTTTGGGCCCGGGTATCCCTCGGGATCATTGTGCGGTTCGTCGTCCGGCTCCTGCGGTGGAGGTGGACCGCCAGTCGCGCCGTCATCGACTATAGGACGTCCGAGTTCTATTTCTTCGAGGTCCGGGGGTAATAGCGCGGTTGCCATTTGAAAGCTCCAGCCGTGTCGCTAAGCCTTAGATATCCTCACTTAACCTCGAAAACCGCCCTGAATCCAGCAATCGCGCGACGCCTCATCGCGGCTGACTGCTGCGTCCCAACGCAGCATATTGCGCAACAGTGCCGAGCTCTTCCCGCTTTACCCACGGCGCCTGGCGATTTGAGTTTCTGCCCAACCATGTTTGCGTTTGCAGCATGATGCAGCGCTCCATCGAAGGAACAGTGGCGTTCGCGGTGCATTCCAAGCGTACCCATTCCGGCGTAATTGCCCATTGCCTCTGCAGATCGCCGACGACCCCGTTGAATTCATCTTCGCTGCATTGGTAATGATTGCCACACTTTGTGTCCGCTGAATTCAGCATGGCCGGCAATTGGCTTCCGGATATAAACGGCGGTGCGGTCACCTCGAAATCGCTATGCGCTCCCGGAGGCGGCATCACTGCCATGAAGCCCGCCAATGCTGCGACAACTATGCCAGCCGCATAGAGAGTTGTTGTTTCGCGTAGCTTCATTTGCGTCTCACGTTATAGGCCCAACTATGCCTGGTGCCCGGCGATAGAGAAAAGCCGTGCTCACGCGCCACATTATAGAATGCCAGGCAAGAGCGGGGCAGCTTCTTTACCTGCCGAACATCGACAGTTTTACTCGGCGTGGCTTCTGTTCGGTCCGTGCTTCTTCTTCGGTTGAAATGGGTTCTGCTGGCGCAGGTTCGGGAGCGGGAGCAAAGTGCTCTGTCATTGATTGTTCAGGAATTGGGGCAAGGGGTGTCTGCGGCTTCGCGGCTTCGGGCGCCACCGGAGCGCTTCGCATAGCCGCTTGTTCCACGGCAACAGATGTTGCATGTCGCGCAGTTTGTTCCGAGACAAATGTGACGCCCTCAAGCGGCGAATTTTTCAAATGGACGAGCAGCGCCTCGATCGCATCGGCGGCCCGGGCGACCTGCTTTGTTAGCTCATCTGTGCCAGAGTTCCTCTGCACCACAACTCGCTTCGATTTCTTCCCGGTGAGAGCGAAAACCAGCAACACAAGAAGTATGATCGCGACGCCCGCTGCGAGATAGTATTCGATGGGCATAAAATCACCTCTGGCCGGGGACAAAACGATCATATGCGATCCGTCTGGCCGTAGGCAATCGTTGCAAAGGCTTCCCAGCGGCTTTAGGCAGGCTGTTCTACTTACTCTTCCTGCCTGGTCTCAGCCACATCCCAAGCCGCAGCTACGTGTTCCTTGAACTCTTTCGCGAATCTCCACGCCGGGAATTGCTTTCGGCAAACTTCCTAGCACGCTATTCATTGTTTCCGCGCTTGGCTTAAACCACTTTACGATCCGCTCCAGTCCGCTTACGCGCTGCGAAAGCGGAGCAGTAATGATCGGCATTTCAGCTACGGCAGCATCGAGGTTACCCAGATGATAGTTTAGTGAAACCTGTTTCATCACAAGCATGTCTCGCGTCAGACCGGCGCGGACGAGTTCACGCTGAATCAGCGGATTGAGCGGTCTTTGCAGATAACGGATCGCGCGCGCGAAGTTCAAGTCGACTTGCGGCCAGATTCCGTTGAATTGTTCATGCAGGATTGCAGGTACAGCAGGCGGCTCGATATGAACGATGAGATTGAGACTATCGCGAATCCGACCGAGCATCGCGACGAGCCGCTTAATCTCATCATCTGTCGGACCGCCCGCGCCGCCTTGGCCCTGCATACCAAGAATGCCGCCGCGGCGAGTGCCCCGGCGGCCGCCGCCCCCACCCGTTACTGTCGGCGGCCGGTCCAAGACTCCCGTATGCTTTGCCACCATCATCCTCCAACGTAAAAGCTTTGCCAGAGCCCGCGACGATTTTGTGGCTATGGCTAGTGTTGCTGCGCGAAATATAAAGGGATGCGCTGCTTCAGGAGCTTCGCCGGCACTTCAATGACAGAGCCGGACGCGAGGTCGTCCAACTCGAAAGAGCCGTAAGCAGTGCGAATCAGGCGATTCACCTGAAGACCGACGTGCGCCATCACTTTGCGGATCTCGCGATTTTTACCTTCTTGAAGGGTCACCGTTAGCCACGCGTTTGCGCCAGTTTGCTCGCGTTCGATGGCTGCTTCAATCGGTCCATATTTTACGCCTTCAACGGTTATGCCGCGCGCTAGTTCGGCGAGTGCCGCGAGCCTAACTGTGCCATGGACGCGCACGCGGTAGCGCCGCTTCCATGAGTTTGATGGCAGCTCGAGGTGACGTGCGAGACCGCCATCGTTCGTGAGTAGCAGCAAGCCCTCGCTATTGAGATCGAGGCGGCCTACGCTGACGACGCGCGGGAGCCCGGGCGGCAAATTGTCAAAGACCGCTGGGCGATTTTTCTCATCGCGCGCGGTGGTCACGAGACCGGCGGGTTTGTGATATAGAAATAAGCGCGGCGCTTCAAAGGCCGGCAGTGGTTTTCCGTCGATCATGATCGCGTCGGCCGGGCCGACGGTGAAGGCAGGCGTTTCCAGAATTATTCCGTTGACGCTCACGCGGCCATCGACAATCCAGCGCTCGGCATCCCGCCGCGAACACACGCCGGCCCGCGCGATCACTTTCGCGATCCGCTGGGCATTTTCGGCTTTATTGAGTGGATTGACGCCACCGGCCATGAATATCAGCCCTTCGATTTTACTTCGTTGGTCTATTTTTTCAATGCACGAAGGCGTAGCCCGCGATGTCAAGCTGGTCTGCGGCCCGGTCGTTTCGTATCGATAAACGCTAGACCTCCGTACTATTGGCGCGGTACCCGCAACCCGTCAGCATAGGCAGGTCGTTGAGCAGCCTTTCTACCAGTCCGGAGGGCTCATGAAGAAGCACAAGTTCGTACTGAAAGTTTCTATTGTCGCGATCATTGCGGCGACGGCGATAGCGGGCATATCGTTCCCGCAATCGATGGGCGACACGCAGCACGGGGCGTTCACGCTGCCCTTTGAGGCGTACTGGGGAACGCTCGATCTGAAGCCGGGCTCTTATTCCTTTGACGTGTCGGCGACCGCGTCGGGATATTTGGTCGGCGTTGAACAGGGCGACCGGCAAGTCGGGTGGGTGTCCGCCGCTTTCGTGACGGCACCGATCGGCTCACTTGAGGATTCCAATGGCGCGCTGCTTTGCGTTCGTTATGAGGGAGCCTGCGCGATCCGGGCACTAAAATTGCCGTGGCAGGCCGTGTACTACTTTAATGTTGTGGGCGGCGCAAAGGCACTGGAGTCACAAGAGACGGACACTGTGTCTGTATTGTACGCCGAGAAGTAACGACTCTCGCTTAGCTCTTGAGTGGCGTTTCCGTAAACGACCGCTGCCTAGGGATGCCTGGGCACATGGTATCCCGCTGAGTGGTTGAGGTAGTAATCGAAGAATACGGGTGGAAGCAAGCAGAGTTGTAGAGGTGATCGAGGAGCGAGGCGCTCGATGATCTGCCAGGGGCTTTGATTTTCTTTGTGGGAGTTG
>JBOGMU010000054.1:0-17155 GCA_050746865.1 Candidatus Acidiferrales bacterium
CTTCACAGTTGAAGACCTCGTGCGAACCGGCAGCGTTGAGGCAAGCCTCGCCTTCCGGTTGCAGACCTACATCGAGACGCGCCAGAACATCCTCATCAGCGGCGGCACGGGAACCGGCAAAACGACCCTGCTTAGCGCGCTAGGAAGATTCATCCCCGAAGACGACAGGATTCTTCTGATTGAAGACACTTCGGAAATTCAATTGGAAAAGCCCAACCTTGTAAGGTTTGAAGCGCGCCAGGCACAGCCGGACCTCCCCGCCGTTACGATCCGGGATCTCTTGAAGGCATCACTCCGGCACAGGCCCGACCGAATTATCCTCGGTGAAATTCGCGGCGGCGAAGCATTCGATCTGCTGCAACTACTCAACACAGGGCATTCCGGTACGCTTTCCACAGTTCACGCGAGTTCCGCGGCGCAGGCGCTTTCTCGATTCACGAGTTGCGTTCTTCAGAGCGGTGTCGAATTGCCCTACCGGGCCATCAAGAACAACATCGCTGATTCGCTGAACATCCTTATTCAGTTGGAGCGTCGCCCCGGAAGGCGTTTCGTGTCCGAAGTCCTCGAAATTCGGGGCTACAACACGGACACCGAGCAGTACGACTTAGCTTCGATCTTCACAGCCTGCGCCTAACTTCCTTTTGCAAAGGAAATCCACCATGTCAAATTCACCGTCTGCATCGGAATACGTTCTTGACAATTTTCAGCCTGCGGATCGCATCGCCGTCCTTCTGCGAAACCGGGAACATGGCGAGGTTATACAGCGGATCGGCACCGCGGACACGATTGCCGGCCGCGACTTCCAGGAGTGGCTACAGTCGAAAAATCAGGACGGTTTTGACGTATACATCGGAATGAATGCCTTGCGGGAAGCAGCGTACAGCCGGACAAAGCAGGACATCCAGACAATTCGGCATGTTTATCTTGACCTGGACTACGAAGGCGAGATGGCTCTTGCCGCCATTCAGAAATCCGACGAAGTGCCGAAACCCAACTACGTTCTCAACACGTCGCCCGGTAAATACCAGGTTGTTTGGAAGATGGAAGACGCAAGCCCCGAAGAAGCGGAATCCCTTCAACAGGCAATGGCGGAACAGTTCGGCGCCGATCCTGCCGCGACGGATTCCACACGAGTATTACGGCTGCCCGGCTTCGTTAACAGGAAATACGAAGATGAATTCCACGTTCATGCCGAAGTGCAGGCCAGCACCGTATACAATCCAGGAGACTTCAAGATTGATGCCGACCCCGCCGATTCAGGTCGCCACGTGGATCAGATTCATCGCTCATCGCGTCAAAATGATGATCGAATTACTCAATCTGAGCGGGATTGGGCGTATGCCAAACGCGCCCTCGCACGCGGCGATGAGCCTGAGACAGTCATCAAACGAATCGCCGACTACCGTGCCGACGACAAGCACGCCCCCGAATATTACGCCCGTTTGACCGTCAACAAGGCGCAAACCGAATTCCTGAAAACGAAGTCAGTCTCCGATGGTCCAAAGGCGAGTGGAAGCCCCGCACCACCGGCCATCGAGATCGAGCATGAGCACTAAAGTTTCAACCCTTAAACACTCAGCGTTTTTATCATTTTTCAACGCCGATGGAGGAGTCATGGCCACCGCAGTTCACGCCAATTGCAATGACGATCAAACGGAAAGCAGCATCGACCGAAGCTCTCAGAACGCCATGCTGGAGCTGCCGAAGAGCCAGGTACTGCTCACCTGCATTTTGTTGATGCCCCAGGATGCAGCGCCAATCCTGGCTCTGCTACAGAAGGCCACTCCGACTCCGGCTTCACCGGGTCAACCAATAACTACCACGGTGCGAAGCATAGCTGCGAACGAACCAGAGCAAAACCCGTGGCTCGAACATTCAGAGGCTGCTGAATATCTTGGCGTGGCGAGGAGCACTCTCTATCGTTATGCGTGTCAAGAAAGAATCGAGGCTCGCAAGCTCGGAGGCCGCTTGGAGTACCGCCGCTCGACCCTCGACAAATTCAAAGAGCAGCAGATTCGCCCCGCTCGGCGTTCTCGGACTCGCGGTATAATCACGCCGACGCTCGGCTCCGGCAAGTGAGAGGAGCGCCAGTGGGACTATACAAAAGGAAGGACTCGCGGTTCTGGTGGATGGGCTATACATCGAAGGGCGAACAAAGGTGCGAATCGACTAAAACCTCCAGCAAGGATCTCGCAAAGAAGATATGGAAGAAACGCGAAGCCGAGATCGCGCTGGGACGTTTCCAGATCGGTTGGCCTGGCGAGCGAATGACATTCGCAGAGGTATGCGAAGAGTTCTTGAACTCGGACAGTTCGACACTTTCCCTGAGTAGTCAGGAAAACCACCGGATTTTTGGGAAGCATCTGAGGGGCTATTTTGGTGACCGCAAATTGACGGAGATCGATGAGCGAGCCGTCGTGGAGTATCGCAATTATCGACGACTCCAGCCGTTGAGGTGGAACCCAAAACGACCAGTCAAAGGAGCTACGGTCAACCGAGAATTGGCGTGCCTGCACTGTATTTTTCAGTTCGCGCTCAAGCGAAAATACATCGGCGAGAATCCAACTTCCGCTGTGAAGCATTTCAATGAGCGCAACGAAAGACCAACCAAGAGAATGCTCACTGTCGAAGACGAACATCGGATCCTTGAAACAGCACCACCGTACCTCCGGGTGGCGATTGTGTTGCTGGTTCAGACCGGTGGGCGAACGTACAGCGAGGGATTGTCACTGAGATGGGACCAAGTGGATCTCGCTCACGGGGTCATACACCTTGGTGGCAGCGTGAAGACGACCGACTCAGCTCAGCCCCTGCCTTTGAGTCGGTTGGCTTGCGATGTTCTCAAGGAATGGAAAACGGAACAAAACTCGGACAGCCCATACGTGTTTCCGAGTCCTCGCAGGCCGGGCAAGCCAATACGCAGTGTCAAACGAGCATGGCGAACGGCTCTGGAGAAGGCTAGCGTATCGTATTTCCCGATTTATAACCTGCGTCACGTATTCTGCACGCGTCTCAGTTGGGTCGCGCCAGATGCCGTGGTGCAGCGGGCAATGCGGCACAGCAGTCCGGAGACGAAACGCCATTATCAACTCGGAATGGTTGACCAAGTTCGCGAAGGCATCGAAAGAGCCAACGAACAAGCCTATCAAGGTGAAGACAAACTACTACGTTTTTACTACGGTCAGGCCAAACCAGAAAAGGAAGCTGGCCAGGCTTCGTAGTAACTGATTGAAATTGCAGGCAGATGGTTGGTGGACGTGGCCGGGATCGAACCGGCGACCCCCTGCTTGCAAAGCAGGTGCTCTCCCAGCTGAGCTACACGCCCACAGATCAACCTGCAAGATAAGTCTAACGTATGCGAAACACTTACGTAAGTACGTTAATCGTTTAGGATACGTACGGACTAGGCCTGACGCAAGCGTTTTGCCCCGAAACTCGCAGCCACGCGCGGTTATCTAGAGAAACTCCTTTGTACGATGCGATCCGGACCGCTGGCGCGCCGGCCCGTGTTGCGTGTGCAGGTTGATGATTGTATTTACGAGCGCCACATGAGTGAGAGCCTGGGGAAAATTTCCCAAGAAACGGCCGTTTCTCGGATCATACTCTTCCGACAAAAGGCCGACATCGTTCTGCGCCGCGAGAAGACGTTTCAGGATTTGCCGAGCCATGTCCTCACGACCGGTTAACTCGTAATAGTCAGCAAGCCAAAAACTGCATGGCAGGAATGTTCCTTCGTGGTTAATCGAATGGCCGCCCGGTGTGTTCAGCCGATACCGCATGACGAAGCCCTTGCGCATTAGGACCTTCTCGATGCGCCTTATCGTGCCCGTGATTCTCGGATCAGTCGGAGGCAGAAAGCCGACCAGCGGCACCAACAACAGGCTGGCATCCACTTCTTTGGACCCGTAATACTGAACGAAGCTTCCGAGCCGCTCGTCAAAACCTCGTGCACAGACATCCTGATGGATCTGGTCTCGCACTTGCCGCCATTGATTCAAAGATGGAACCTTCAATTTGAACCGTTCTATGCTGCGAATGGTCCGATCGAACGCAACCCACGTCATGACTTTCGAATGAGTGTAGTGGTGCCTTTTCCCTCGCACTTCCCAAATCCCGTGATCGGGCTCCCGCCAAACTTTGCAAAGGTGTTCGATCAGAGCGTATTCCACTTCGAGATCATCGCCGTCGCGCTTACGGGCGAGCCGCGCCTGATACAAAACGTCGGAAAGTTCACCATATAGGTCGAGTTGCACTTGCTCGCTGGCCGCGTTGCCCACGCGAACCGGTGCAGCACCGCAGTACCCCTTTAACCAGGGTACCTTCCACTCGCGCAGCAAACGCTCGCCGGTTGGTCCATATAGAACCTGTATTTGTTCAGGGCTGCCGGCAACGGAACGCATCAGCCATTTACGAAAGGCGCTGGCTTCATCGTGAAAACCCGCATGAATTAATCCTAAGATTGTGAACGTCGCGTCGCGCAACCAGCAATACCTATAATCCCAGTTCAGCGATGCACCGAGCTGTTCGGGGAGCGATGTTGTCGGTGCGGCGATAATCCCTCCAGTGGGATCGTAAATGAGAGCCTTCAGCACGATTAAGGACCGCTCCAGGTCGCCAGAGAAGGGCCCTTTATATTTGCAGCGCGAAATCCAGTTTCGCCACCACGTTTCCGTTGTCTGAAGCGACGATTTCGGGTCGCCTTTGGCGGGTAAAGACGCCACCGAATCGCCATATGTCAGTTCAAAAGAGACACTTTGCCGGGCCCTGACATCGAATTCCGCAATTGTGTGCAAACCCTCGCCGCGCAAAGGAATCGACGTAGCAAGCACGAGGCGATTGGGCCCCGAGATCGCTATGAGGGTACCGTCGCGTCGCCGAGTGACCCAAGGTACGGTCAAGCCGAAGTCGAAGCGCATCACCAGGTCCATCTGCATACGGACCCTGCCTCGCTTGCCCTTTACAATTCTCACGATTTTCGGATGCCGCGCTCGTCGTGGCATGAAGTCAGTCACGGTCACAACACCACCACGCGCATGGAACGTCGTCTCGAGAATAAGCGTGTGAGGAAGATACCGGCGGCTGACGCGACATTTGCGCGCAGGCGCAATCTGCCAGCGCCCGCTCTCAGGTGTATCCAACAGCGCGGCGAAGCACGCCGGCGAATCGAAACGGGGGAGACACAGCCAGTCGATCGACCCGTCCTTAGCTACGAGAGCAGCCGTTTCGCAGTCGCCTATCAGAGCATAGTCTTCAATCGCACTCGGCATCGTTCTTGATCCTGACCAAATTCCGGCTGCGCGGTTCTACTGCCGAGACCGCACATACACTTTTCGCACATTCCTCTACCTTTGCAAAAGAATGTACATAGATTTTGAAGGCGCAATACAGCGTATGTTTGATGCAACTCCGGGAGAGGCGAACGCCATACTCATTTGTGTCGTCCCCGGCGTTTGTACGGAGACACAGTAGCGTCCCTTGAATTCCTGAAGGGCCATTTTTCAACGTGTTCGACAAAGGAAAGGCATGAAGCAGATTGGAAAGAGGACGTGGGCTATTGCTGAAGGTTATATCCCAGGATGGAGTCATGGACCCGAGCCGCAAATGACCAGCCATGAGACCGCATGCATCCTGAATGCAACTGACGAAGAAGCACATGTACGTATCACGATTTTCTTTTCGGATAAGGAGCCGATCGGTCCCTATGAACTAACGGTCCCCGCGCGCAGGACAAAGCACGTCCGCTTCAACAACCTCGTCTCTCCGCAACCACTGCCCCACGATACCGACTATTCCAGCGTGATCGAGTCAGACGTGCCTATCGTTGTACAGCACAGCCGCCTTGATTCGCGCCAAGACTCAAACGCACTCCTCAGTACGATCGCCTATGCCCATTCGGAGTGAGCGTCGTCGCTGCACATAAAATGAGTACTGCGCTGAAATCGGCTGATCGCCACATCGACTCCGTCAACGTCCACGCATATACGGTTCCCACGGATTTTCCAGAGTCGGATGGCACTATCGAATGGCGCAGCACCACGATTGTGATCGTAGAAGCACGCGCGAACAGAGCCGTGGGAATCGGCTACACGTACGCGAACCAAAGTGCGGCGCAGCTGATTCGCGATCTCTTGAGCAAGACCGTCGAAGGCCACGACGCGATGGATGTCGCTGGTTCGTGGAACGCGATGGTGCAATCGGTTCGCAATCTCGGCAGGCCTGGACTCTGCTCCATGGCAATTTCCGCCGTCGATATAGCTCTGTGGGATCTCAAAGCTAAACTGCTCGATCTTCCTCTCGTCAAGCTGCTAGGCGCTGCTCGCAACGGGATTCCCGTGTATGGCAGCGGAGGTTTCACTTCGTATTCCATCGAGCAGCTTCAACGCCAACTCTCCGGCTGGACAAGCTCTGGCATCCGCATGGTCAAGATGAAGATTGGCAGAAATCCTGAGCAAGATCCTCATCGCGTTCGCAGCGCGCGAGAAGCAATCGGGAAGGAGGCGCAATTGTTCGTTGACGCGAACGGCGCCTACTCGCGCAAACAGGCGCTCAGACTTTCGCAACATTTTGCGGAGGAAAGTGTGCGCTGGTTCGAAGAGCCCGTAAGTTCGGACGACCTTGAAGGGTTGCGCCTGATGCGTGATCGAGCGCCGGCCTGCATGGATATCGCCGCAGGCGAGTACGGCTACGACGCAAATTATTTCCGGTGCATGCTGGAAGGCGGTGCCGTGGATACTCTTCAGGCGGACGCCACGCGCTGCGGCGGTATTACCGGATTCATGCAAGCTGACGCGCTCTGCATTGCGCGGTCCGTACCGCTGTCCGCCCACACCGCGCCGTCCGTACATATGCACGCATGCTGCGCATCAACGGCCGCAGTGCACCTTGAGTATTTTCACGACCACGTGCGCATCGAAAAAATGTTCTTCGACGGTGCCCGAGAACCGGCTAATGGCGACTTGGTTCCTGACCTGTCGCGACCCGGCATGGGGATTGAACTGCGTCGGAGCGACGTAGAGAAATACGCTGCTCACTGATGCCTAAAGCGGATGTGTTCGAGCGGCACCGCCCCAAAATAATAGTTGCTCTGTTGCTCACCTTTGCATCCGGCCTCGTCGACATCATCGGATATCTTGGTGTTTTTCACTTCTTCGTGGCGCACTTGACCGGCACAACCGTGCACTTAGGCGAAAACCTCATAGAGCGAAACCGAACGGGTGTCCTTTCAGCCGGAGCAATCGTCGCGGCATTCCTGCTTGGATCAGTCTTCGGCCGCGCCGTCATTGAAGTGGGATCGAGAGCCCGCATTCGCAAAACCGCCACGATAACTCTCGCCATCGAAGCCGCGATGCTGCTCGCGCTCGTCGAGACGACGATACGATCCGCCTCTGCCAGTTCATCCATTGCCAACCAACCATATTGGGCTTTGGCGGCGTTAGCGGGTGCAATGGGAATTCAGACTGCGACGCTGACGGGCATCGGGCCTCTCACGGTGCACACAACTTTCGTCACGGGTATGGTTAACAAGCTCGCCCAGTTGATCTCCCACACTGTTTTCACGGCCTACGATCTCGCGCGTAAGCGTCCTGTAAGCGCCGCTGTGTTGCGCCAATGGCACGAAGACATTAAAAAAGCGGCCTTTCTGTCTATGATCTGGGTCTTTTATGTCTCCGGCGCGGCGTTCGGGACTTGGTCGTACACTGAATGGGGATTGCGCAGTCTCTTCGTCGCCATCGGCCTTTTGCTCATCGGAATAGCGACGGATCAGATCGTCCCGCTCTCGATCGAAGAAGAGGCCGAGCAGTCGGAGCGCTGAGTCACGCCAATCTCACAAGTGCTAGCCAAAAAGGCCTGTGACGTAAGTCACTTACTGCGATATTCTGTTTCGCTAACCTGATCTCCCTTCACGGTTCTGTTTACAGACGTTCTGCCGAGGGCCTGGCGCTGCTGGCACCTTATTCAGAGAGCGAGGAGACTGAGCGTTTCATGAGTCATGGAAGTTTTTTGCGCCGGGCGTATCGATGGCGACATTCCCTTGACGCATGCGAACGCAGGCCAACTTGCCGTCACAATCTTTGCCGCGCCGCAGCCTCTGCGGAGGGGCCGAACGACCTTGCTGTTCTCGTGTAGGACGTCGCATCCGGCCAGCCCATTACCGGCGCATCGGTCGAGATTTCGGCAACATGCGGCGATGAGTTCAGCTGTATCGCGCAGGCCTCGCCGCAACCATCGACAGACAAGCTGCTTGCGGCGGCGACCCTGAATTTCTCCAGGCCCGGCTCTTGGGATATCAGAACGCTCGTGCGGAGCGGAGGCCAGGAATTTGTCTTACATTCCGCAGTCGAAGTAAAATTGTTAGCTCCACGACACTAGGAAACACAAACCGGGGGAAAGATGGCAGAAATACAACCGTTTCGTGCGTATCGTTACGACGCAAGGCGCGTCGCTTTGAAGGATGTCCTCACGCAGCCCTATGACAAGATCTCGCCGCAGATGCAGGATAAATATTATGCCGCGAGTCCTTACAACTTAATCCCCGTTGAAAAGGGGCGCACGCTGGAAGGCGATTCGGCTCAAAACAACGTCTATTCACGCGCCGCGCAAAAGATACAGGAATGGATTGCCGAAAGGGTTCTTGTGCAAGACTCCGCGCCGGCGATTTATGTCTACACACAGGAATTTCAAATTCCTGGTTCGCAAACGCGTCGCACGCGGTCAGGCTTCATCTCGCTCGTGCGCGTAGAGGACTATGACGCGAAGGTCGTTTTCCGTCACGAGCACACGCTGTCTGGGCCAAAGGCCGACCGCATTGAATTGCTACGCCGCACCGGTGCCCAAACCGGGCAACTGTTCTTTCTATATGAAGACCCTGCTCGCCAGGTGGACTCACTCTTCGAAAGCATCACAAAGCAGACGCCGGCAATCGAGTTGAACGATGAATATGACACCATCCATCGCGTTTGGCCCGTTACGGACAAGCCGCTCATCGAGAAATTGCAGAAAGCTATGGCGGACAAAAGTCTCATCATCGCCGATGGCCATCATCGCTACGAAACAGCCCTTAACCTTCGCAATGAAGCGCGCGCAAAATCCGGCAATCACGATCGCACGGCCGCGTCGGAGTTCGCCATGGCAACGATTATCAACGCGCATTCGAAAGGGCTCACGATTCTGCCCACACATCGTGTGGTGCGTTATCCGAATTTCGACTTCGAGAACTTTCGCCGCGACCTGAGTCCTTATTTCGATTCGTATTCCTACCCATTCCAGAACGCTTCAGAGCGAGCTTCTAGCTACGGAGAATTTCGCAAGAATTTAGAGAGCCATAGCCAAGAGAGACACGCCATCGGCGTTTATCCCACGCCGAAAGACGGAAGTGGCGCCTTCTATTTATTCGTTCTGCGCAAAGATACGGATCTCGAAGCCCTCCTTCCCGATCTTTCTCCGGCACAGCGAACGCTAGACGTGGTTTTGCTCCACCGCTTGTTGCTGGAGAAAGGCTTGGGAATCACAGCGGAAGCCGTCGCTGCGGAGAAAAACATCACCTATGAGCGCGAGATGGGTGCCGCGATTGCCCACGTGGATCGGGGCGAAGCACAGCTCACTTGCCTGCTGAACCCAGCGCGCATCGAACAGGTCGCGGAAATCGCTCTTGGTGGCGACGTCATGCCACAAAAGTCGACAGACTTCTATCCCAAGCTCCTGAGCGGTCTGACAATCTATAAAGTGGAAGGACGCGTAGGTTAGTCTCTGAAGGCAGAAAAAAGCGCGGTCCGGCCCCAAAGCCAGACCGCACCGACTTCCTTGCTAGAATTTAAGCTCCGAAGCTCTGAATTGCGGCGGCTTCGCTATCATATGTATCGAACACCGTCATCAGCTTCGTTACCTGCAACACTTCCTTGAACTTCGAACCCAGGTTGGCGAGCTTCAACGCCGCCCCCTGAGAGCGCGCGCTGTGGAAGGTGGCCACCAGAGTGCCAAGCCCCGCGCTATCGATGTACGTCACATTGGCCAGATTAAGCACAATCTTCTTCTTACCCGAAGCCAGCAATCCCTTCACTTTTTCACGGAACGAGTTGCTCTCCTCGCCCAGTACGATTCGGCCTTCGATGTCCAGCACGGTTATCCCATTTACGTCTCGCTCTGCCATTCTCAGTGCCACGTTAAAGCCTCCTGGAACTGCAAGATTACCTCTGAAATTGACCTTGAAAAACTCTCGCGCTCGTCAGTAAAAATCCGAGCAGGACATGTAATAACCGCAGGACGAGCAAAGCATCTTACAGCTGCGCGCCTCGAGCTTCGCCGAGCAGCGCGGGCAGTAGCTCGCGGCAAATTCCGTTGTCTCATGCGCACCACGGCCTGACGCGGCGGCCCTTGCCGCGAATTCCGCCTTTGCCGAGACTCGCTCCGTTTCATTCACCGTATCACCATCTGATTCGGCCCGTTGTTTATAGCATACCCAAGCCAGAGCGCAAAGGCAGTGAATGCCTGAACCCAGATTGATACAGACGCGCTGCTTCCGGTCTCACATTCGGCTAAGCAGGACAACCCCAATGTCCCGCGGCGCGTCTGTTAATATAGAGGCTAATATAGAGGCGCGTTTATATGGCTACCCCAACGCCATCCCCGGTTCGCGTCGCTTTCTCTTTACTATCCTTGTGCACAGCAGGAGTGCTCTTTGCGATTTCGCCCGCGAGCGCGCAAAATCGTGCCCCCGTGATGCGGTCGCCGATACAAGTGCACCAGACAGTTCGCGTCGCTCCAACAAGGCCCCAAGCCGCGCATATCGTGTCTGCAGTGCCTGCAGTGCGTCCGTTCGATAGCCGAATTGCCGAGCATACCGAAAACCGTACCGTGACGCGGACCTTTCAGCACAACCGCGCAAATGGCAATCGCTCTTTTCGAAATCAACCTGAATGCGCCTTCGGAACAAGCGCGCAGCAGTTGCTTAGCCCAGTGCCGCCCTACGGCTTCAATTATGAATACCTTAACGCTATCAACAAGGATCTGAATGTTAAGGCGGCGATCGATCCAGCCACTCAGTTGGCTTTAAGAGAAGCAGCCCGTTATGGATGCGCTGGTTTTGCAGGCGGCGGCTACATCTTATGGGACGGCGGTGGCTACGCCCCGGTGGAACAAATAGACGAGCAGCCACAAGAATCCGCTCCCGCCCCGCAGCCACAGGTTATCGTAGTACAAGTGCCCTCAGCAGCGCAGTCTGAGCCGGCACGAGCTTCGGCGCCTTCACGGCCACAGGAAGAGGAAGAGCAAGCGCCTCCGCTACCGGATATCGGCCAGTTCACGCTGGTGATGCGCGACGGCACGCAACTCAAGGCCGCCGCCTTCACTCGCTCTAACGACCAGATTATCTATATCACGCCGGACGGCATGCGTCACACCATCGCCGTCACCGATCTCGACGCCGATGCAACGCTCCGCCTAAACAGTGAACGCGGTTCTCAGCTCCAACTCTCTTTGTAACCTTATCCGGCGGATATTCTACGTGTTCGATTGGCGAGCTGGCTGCGGCATGTACAGGCCCTCCTCGCCCGCCAGACCCGCGCGTTCAAACTGAACCGTGGTGTGCGTAATCCGAAAATCGCGCGCGAGCACTTCTCTGATCTTCGCCAAGATGCGCTCGCTACCTTCCATGTGCATATCGGGGATGCGCACGTGGCATGACAACGCGTTTAAATCAGTGCCGAGCGTCCAAATGTGAATATCGTGCACCTCACGGACGCCTTCAATCCGCAGCAGTGCGCCCGCTACCTCTTCCAGATTCATTCCTCGCGGCATTCCCTCGAGCAAAATGTGACCGGTCTCGCTTAAAATGCCTGTTCCCGACCAAAGCACCATCGCGCCGATTCCGATGCCGATCAACGGGTCCGCCCAATTAGTTCCCAAGTACCGAATCATCAGCGCCGCCGCAAAAATTGCCACATTCGAAAGCGCGTCTCCCAGATTATGAATCCAGACCGCTCGCACATTCAGGTCTGTACGTCCGGCATGCACCGCGAATGTGATTCCGCCATTCACCACGAGCGCAATGAGCGAGACCCACAACATAATCGTGGTATGCACTTCGACCGGTGCTCTCAGGCGTTCCACCGATTCGTAGATCAAAAATACCGATGCAATCGCCAGCAACGTCGCGTTCAAAAAAGCCGCCAGAATTCCAGCGCGATGATATCCGTAAGTTTTTTGAGCCGTCGGAGGCCGCAGTGCCCAGCGCATGCCCAGCCACGCGATCACGAGCGAAGGCACATCGGTCAGGTTATGAATGCCGTCGCTGACGAGTGCGATCGAATGCCCGAAATACCCCGCCGCGAACTCCACAGCCACCAACGCAAGCGTCGCCACTACTGCAAGTCCCATCGTGAGCGTCATCTTTTCGCCCACGCCGTGAACATGGTGATGCGCGTGAAGACCGTGACCGTGGCCGTCGTGCGAGTGGCTACCGTGCAACTGATCGTGCATGGTCTGGATTTTACTCCCCGGCGTGCTCGCGGAACAGCGCTGGCCGACGTCGCGAATCTAATAGGTGTTACACAAGAACCAGCCTCGAAAGGCAATTGACTTGCTCTATAGCCGCACCTACCATCGAGTCAGGCAATCATCAAATTCATCGTTCTTCATCAGGGGGAAGATCGGCGCACGCGCAGGCTGATCCCGCAATGACGCATTCCTCAGCCAAGCTCGTCTTTTGGGGCGTTCGCGGTTCGACGCCTACGCCTGAGCGTGAAAATGGGCGCTACGGCGGCAATACACCTTGCATTGACTTCACGGCGCCTGATGGAACCCATATCATTCTCGATTGCGGGACGGGCCTGCGAGTTCTCGGGAATCATTGGAATCAGTCGCACGCCGGCATCGAGTCCCATATTCTGGTCACGCATTATCATTGGGACCACATTCAGGGTATTCCTTTTTTTCACCCTTTCTTTGAGCCGCAGAATCATTTCCATTTTTACAGTTTCGAGTCGCGATATCTCGGTCCCGATAGCCTTCGCAAAGCGCTCGAATCGCAACTCGCCAGTCCCTATTTTCCGATCGACGCAAACATGATGAGCGCCCAACGCACATTTCGGGATGTGAACGCCGGGGATAGCTGGCAAATCGGTGGTGTTCGCGTTACGGCAGAACGCCTGAACCATCCTCAAGGCTGCCTCGGATACCGGCTCGAGACGAGCGTCGGCTCAGTCGTCTACGCAACCGATAACGAGCCCGATGGCGGCGATTATGACCAGACCCTCAGGCGCTTAGCGCGCGACGCAGACGTCCTCATCTATGACGCACAGTATTCGCCAGAACAGCTCGCGTCGACGCGAAAAGGCTGGGGCCACTCAAGCTGGTTGGAAGCAGCCAAGATCGCACGGGACTCCAAAGTCGGCAATCTGCTGCTCTTCCATCACGATCCGGATTCGTCTGACCGCATGATTGATGGATTCCTCTCGGCTGCGCGGCAGGAATTTCCTGTCACTTGGGCTGCAACAGAAGGAATGTCCGTTAACCTAAGCGAGCGTGGCGTGGAAGTGAAGTTGCGCGAATCTCGTGTGGGGCTTCGCAGGCGTCTGCGCTTTACGGCTGTTGTGAGCGGCCGCGACGAGGACGGCAGAGAATTCGAGGAAAAGGCTGTCGTTCGTGATCTGAGTTTGCTGGGAGCCTATCTATGCCTGGGCAATCGCCCAAGACTGCAATCCGAGTTGCGCGTCGTCATCGAAGCTTCTGGAGAAGGGAATCGCGCCAGCTCAATGGCATTTCGCGGAACAGTCGTCCACTGCGATCTGGGCCGCGAGAAGACACAGAATGGCGTAGGCGTCCTCTTCATCGAAGAAACCGACCAAGGCCTTCCGCGCGACTAAGCAGTCCAACCGCTGCCGGCCCGTATAAACGGCAGGGCCGTCATCCTGGCGCTCGTTACGGAGCGCGAACCGAAGGACCTCTCTTTACCGAATACGGCGTCAGAACTGCCGAGAGCTAGTTATTGCTCAGCTGCGAAATCTGCGCATCGAGATCGGCCAGCGCACGAGTGAGCTGGTCGCGATACCGCGAGTCGCTGCTCGACTGCAAACCGTCCGCCACTCGGGCGCGAGAAAGGAGCAAAACCTGCTTGCGGCGATTCGCCTCCATCTGGGAGGCGGTTAATTGTGGTTTTCTGTCATTGCGTTCCAATTGAGCGTCTTCGACCTGACTTTCTACTGCTTTGCTTTCCCATCCCTTAGCCATGAATCTATTTTACAGTTTTTTCCCGATTGTGACCGGCGTTTTTCAAAATTTTTCCCGCCGATCAATCTCCCCGTAAGGTCCTTGCCCATCTTCGCATTAGTTACGCCTTAGGACACGCGGCGAGCGTTTCATGCCCCATCCGCGCGCATCCACGTCTTATGCTGAATCATTCCGTGATCTCATCCTCAAATCGCACGAACCAGCGGAAGGAGCACAACATTGCCTGACCCAACGCCAGTCCTGAAAGCCACCAGCGCGCAAGCGGAAACATTCGCAGGAATCACGTATCACCTCGACGGCGAACTTGTCCCGGTTCTCACCGTCGAAGTCGGCAGCGTGCCCGTCTATTTCGAACATCACGTTTTGCTCTGGAAAGATACACGCACTCAGATCGGCATCAAGTCGCTTGCAGGCGCGTTCAAACGCGTTCTCTCCGGCATGCCCGTTTTCATGACCGAAGCGCATGGTCCCGGGCGCATTGCTTTCAGTCGTGACGGAGCGGGCCATCTCTTCGCGATGCATTTGAACCAGGGCCAATCGCTCGACGTGCGCGAGCACCAGTTTCTCGCCGCCACCGATCAGCTCGATTACACCTTCACTCGCGTGAAGGGTATAGCCAATATGCTGATGGGAGGCACCGGCTTTTTCATCGACACCTTCACCGCCCACAAAGGCGACGGCATCCTGTGGCTGCATGGCTACGGAAACGTCTTTGAAGTTTTTCTAAACGTGGGCGACCAGATCGACATCGAGCCCGGCGGGTGGATCTACAAAGACCGCAGCGTCACCATGGAAACCCAATTCCAGAAGCTCTCGACGGGCGTCTTCGCCAGCGGAGGCCAGCTCGTCTGGAATCGCTTTCGCGGCCCCGGTCGCGTCGGCATCCAGTCCATGTACATGCCCTTCGTCTCTGGCGAATGACGAGGCCAGCGGAATAGTGACTCGCCCAGAGTTATCCCGCCCAGGCTGTCTGAGACAGCTTGCTCTTTAGCCTTAGGCAGTACTCATTAGCGCCTTCAAGATCGAGACCGCGGTCCACAATCCGGCGGGCTTTGTCTTCGTCTTGAAGCCGGAGACATAACCACGCGAGCCGTGAGCAATCGGTTGCGTTAGCTTCACCTAGCCGCGATTCCATCAAAACGGCGAGGCGCCGAGTCAATATGGTCCGCTCGTGCGTGTCGAGAAACTGCGTGAACGAAAAAAGGCTGTTTATCCTGTTCGCCGCATTGCTAAGGTCGATAAAGGGTGCGTGTGGAAGTTCGCACATCTCAATCAGGGCCTGCATTTCTGGTTCTACAGCAATCGATTGGTTGGGTTTACCCAATATGCCATATTTACAGTCCGCCCCTAGAGACGGCAAAGTGACTTCTGGGTTTATTCGGACCGGCCCATCAACTCGCTAGTGTGAGTGCCCTCCTCGTATTCCCTTTGTACACCTCACATCTAGCCTGGCGGAGATCTACTAGACATTTCAAATCGAAAGCAGGAGAGACATGGAAAACAAGGTACGTGGTGGAGTTCCGGAAGATCGTATCACCGGAGCAATCGAGTCGCAGACTTCGCGAATTCCAAGCTCAGGATACTTGGCAGCAGCATTTGGATCAATCGCCGCTTCGGCCATATTGAAGACAGTCGGTAAGGACGATTGGGCGCTTTTCGTTGGACAGTGGCCGGCAGCATTCATGCTTATGGGCGTCTACAACAAAATGGTGAAACAACATGGCTCGGATGCTTACAGTAAAGCTGCTTAGCAACCAGTTTCGGATCGAGTCGCGCTCGGTCAAACCGGAGGCAGAGAGCCAAACTACGCGGGGGAAAAAGGAGGGTTCTGGCCCGATTCCTGTTGAAAAGTTTGAAGGCGTATTCTCCTGATAGGTCTTTGAAGAAGAAGCCCCGAATCTCTTCGCTGGAGGTTCTGGGCACAGGCTCCGTGGAGCGGCGTTGTCGAAGAGCACGGTGTCGCGGCTAATGTGCGGGAGAACGGCGAGAAAGTATTGCTGAGCCTGATGCCGCTATTGAGCGGATGCAACTGGAGTTCCGCCGCCGCGCGAAAACCCAGGCGGCGCTGCCCAATGACTGCGCGTGTTCTTTGGGCTTTGGATCAGCGGACAGATGAATTTGCGCCGAATCAGCGGCTACAGCGACATCGGAGGCAAAGAAGAAGCCGCTGCTTAAGAAAAAAGGAATTTCATGACTTCTCAGGGAAAATGCGCTATTCACTACAGGATTAGAGGCAAAACCTGCATTTTCTCCCACAGCATCATTGATTTAACGCAGGAAAACAAAAAGGCCGCTCGGTTTCAGCCGAGCGGCCTTTGAATTTTAAATCCCTGGCGGTTACCTACGTTCCCGCGTCGTTTCCAACGCAGTATCATCGGCCCGGCGAGGCTTAACTTCCGTGTTCGGGATGGGAACGGGTGTGACCCTCGCGGTAAGACCACCAGGAAACTTGGAGAGACGGGAGGCTCGAAGAAGCTGCGAGCGATTCCCGAATCGAAATCTGGGAAAACGTAACCTGGAAAATTTTGAAAAAACATTTGCAACTGAAGGAAGCTGGCATTACGCAAACTTCGCAACGAAAGCAACGCGTTGGGAAAGTTTTATGGTTAAGCCGAACGGCCGATTAGTACGGGTTAGCTACACGCATTACTGCGCTTCCACCTCCCGCCTATCAAAGTCGTAGTCTTCGACTGGCCTTCTTACCCCCCCGCAGGAGGGTTGGGAAACCTTATCTCGAGGCGAGCTTCTCGCTTAGATGCTTTCAGCGATTATCTCTTCCGGACTTCGCTACCGAGCGATGCCACTGGCGTGACAACTCGATCACAAGAGGTCCGTCCATCCCGGTCCTCTCGTACTAGGGACAGCTCCTCTCAAGTTTCCTGCGCCCACACCAGATAGGGACCGAACTGTCTCGCGACGTTCTGAACCCAGC
>JBOGMU010000055.1:0-7925 GCA_050746865.1 Candidatus Acidiferrales bacterium
AGTCGCAATGGAAGCGTTCCGCCGCTTACAAGACAATCGTCATGTCTCCACAGGTGTTGAGAGAGCCAGCGAGAGATTCTACTACCACGAGTGAAGGAATGTCGTTGTTCCAGACGACTCCACTTGGGAAGAGATCGGCGCAGGGCCGAGGGTCAGCGGATGACAGAAAGAGTCGACACAGTTGGTTCCAAGCCTGGCTTAAGAAGCGCAGGTGCTTATCTGGTGTGAAGGACAAACGCAGGACACTAGTGCTGTGCGCGCCCGTTGGCGCGGAGTATGCGCGCCAGACCCCGCTCACTGGCCTTCACGACCTGCCCTATCGCCGCGGAACTCCAGAAAATGTGCCCGGCTGTGATCGGTCCGATGATTTTCCGATGGCCGACCGCGGCTAACCCCATAGAAGCAATGCAACCGCATTGCGAGCAATCAGGAGTGCCACCGAATTGGCACGGTTCAACTTTTGTCCGAAGGTCTGCCGAGAGCGAAAGAGTCGTCTTGGCGAAAATACAATGACCTGGTGACGCAGGAGGAAAGAGAAATTCCCTGATCATGGCTTCCTGCATATCGAGTTTGTTGTCTTCGCCGGAAATCCGCAGCATAGAGTCAACCACCATCCTCCGTTGTTCGGAGGATAGGCATTCAGCGGTCGTGGCGCCATTCTGCGGCGTGAAGATGCTCATCCAGATTTTTTCGACATTCGGATTCGCCGACCAAAAATTGACAAATTCGGCTAGATAATCCGCCCGGTGAACCATCGCGCTCGTCACGGTGCAATGCACCGTTATGTGCTGGCCGTCGATATTCCGCAAGATTCGCTCATACGTCGCCGGTTTGCGCCGCAAATCGTGTTCCGGCTGCAATCCATCGATGGAAACAACCATTCGCAGGTTCCGAAGTTTCGCCCATTCTCGCGCAATGGGACGGAAAGCGCTCGTGACCACCTGCACGTGCGTGCGTTGCGTCAGTTCAGGCAGCAGAACATCGAGTTCACGATATCGAACTAACGGATCCCCGCCTACGATCGAAAGATGCAGCGGATCGTGTTCCTCCACGAGCTCGCGGACTCGCCTGATAAGTTCTTCGCCTTTGAAATCGTTCAGGCTGCGTAGGTTTTTTGAAGTTCCAAGATGCGCGTCGTCATATGCATAGCATCCTGGACAGCGTAACGGACACTCGCGTGTAATCTCAATCGAGAGTGAGGGTAACCGCCCTTGTAGTGTGCGTCCCCATGTTTTCAGAACTGCCTTGGCTGCGATCTGCCCCATCCCTATTGGATGCCGAGAAGACACCGCAAGCAGCGGATTTAATTGACGTCAAAAAGAATGCTTTGGAGACGGAGCTGAACTCGACTATGCCCTAAGATGCAGCGTCGGCTCCGGACGGGATTCGTCGGGAGCCGATGCCACAAGTCGTGTATGAGAACCTTGAAAACGGCCGCGGGTACGCCTTGCTTCGGCACCGTTAGATGTTCAGATTCTTCAAATAGGGAACGCTCGCCTTCATCAGATCGAGATTCATCTCGACATAGTAGTCCTTGATCCCGCCTGTCTTGGCCGCATTGAAAATCTTCTTCCAATCGAGCGAATCGCTTTCGCTGCCGATAGCGACCTGTTTTCGATTGGTAGCGTCCCAACCCTGGCAGTGCAATGAGACGAAACGGCCTGGGTATTTCGTCAGATATTCTGCAGCATCGAATCCCTGCGAGACAGTGGATACCTGGAACTGAAATTTCACGAGCTTCGGATCAAGCAGATCGAACAGCAAATCGTACGTTCGCTTTCCATCAACGCTCGTTATCTCAAAAATTTCATTGTGTAATCCCTGCTGAATTCCCGCCTTGGCGACTTCGCCTGCGATCTTGTTGTATTCGTCAGCGGCCTTTTTCACGTCGTCCATCGTGGGGTGGCGGGGACCGTCAAGGCTCGGAACCAGCATTTGCGTTAATCCAACGTCTTTGGCCCAAGCGATTCTGCCGGGCAAATCGTTGCGGAGTTCTTTGATATCGAAATGGCAACTGATGCAGATCACCCCGTTGTCGCTAAGGATTTTCCGAAGCTCAGCGCCCGTATATTTGCCCACCGGAGCGAATTCCTGATAGCCGACCGGCGAACAGAGTTCGATGGATTGAAAACCGGCGCCGGCAAGCGTCTTCACCGTGGCAGGGAAGTCCTGCGTAACCATCGCCCGAACGGGATATGTTTGGCAGCCAATGGGCAAGCCGAGTGGATTTGCCGAAAGGCGCGACGCACCAGCGCCCATCATCCCAGCCGCGGCAGTCAGCCCCATAGCCGTGCTCTTCATAAATTCTCTCCTCGATTCACGCATATCTCGCTCCTTGCCGCAGCCGCGACGCATTTCAAAGATTCTGGCCCACGCGTTTTCGTGCGCGACGAAGGTATCATAACCCGAATGGACACGGCCAAAATTTCCTCAAGCATTTCAGTGAATAAAACACCGAATTCTTGTTGGTGTTCGTTCCGTTACGTTTGACGTAACGCATACTCAATGATATTTTGAAGTCGTCACGTGAGGCTCAGCTACCGCGACAAACGAACTAGAGACTTCGCCGCTGGAAATCGAGTTAGGGCTTTTTCGGGTTTTGAGCGACCGGCACGTCTCAAGCTTGACCGAATGGACGCTGCCGCCTCGCTTCGTGATCTCGTTGCGCTGCCCGGTAACCGATTCGAGGCCTTGCGAGGCGACCGCAATGGCCAATACAGTATCCGCATCAACGATCAGTGGCATATTTGTTTCGAGTGGAACGACGACGCACCCGGGCCGTCGAACGTAGAGATCGTCGATTACCACTAGGGGGCACCGACATGACGGTAACCACAATTCATCCAGGCGAACACCTCGCCGAAGAGCTTGAAGCGCTCGATATGAGTGCTGCCGAACTCGCGCGGCAACTCAACGTGCCGACGAATCGGATCACTCAAATCCTCAACGGGACGCGCTCCATCACAGGCGACACCGCATTGCGTCTGGCTCACTTTTTTGGCACGAGTGCCCAGTTTTGGCTCAATCTTCAAAACCTGTATGAATTGCGTCTCGCGCAGGGAAAGGCAGGAAAGGCTATCAAAGCTCTTCCGACTCTTAAGCGAAGAGACCTTGCGCACGCATCTGTCTGCGAATGATGCGGCGACCAGGGCACTCGAATCCATGTGTTTTTAACATCGTATGCCGAAGTGCCGGCGCTTCACTTTGCAAGCCTCGGTGACGTGGCGTGTTCTCCAGATGTGAAATAATCTAACGCTTGCATGATGATCGTCCGAAAAGTCCTAAAGGAATTCCGCGAGCGCGATACCAGTGCGACCGCGTCACAATACGACGGTCTTCGTCTTCCGGTTTCTGCTTTGCTTGATAATGTCCGCAGCATGTACAACGTCGGCGCGTTCTTTCGCGCGGCTGACGGCGTTAGGCTGGAAAAATTATATCTGGCCGGAATTACCGCATATCCGCCTAAAAGCGCGATCACAAAGACAGCTCTCGGCGCCGAGACCGTTGTTCAATGGGAGCATGACGGGGATGCTGTTGCTATGGTTGAACGCCTGCGCGCCAAAAAGTACGAAATCGCTGCAATTGAAACCGGTACAGATTCCGTGGATCTCTACGACTGGCAACCCAGGTTTCCTGTTTGCGTCCTTTTTGGAAACGAAGTCGAAGGCCTCCAGCTGCGGCTATTGGAAATCGCTGAGACCCACATCCATATCCCCATGCTAGGCCAGAAGAACTCGTTAAACGTCGCAACCGCCGCGGGCGTCGTCCTTTATGAACTACTCCGAAAATACCGCGTCGCTGTGCCAGGGTGAGTACCAATCTCGAACCGCGTCAAACGGGCGAGGACGACGGGATTCGCAAGTCACATAGTACCAAGAATCAATTCACAAGGAATCGCGGTGGACGACGCATTAACGCTCATTTCGCCGCGACTTCTGCGTCGCCGACCGATTTTCCGCGCGAAAATGAAGCGGATCTCTGAGACTTTGCAATTCCCGATAATAATAAAGTGAAGTTGGGCGTTTTCCGTTGAATCTTAAGTTCCTTAGGATCTCCATTTCTTCGGCGGTGGCAGTCCCGCTGAGGGAACTATCGTTAAGGAATTCTTTGAACCCCGGCTCTACCTCTGGTTCGTCGAGTCCCGTTTCAACAAACTCATATCTCTTAGGATCCCCTGAAGCTATTCTCCGATGTAACACAATTTCCATACCAAACGTTGTCACATCCACATCCCAGGATTCAATCAGTGGATCCAGGAAGGAAATACAGTTTTCCGGCGACAAGTTGAAGACATCCGTGTCCAGGAACTCCAGGAGCGTCACCCGCAGCTGTTCGTAGCTTCGACCAGTCAGTCGAGCCACTAAGTGAAGCCAGTTTTCACTGTTCAATTCTTCTTTGGCGACTTTCTTGATCACATCCAGGAGCCTTTGCGTGACGAAGCGCTCGAGTTCGCCGAAGGGTTGCTTCTCAAAAATTGCGCGTACTTGTTTTTCTTTGCCGCGTACGCACTTCCGTAGGATTACCTCTCGAACTTCCCTGAACAACGGAGCGGGCGGATCCACCAAATCTCTCTTCAATTCTTCCCTAAGCTGGAGCTCAGCCAGTTTCGAAAGCCTGTCGCTGGGAACCTTCAAAAACTTCGCCATTTTCTCGTAAATGTCTGTTCGGTCTGGCGCGGGCGGAAGCTTCTTGCGATTCAAAAGCTGAGATATATAGGATTCAGTAACTTCGGCGGCGGTCGCCAGATCCTTCTGCTCGAGTCCCAATTCACCCAGCCGCCGTTTAATCACGACGCAGACATCCACAATGGTCCTCCACGTTACTTAACTAAACAGATTAACTGGATAAAATAATTCCAGATTGCACTTGACATGTCAAGTGAATTAATCTAAAGTGGTTAACTAGCGATTCGGCTATTCAAGCCTTGCTGAATCAATAGCGGTTAACTGCCTTGGCCGCTTTGGCATAATGAGCCTGGGGAGGGTGCCTTGTTTGTGCGCCGGACCTGAAGGCAGCAGGTCCTTTCGTCGGTAGGGAGCAGGCAAGCCCGCCGATCATTTTGGGACAATTTAGCGAAGTGGATCATCTGGAGGCTAGAGAAATGACTGTAAATGTTACCCCGTTACATGACCGTGTGCTTGTGCGCAGGCTCGAAGAAAAGGAAACCGCGAAGGGCGGCATCATCATCCCGGACACGGCCAAAGAGAAACCTCAAGAGGGCGAAGTAATAGCCGCTGGCGCCGGCAAGTTTGAAAAGGGGCATCGTATCCCCCTCGACGTAAAGGCCGGCGACCGGATTTTGTTCGGCAAATATACCGGTAACGACATCACGATCGATGAGCAGGAGTATTTGATCCTCCGCGAGGAGGAAATTCTGGCGAAGGTCAGCGGGCTCGCCAAAGCGGCAGCCGGCAAGAAGTAGTTTTCGGCTCCGGCGCATCTTGCACTGGAGCATCAGCTTCAACGCCCAGGAGGGTGAGACCTAATGGCAAAACAAATTGTAACTGGTGAGAATTCACGTCAGGCGATTTTGCGCGGCGTCAACATTTTGGCTGACGCTGTAAAGATCACGCTCGGCCCCAAGGGGCGCAACGCGGTGATCGAGAAGAAGTTCGGGGCGCCCGTCATCACCAAGGATGGCGTAACGGTAGCCAAGGAAATCGAGTTGCAGGACCCGCTCGAAAACATGGGCGCGCAGATGGTGAAAGAGGTTGCCTCGAAGACTTCTGACGTTGCTGGTGACGGCACCACCACCGCGACCGTGCTGGCACAAGCCATCTTTCGGGAAGGCGTGAAGACTCTGGCGGCCGGCGCAAACCCGATGGCTGTGAAGCGAGGTATCGAGAAGGCTGTTGACGTCGCGGTCGAGGAAATCAAGAAACTCCACAAAGACGTGAAGGGCGACATGATCGTCCAGGTCGGGACGATCAGCGCCAACAACGACAAGCAGATCGGCTCTATCATCGCCGAGGCCATGAAGAAAGTAGGCAAAGATGGCGTCATCACCGTTGAAGAATCGAAGACGATGGAGACGGCCCTCGAAGTCGTCGAAGGAATGCAGTTCGATCGCGGGTATCTTTCACCCTACTTCGTCACGGCTCCAGAGCGGATGGAGTGCGTGCTCGAAGACGTTTGCATCCTTATCCACGAAAAGAAAATCACTTCCCTCAGAGAGTTGTTGCCCTTGCTCGAACAGACTACAAAAATCAACAAACCGCTGTTGATTATCTCGGAAGACGTTGAGGGCGAGGCCCTTGCCACCCTCGTTGTAAACAAGCTCCGCGGAACCCTGCAGTGCGTCGCGGTAAAGGCTCCCGGCTTTGGCGATCGCCGCAAGGCAATGCTCGAAGACATCGCGATTCTCAGCGGCGGGAAGGCCATTAGCGAAGATCTCGGCATCAAGCTGGAAAATGTGAAGATCGAAGAGCTCGGCCGCGCCAAGAAAGTGATCATTGACAAAGACAACACCACGATTATTGCGGGAGCCGGCAAGGCCAGTGAGATCGAAGGCCGCATTAAGCAGCTCCGTGCACAGATCGAGGAAGCCAACTCGGATTACGACAAGGAGAAACTCCAGGAGCGTCTGGCCAAGCTGGTTGGCGGCGTAGCAATCATTAAGGTCGGCGCAGCCACCGAGACCGAGTTGAAGGAGAAAAAGGCCCGCGTGGAAGATGCCATGCACGCCACGCGCGCTGCGGTCGAGGAAGGCATTGTTCCAGGCGGCGGTGTTGCACTACTTCGCTGTATCCCGGCACTTGAGAAGCTCAAGCTGCAGGACGACGAAGCCATCGGCGTCAACATCGTGAAGCGAGCCCTTGAAGAACCTACGCGCCAAATTGCCCAAAACGGTGGACACGAAGGGGCAATCGTAGTCGGCCGCATCCGCGAGTCCAAGGAAGATAACTTCGGCTTTAATGCGGAGACAGGAGCTTTCGGCGACATGATCAAGGCTGGCGTAATTGATCCGGCCAAAGTCACTCGTCTCGCCCTGCAGAACGCTGCGTCGATCGTCTCACTGATGCTCACCACCGAAGTCTTGATTGCCGATTACAAGGAAGAGGAAAAAATGGCCGCCGTCGGAGCAGGCTATGGCGGCGGCATGGGCGGATCGTACTAATCGCTCGTTTATTTGCACCGCGGTTGCGCACGAAGACTGAAAAGCCGAAGGCAGCCGCGGCAACGCATACGGCAAGTAATCCACATCTCAAATACGAAGGTCGGTCGGGGCTCCGGCCCGATGCAGACAACCAATGTAAACAACCAAGGAGTTGCAATGATCAAAAACAAAGAACTATCCAGAGAAGATGTTGCTCACCGAGCTTACGAGCTATACGTTCAACGCGGCGGCGAGCCTGGGAATGATGTCGACGACTGGCTCAGGGCGGAAAAAGAGCTGGGCGCCGAGCTGATTGTCACACCAGCAAGAACGAGAGCCGCGCAAGCAGGTCAACTCAACTGACATTGCACGGAAGTTAGGGGCGAGTCATTC
Organism: Candidatus Acidiferrales bacterium; assembly: GCA_050746865.1. Lineage (GTDB taxonomy): Bacteria > Acidobacteriota > Terriglobia > Acidiferrales > UBA7541 > Palsa-295. The sequence continues at coordinate 7,490 of JBOGMU010000055.1, forward strand.
CGCCCCTTCCCTGCCTTCACATTGGAATCCTTTAGTCCGGCAATTTCCGTCGACCGTCTTCACTCGATGGAGAGCGCGGCTTTTGTCCTTCTTGGAAACACCATAAGGCTCAATCCAAACGGATCATTCAAACGAGCCACGCGAATGCGACGCTTTCGAAGATCGGCTTAGGTTAGAACAGGCGTTTTGCCACGGCCTTTTCGAAACGGGTCTCATTCTTTCACCGACCACCTCTGTCCGCACTTCGGCGAATACAGTTAATAGTTTGATTTCGGAAAGAGTCACGTATCGGCATTCGCGATGACGACAAGACGAAGGCTAGTTCAAATCCGTTTTCCGTTTGATCTTTTGTCCGCGGAAGTTCTTCGTGATCGTCGAGGTGGATGAGCTGTTTTTCACCTTCCGACCAGAGCAGGATAGTGCGCCGCCCTGGTTC
>JBOGMU010000056.1:0-11094 GCA_050746865.1 Candidatus Acidiferrales bacterium
AAATTGAAGCTTCTTCATCGTATTCCTCAGATGCGCGGCTCGACCGAACGGGCTCGCGACGCGAACGGAACGGCGTGAACTGAATCGTCGCTGGTGACCGGTCTAGGCGCGTCTGCGCAGGTCGAACCGTTCACGCTACCATCCGCAGGATTGTATGTAAACGGGTTTGTCTTCGCCGGACCTGGTAGGACGGGCAGCGATCCAACATTCATCTTTGAAATACAGTGCTAATTCCCTAGCCGTGATAGGCGTTGTTGAAGCGGTTCCCCGCTCTGCAGCCAGGCGGTATACCAGAGATCGATGAGCATTTGAGAACCGGCTGCGAGGCGCTGATCCAGAAACTTCACAGCATCGGGCGAGCCTGCCCCCTCATAGGCCTTCGCTTTCTCGAATGCGTAGACTTGCGGCACTAACGCGTGTGAGGCTTCGAGATACTTCATATAATCGCTGAAAGGATCGGAGATGCGCTGAGGCGGGTTTACCAGGCTTGCGAAACTGGCAGGCGAAGGAACCACCCGGTTCACGAAATCGGTTTCGAATTCGGCGTGAATTCCGTGTTGCGTTGTATAGCCGTCCGGATTAGCTCCGGCCCAACCGTCATACTGGATGCTGGTATGGAGCGGCTGGGAACCATCGCCCACATAATGCCCAAGCCAGCCCATGTAGAAAATGATGTTGCCGTCGATTACATCCGTCTTCTGCTTTTTCTTCTTCATCTCGCGATACGAGCGAAAAGCGAGTTCCAAGCGCTTATAGACTTCAATAGTTATGTAAGGCTGCAAGCCGACGCGATCAGGGAGGTAGTCGTCCGGATGATCCGCGGCGGGAGTTGCGGCACGCTTGGCATAGAGCAACTTGTAGAAATCATAGCGTCCCAACGGGAGTGGGCCGAGGCCCTCTATGCGTTCTAGATCAATAAAATGGTCCGGCGCCTGCGCATAGTTCAGGGCGGATGGAGATTCATCGCGCCAGCGGTCAGGCTCGGGACCGAGATAGGCAATTTTTTGTACGGCCGATTTTGTCCGCAGGAATTTCGGCATGGAGACAGGAATTGTCTCGGCGGCTGCTTGATTGATGTCCGTGTGGCCGGTGCTGCCCCACCCGAACGCCGCAAGCTGAGTGAACCAAAGAGCGGTCGCCAACGCCACAGCTACGGCCCTCGAAACCGGTCCACGATTTCCTTTCATTTGTCTGCTCCGAAGTGCTTTTGATAAATGCCAGTATACGGGATTTCCAATCAGAACAGATTTCGCGATGCGAGCAGCGATCACTTGGAAGCTTACTGGGATGAGGGCGCGACGCGCTCATGCTGGCCTTGATCGTCAGCTAAAAGGAATTGTGGGGGGGGCGCGCCTAGTGCCAGCTATTTTCTTGCGGCCTCGAAGCCGCTTTCGCGGACCACATCTTTGTCGCCGCGCTCGCGTGCCAGGTATTGGTCGTAAATCCAGGCGTACGTCTTTTCGAGACCAGCTCGCAACGTGGTATTCGGCTCCCAATGTAGCAGCTTTTGAATCAGTGTATTGTCACTGTTTCGGCCATTCACGCCCTTGGGCGCGCTGAGATCATAGCGACGTTTGAGCTTGATGCTGGCGATGTCTTCAGCGATATCGACGAGCTGATTGATTGTGACGGCCTCGCTAGAACCGAGATTGATCGGTTCAACGATGCCCGAATCCATGATCATGCGCACGCCTTTGAGGCAATCGTCGATGTACATGAAGCTGCGTGTCTGGTCGCCACTACCCCAGATTTCGATTTCATGATGGCCTGAGATTTTTGCCTCAATTACTTTGCGACAGATGGCGGCGGGGGCTTTCTCTCGTCCGCCGAACCAAGTACCCCAAGGGCCGTAGACGTTATGGAAGCGGGCGACGCGTGTATAGAGCCCGAAATCCTCCCGGAAATGGCGGCACATGCGCTCGGAAAATAGCTTTTCCCAGCCATAGCCGTCTTCGGGCATCGCGGGATATGCATCCTCCTCTTTGAGCGAAGGCGCTTCAAATGCCTTTTGCTTATCGCCGTTATAGACACACGCGGACGACGAATAGAAGAAGCGTGCGGCCTTATTTTTGAGAGCCGCTTGTAGCATATGAGTATTGATGAGGACCGAGAGCATGCAGAGAGCTTTATTGTTTTCGATAAAGCCCATGCCGCCCATGTTCGCAGCGAGATTATAGATGTCGCCGGCATCAGCGGCGACCATATCGCAATTCTCGTGAAGATTTAGATCTAGAGAGAGGTTTTCGACATTGTCAAAATACTGATACCACTCGTCAAATGGCTTGATATCGACCGCACGGATATTCCTGCGGCCTTCGGCGCGAAATTGAGCAACGAGGCTGCCGCCAATAAAACCGCCGGCTCCGGTGATAACGGTGAACTTTTCACCCATGCAATTACCCCCCCCAACTCTAAAGCGTTATGACAAGCCTTGCGACTCCATCCAACAACCGACGCGTAGTTTCCGGACGTGTGGTTTCGGAATAAATTCGCAACATGTGCTCCGTGCCGGATGCTCGCACCATCACCCAGCCAATTTCCCCAAGGTAGATTTTGATCCCGTCCAAATCTTCGCGTTTGACGACAGGCCAATCCAGAAAACGCTTGAGCTTCGGCGCGGAGAAATATTCGATGGCTTTTTCTTTCTGACCATTCTTAACGGTCAGGTCGACGCGGCCGTAGTGATGCTCGCCGAATTCGCGATGAAGTTCCGCGACGAGTTCTTCAAGGCGCTTTCCGTGCCAGGCCATTACTTCGGCAAGCAGCAACGCGTTCACAGTGGCATCGCGCTCGGGAAGATGCAATTTCGTGCCGATGCCGCCGCTTTCTTCGCCACCGAGGAGAACGTCGCCTTCAAGCATGCAATCGCTAATGTATTTGAAGCCGATCGGTTTTTCCCATACTTTGCGGCCGAATTTAGCGGCAATCTTGTCTATCATCTTGGTCGTAGAAAATGTCTTTGCAACGTCGCCCGTAAGATTGCGCGTGCCGGCAAGATGCCAGAGGAGAATCGAGAAAATCTGATGCGGTGTCACAAACGTGCCGTCGCGATCGACGGCCCCTATGCGGTCGGCATCCCCATCAAGTGCGAAACCTCCATCGTAACCGCCCGACGTAACGGCCTGGCGAAGAGCTTCGATGTGTGGCTCGATGGGTTCGGGGTTTACGCCTCCAAAAAACGGATCTCGTGTACCGCGGATTTCGGTGAATTCGATGTCGTGAGTCCGGAAGAGCTCCGCAAGAAGGCCACGCCCCGCGCCATGCATCGGGTCGATTACGAAACGAAATTTCGCCGTGCGCAATTTATCCCAATCGATCAGATGATCAAGCGCCTCGAGATAAGGAGTGCGCACGTCCAGCCCGTGGATCAGATTCGGTTGGGGCGGCAGAGCCGGAACGCCTTCACGAAGAACCTTCTCGAGCTGCTTCTCGACTTGCGCGACAATCGCCGGCGACGCGGAACTGCCGTAGCTCGCCTTAAGCTTCATGCCATTCCAACGATAGGGGTTGTGACTGGCCGTGATCTGGATTCCAGCGGCCGCACCGCGCTGCCGAACTAACAGCGAGGTGGCCGGTGTCGGGCAGGCTTCGTTTGCGAGCCAAACCGGAGTGCCAGTGGCAGCGACCGTTTCCGCTGCGACACGGGCGAAATCCTCCGAGCCGAACCGCGTATCGTAGCCGATGATCACGCCGCCTTGCGGCTGCTGTGCGCGGACAACGTAGCGGGCGATGGCGTGCGCCACCTTGCGGACGTTCGCGTACGTAAAATCGTCTGCGATTATCCCGCGCCAGCCATCCGTGCCAAATTTGATCTCACTCACAAGAAAAGTATAGTGGAGGAATTTACAGAGGAGAAGTGTTTCGTTTGTGCCCCTGTCGTGTCAGAGGAGGTCTCTACGTTTTTGTCCTTCGAGCCATTTGACGATCTTACCTACGTCCTGAGAACGGTCTCGCGCGCAAAGCAGGATGGCGTCGTCTGTCTCGACAAGAACAAGATCACGAACCCCGATGGCCGCGACAAATTTTTTGGGCGACCAAAAGTAGTTGCCTTCAGCATCAATCGTGAACGCATCGCCTGTTGATACGTTCTCTCCCATTTTATGCGCAAGCAGCTCATAAACTGCCGTCCACGAGCCAACGTCACTCCAACCGATGTCGGCGGGAATCATTGAGACCTGACGCGACCGGCTGCCGCGCGTGACACGCTCCATAACGGCATAGTCGACCGAAATGTTTTCAAGCTGTGGGTAGATGCGAGCCAACGCGGAGGGGTATCGGCGGGTACCGATACCTTCGGCAAGTTCGCCGAGCGCTTCATGCGTCACCGGCAAAAACTTGTGCAAATTATCGAGAAAGGTCGACGCGCGCCAGAAAAACATGCCGGCATTCCAGAAGTATTTTCCCGATGAGACGTATTTGCGTGCGAGTTCGATTTCGGGCTTTTCTGTGAATCTCCGAACAACGTAGCACGGCGTACCGTTTGGCCACGCGGCGGCGCCACCGCCTTCGATGTAGCCATAGCCGGTTTCGGGCCGGGTCGGCGTAATCCCCAGTACAACCATACGACCGGGCTCTTGCGCCTGAGCAAGGGCTGCGGCTACCAGTTTGCGGTAACCGGCGGCATCCGCGATATGCGCGTCCGATGGAAGGACGGCCATGAGAGCGTCGCCGTGCTTACGCACGAGATGGACGGCGGCGAGACCGATCGCGGCGGCCGTATTACGGCCGACGGGCTCCGCAAGGATTTGAGCAGACGGCACTTTCGGCAATTCGCGGCGCACTGCGGTGGCTTGCTCCGCGTTCGTGACGGCCCAAACGTTCTTTGGCGAGACGAGAGGCGCGAGACGGGCGATTGTTTCAGCTGCCATCGTGCGTGTTCCCACGATGTTGAGAATCTGTTTCGGTGTGCGCATGCGGCTGCGCGGCCAGAAGCGGGTTCCACGTCCTCCAGCGAGTAGCACGGCACAAGCCGGAAGCGATCGTTTCATGCGAAAGCCTGCCAATTTGCGCTTATCAGCGTATCAACCTCGCCCAATCTTTTCTGCTTACGCCGCGCTCCGCGAAATAGTGGTCGAAATTCATCGAATCGCCGGGCACGAACGTCTTCAGCAGAGAAGTATATGACGCGGGGTTTAGCTGATAAGTTCCAAGAGCCGCCGGAAAGAGCCACGCTTGCGCAGGGCGGAACTCGGCTTGCCCTCCGCTCCAAACAATGTGGCCGCTGCCTTTGAGAACGATGAGCAGATCGAAACGCTCCCGCGAAGTGGTCCGGGAGATAGTCGATCCGAAGCCCCACTGTTCCGTGGCGAAATAGGGGCAAGCGATGAAAAACGATTCCTTCGCTCCGGCGTACTCGTAATGCGCCGGCTGCAGTTTGCCGCAGTCTTGCGCGCCAAAATGCATCACCGCAAGGGCTTTGTCGATGTGAAGTTCGCGAGTACGGCCGTTCGCGTCGCGGCGATTGTAGTCAAAGACGCGATACGTGAGGTCGGAATGCTGCTGAATCTCGCATAGCACGAGACCGGCGCCTATCGTGTGAGCCGTACGGGCGGGAATGAAAATCGCATCGCCTTCACGCAGCTGTACGTGCTGAAGACAATCTTCCGCGGTACCGTCAACTATTGCCCGCTGAAATCTCTCGCGAGTAATCTCCGGCTTAAGTCCTGCGAGCACTTCAGCGCCAGGCCGCGCGCCAAGTGCGTACCACATTTCCGTCTTGCCCACGCCCCCCGCTGCAGCTTCGTGCCTGGAGGCATATTCGTCGTCCGGATGGACCTGGACCGAAAGCTTTTCCTCGGCAAAGATGAATTTCGTAAGAAGTGGGAAGACCTCGCTGCGGTTGAGCGAGGTGCCTTTCCATTCGACGGGCATGTGGGGCCAAGCTTCGCCTAATTTGCGGCCACCGTAGGGGCCGTTCGCAAAAGCGCTCTCGTTCCCGGTCATCCACGCTTCGCCGAACCGCTGCGCAAGTTGCGCCATTTGCGGGAAGAGCGGCGCCAGAGACAAAGCGCCCCACGGGCGCGGGCTGAACGTCGGCTCGAGCCTCGCGGGGCAGAGGATCACTGGGCGCCGACGAAAAACCGCTCTAAACGGCGGAGGCCTTCTTCGATGCGATCGAGCGATGTTGCGTAAGACATCCGGATGTATCCCGGCGCGCCGAAAGCTTCGCCCGGAACGACAGCCACATGCGCGCGATCTAGCAGCGCTTTCGAGACGGCAGCATCATTGGGCATATCGGCGCGAAAGTGCTTGGAAATATTCGGGAACACATAGAACGCACCTTGCGGAGCGTTGCACGTCACGCCCTGAATTGCGCGCAGACCGGCCACAATGCGCTCGCGGCGACGAGCGTATTCAGCGAGCATTGTTCCCACAGAGTCCATGGGGCCGCGAAGCGCTTCGAGCGCGCCATATTGCGCGATCGAAGTCGGATTCGATGTCGACTGGCTCTGAAGTTTTCCGATGGCAGAGACGAGCGGCTGCGGCGCCAGCACGTAGCCGATGCGCCAGCCGGTCATCGAGAAGGTCTTCGAACAGGACCCGGCAATGATCAGGCGGCTCTTCGAACCGGGGAGACTCGCGATTGAAAACGGCTTTGCGTCGCCGTAAGTGAAATGCGAGTAGCACTCATCCGAGAGCAGCCATACGCCTTTTTTCTGGCAAACTCCGAGGATTTTCTCGAATTCGACGTTGGGAATCACGCCTCCCGCCGGATTGCTCGGCGAATTCACGATCACCATGCGCGTACGTGGCGTGATAGCCCGTTCAAGGTCCGCAGCCTGCAAGGCAAAGCCGTCCGCCTCGCGCGTTTCGACAACTACCGGCTTTCCGCCCGCATATTTGACGATATCCGGGTAGCTGACCCAGTAAGGCGCGGGGATCACAACCTCGTCGCCGGAGTTGATGAGCGAGCAGACTGCATTGAAAATGGCGTGTTTGCCGCCAACATTGATAATGCACTCCGTAGACTGATAGGACGAACCAAGCTGCGCGGCGTGCCAGTCGCAGACGGCTTGGCGCAACGGCGCAATGCCCGACGTGGCTGTATATTTCGTCTTATTTTCTTCGAGCGCTTTGATTGCAGCGCGCTTGATGTGTTCGGGCGTCGGAAAATCAGGCTCGCCCGCGCCGAAATCCGCAACATCAACTCCTTTTGTTTTCAGCTGCTCGGCAGCTGCCATGACGGCCATGGTCGGCGAGACGGCAATACGATTTACGCGATCGGCAAGCTGGATCGGTTCTTCGGCTACTGCTGCTACGGCGCGTTCCATTTCATTCCCCTTATCTATTTTGCTGCTTCAACATTTTATCCGAAAATCGGCGCTCAAGGCTTCGCTTGAAACTTCGCCTTCAGGCGCTCTTCCACAATGGGAGGCACCAAGTCCTTTACTGGGCCGCCGAGCCGAGCCAACTCCTTGACGAGCCGGGAGCTCAAATAGCTATAGGCGACGGCGGGCATCATGAAAACCGTTTCGAGCTGCTCTTCGATTTTCCGGTTCATCAGGGCCATTTGCAGCTCGTATTCGTAATCGGAAACGGCCCGAATGCCGCGGAGAATGATCCGCGCTTTCCGTGAGCGCGCATAATCGACCAGTAAGCCTTCGAAGAGATCGACTTCGACATTTTTGTAATCGAAGGTGACCGCCTCGAGCATTTCAACGCGCTCTTTCGGAGCGAACAGGGAATTCTTCTGCGAATTTTGAGCTACGGCGACGATCAATTGGTCGAATATCTGTGCGCCGCGAGCAATCAGGTCAAGATGGCCCTTGGTTACCGGATCGAAAGAGCCGGGATATATTGCGATTGTCTTCTTATCGGGCTCGGGAGCCATCCGAGGCCTCATTTTACGGCATGATTGAGAAAAATCATAGGCGCGGGGTCGCCGGACACAGACGAAGGCCAACCAATTTGGTTGGACTGTTAGGAGGCCATCGAACTAACGGCTTTGAGCGCGGGTTGCGTCGTTTCGTGCTTGTAGACCGGTTGTTTGCCCTGGCCGGCCGTGCGCTGGGCTTTCAAATACGCCGCGCGCAACTTATTCACGATCGTTAATGCCGATTCGTACTTTTCAAGGCTAATTCTTCTAAGTTGGCCGATAAGTGCGCAGTGAGGCACATGATCGAGCACATCCTGCGCAATGGAAATTAATTCTTCCCAATCGTGCCATTCGCCAATCGCGTCTTTCGTTTCGTTAAGGGACGCAACGAATTTCCGGTCACCCTCGCCTTCGCCAACTTGAAGAATGTAACGCAACTCTTTTACTTTTATGCGATAGGGGTGCAAGTTGCCTCGATTTAAAGTGAGAGGCGATGCGAGATCCGCTGACTGCTGTAAGGCCGTAATCGCCGCTGCTGATTGGAGTTTATGGCCGTTGGCTGAGGCGGCTTCGATTTTCCGTTCGAAGCGGCGGCGCGTGCGCTTTAATTGCTGCCGCGTTTTCTCGCCGTATCGTTTGATTGTGCGTCGCAATTTCTCGGCCTGTTTGTAGCGCTCGCTGCCCAAATGCTCTGCCAGCCGTGTGAGACACTCCTCTTCTCCTTTTACGCGAAGGTTTAACACGTGGGACGTGAGCACATCCATATCGCGAACCTTACCGGCTCTCTTTCTTATGCGGCGAAGATTCCCCAGGAGCGCGCGTTCATTACGCTTTGTCGAGAGTTGGGTGGCTTGTATCGAGGATTCAATTCGACGGCTGCGCGTACGGAGATCGTGGACTTCTTGCGGATCCAGAGGCTTCGCTCGCTTCTTAAGGATCTTGCGAATCTTCTTGATACTCTTCTCCAGACGCTTTTCGTTCAATGCCATTAGTATGACCTAGATGACCTACGTCAGATTACCGCCCGTCCAGAACAATCACAACAGAGGGTCGCCCATACCGGCAAACATCTCGCAACATACGTCAGCGGAGCAGCAGAAGCATTCCTCCATACGCGGCGATCCCGAACGCCATCCACGCCACATAATCCCCGACGCGACCACTTTGAAGCGGACGAAGGCGCAAAAGAGGATAAGCAATAACGCGATAGAGTACCTTTGAGATGTAAGGACCCAAGTATCGGACAACAGCATTCGGGGAACATGCACAACCTGGCGAATATAGACAAAACGAAGGGCATAGCGTTCGCCTTTACGGCGCCGGAAATTTACGGCGGCCCAGATAGCCGTTAATGACGCGATAGCTCCGACGACAATTTCGCGCGCGCCGACGCCGATGCGACCAGCCGTGAAATTCGATGCTGCGCTCGTCGACGCAATTTCACGGTTTTTTGCGGAATACAACAAGTTGCAGGAGAAAACGTTTCGCGCTTTAGGTATCGAAGGTGCGCGCGAAGCGATCCATATTATTCGAAAAAGCGCCAGTTGAACGAGAGCCGTCAAAACAGCCCAAAGAATCGCGGATTCGCGAGCCTACGTGGATGACCGGATTGCTGCCCCGCATCGTTTAAGAGACGATCAGGCACGTGAGGTGAAACGGTATGGCAAGCGCCAAGCAAAAGGCGGCAGCAAAGAGAAATATCCAAAAGGCCGCGAATGCCGCAAAGCGGAAACGGACGATCGCGCACCTGCCGAAATCGACTCGCACGGCGCTTGGCAAGCAAGGAGCGAAAGCCGCTCGTAGCCGGCGCGCACGTTAAGTTAAGCCGGGGCGGACATCTGAGGGAGGCAATAGTGGACGCAGAACCGAGTTACGAAATTTTTAAAAAACAGGCCGACAATACCACTGTAATGGTCGAGGCGGTAAAAGGGATCGAAGAGGCCCAGAAGAGAATCAAAGAGCTGAATTCGGAAAGCGTCTCTGAAGAATATTTCGTTTTTGATCCCTCGAAAGCCAGCGTGATCGAGCCGTCAGAGCCTGCGGTGAAAATCGACCCATTTGCGCTTTGACCAGAGATCGTTTCAACATGGATTTCCTGACCGCGTTCATTGCCACTTCCTGATGCCAAGTTCTTCCAGAGCGACGAGATAAACGAAACGACTACCGTAAACTAGATACCTACGCCACAGGCGGCGCGGTTCCTGTATGAGTCGAAACAGCCACTCGAAACCGCTTTCCCGCATCCACTCCGGCGCTTGCCTCTTCAAACCCGCGAAGAAATCGAATGCTGCGCCGATGCCTACAAGAACGGGAACGTCCAAATGATCGCGGTGCTCGAACATCCACGTGTCCTGCTTTATCTCGCTTAAGCTCACCCAAACCACATCTGCCCCTGACTCATTGATTATGGAAACGTATGCGGCGTCTTCTTCCGTTGTGAGTGATCGAAACGGCGGAGAAAGCGTTCCGACTATTTGAATGCCGGGAAAGCGTTCACGCAGCGCAATCGCCACACCATCTGCGACGCCGGGACCACCGCCATAAAGAAAATGCCTCAAACCGCGCGTGAGACCGTGAGCACAAAACGCAGCCATCAGCTCGGGGCCGTACACTCGATGGCGCAGCGGGAGGCCGCGTCGTCGCCCCAGCCAAACGAGCGGCATGCCGTCAGGAACAACTAAATCCGCCGAGTTGAGAATGTTCCTGAATTGCGGATCGTGTTGCGCTTCGGTTATGCCGTGCATTCCTGTGACCGCGATACAGCGGCAGCGGTCCTGCTTTTGAATCCATGACTCCATTTGCACAACAACTTGCGGGATCTGAACCGGCGAGACTCCCACGCCCAAAATTTTAAAGCGCGCCGAAGCAGGCTCTTCGTCGAAACACACCCCCTGGTGAGTACTCGCCGTGGCGGAGTCACTGCGAAAATCATCGGGTGTGGATGGAGAATTCACCGCCATTCTCTCGTTTCGTGAAGAGGTGTTTCCCCCCCGCTTTCGCAGCCGTAGATCTGGCTCCGCATTTTAGCCAGGCGGCGCGGCCGAATGCCTACATTGTTTCACGCTTACGCCACGCCCAGTCGGTCATATTGGCGAGCTCTTCTCAGTTATCCGGGGAGCAATGAAAATGGATGCGTACAAAACGTGCACGGACGACGACGAACAGACGCGCTACTGGACTGACCCCAGGTATTCGTCGATAGCCTTGGCTGCTCCGCGGCCTTCAGCGATGGCCCAAACCACAAGCGATTGTCCGCGCCGCATATCTCCTGCCGAAAA
>JBOGMU010000057.1:0-8863 GCA_050746865.1 Candidatus Acidiferrales bacterium
CAAGTAGCCGAAGTTCGCGGCGCATACTATCCCGTGAGCGGCCTCATCGCGCATCGTATCGTGGCCAAAGAAGATTTGCGCGTAGGTGATCGCGTCGCCACCGTCGCCGACATCGAACGCCGCCAGCGCGACATGCGCAATCACACCGCCACGCACCTGCTCAACGCGGCGCTCCGGAATATTCTCGGCACCCACGTGAAGCAGTCTGGCTCGCTCGTCGCGCCCGATCACCTGCGCTTTGACTTCAGCCATTTCGCGGCGGTTGGCCCGGACGAGCTTGCCGAAATTGAAGCCCAGGTAAACGAGGAAATTCGCAAGAACCTCCAAGTGTGCACCGACCTGATGCCGCTCGACGAAGCCCTCGCCTCGGGGGCGCTCGCCTTCTTCGGTGACAAGTATCCGGACGCGAACGTCCGAGTCGTCAGTATCCCGGATGCCGCTTTGCCGCGCGGCTTCTATAGCAAGGAGCTTTGCGGAGGAACGCACGTCTCCCGGATCGGCGAAATCGGCCTGTTCAAGATCGTCGGCGAGCAGTCAACCTCGGCCGGCGTTCGCCGCATCGAAGCTATCTCCGGGGACGAGGCCCTCGGGCAGTACCAGAAGACATTGGCCACCCTCCGCGCCGCCGCCGGCCTCCTCAATTCCGGCGAAGACGAAATTTTAAGTGCCATTCAGCGCCAAAATGAGCAAATTAAGGCTCTGGAACGCCAATTAGAGGCGTCAAAACGCGCCAATTCGGCCACAAAATCGGCCGGCCTTCTCGACCAAGTCCGCGAAGTCAAGGGCGTAAAGGTCCTCGCTGCCAACCTGAATGACAGCGTTTCAGACCGCGATTCCCTTCGCCAAATGATCGATACCCTGCGCCAGAAACTCGGCTCTGGAGTCGTGGTTCTCTTTGCCACGAATGACGGCAAAGTCTCTGTAATTGCAGGGGTTACAAAAGATCTTACGCCCAAGCTCCATGCCGGCAAGATCGTGCAGGAACTCGCCAAAAAACTGGGCGGCTCCGGCGGCGGACGCCCCGATCTGGCCGAGGCTGGCGGAAAAGACACATCCGCCATAGAAAGTACCTTGCAGTCTATTTACCCGCTCATCGAGAATTCACTATAATCCCCATCGCGCCAGGAACTTACGCCGGTATATCTATGCCCGGCGGACGGTTTTTTTGCGCGCTCACTCGAATTGAAGCATTCGTTCGAAGTAGAGCGTTAGAGCCTTCCCCAAGGACCATGAGCATCCAGCGTATCGCCGTCGCGATCTTGGCGGCCGGTTACCTCCTCTTGCTTCCTAACCCCGGCCAAGCCCAGCTCGCATCGTATATAGATGCACACGGTAACCGCATCTATATCAACGGGGATTCACCGAAGCGGGCGAGTAGGAGTACTATCAAGACTCCAGCCTCCCGCGCGGCGGCCTCGCAGCCCCTCACGGCTACTGCCTATCCGAGCACTCGGATAGAGCGGATCGTCGATGATGCGGCGGCCCGGCACCAGGTGGACCCAGCGCTGGTGAAAGCCGTGATCAAGACTGAGTCCGGCTGGAACCCCACCGCGATCTCTAATAAAGGCGCGATGGGCTTGATGCAATTGATTCCGGGAACGGCAGAACGCTTTGGCGTCGGTAACCCGTTCGACCCGGCTCAGAACATTGAGGCGGGGACGTCGTACCTGAAGACGCTGCTGGATCGTTATAACGGCGACCTCTCAAAGTCGCTCGCAGCTTACAACGCGGGCGAAGGAGCGGTCGATCGAAACGGCGGCGTTCCGTGGTTTCCGGAAACGCGACGGTACGTGCGAAAGGTGACTGATGCATACTTCCGGCCTGATTCGGGCCACAACCCAACGCCCTGGAGCGCTGCGTCCTCTCCGGTGCGGAAGGAAGTGGGATCGGACGGCCACGTGATTTTCACGAACGAATGAACCGAACTCTAGAGCCACGAACCCCATTCGCGAAACGCACGCTCCCCACCCTTGCAGGGATCGCGCTTGCTATTTTTATCTGCATCGTTCCATCGGCTTCTGCCACAAACATCGACAAAGCGGCGGACGCGCGCCAGCAGTTCGCGGATGCCGTGCGCATGCGGACCAGCCTCGAAGGCTATCTCGAAAAAGACCGGTCCGTCTCCGATTACAAGAAAACCATCGACGCCTATCAGAAGGTTTACGACATCTCTTCGGAAGCTGAAGAAGCGCCCGCTGCATTGATCGCCGAGGCCGAACTATACGAGGAGATGGGGCACCTCTACGATCAGAAGTATTACGACACGGCCATCAAGACATATCTTTCGCTTCTCGACGAATATCCGGACAGCCAGTACCGCACAGCGGCGCTATTTGGCGTCGGGCAGATTCAGAAGGACGATCAGAACAAGCCTAAAGAGGCGCAGGCGACATTTCGCGACTTCCTCAAACGCTTTCCGCGTTCGCAATATGCTGACGATGCGCGCAAGGCGCTGAAAGACATCGCCGCCGGCAATTCTGGCAAGGCGGAACCCTCAACCGAATCAGCCGCTGCCGCACCTGACGACCAGACTACGCGTCCCACACTCGTTAATGTGACTGACGATCCCGCGATTGCGGGCACAGTGGTAGAGCCACGCGAGGACGAGCACCAGCTTTCCGTCTTAAAGGACTTGCAGACCACAAACACGCGAGACGCCGCCCGCATAGTGGTCGAACTCGACAACACGATCGATTTTCAATCTGCGCGGATTGCGGCACCAGATCGCATCTACTTCAATCTGTCGCGCGCAACTCTTGGGTCTCGGGCGGCGCGCAAACAGTTCGACACGGATAACGGCCTGATCCATTCGCTGCGGATCGCGCAGAATCAGCCGGACGTGGTTCGCATTGTCCTCGATGCGCCCAACGCCAAAGACTATACAGCGTACTTGCTGTCAAAGCCGTATCGGCTGGTCATCGACGTAAGCACGCGCATCGGCACGCTGCCGAACCGGCAGGTGGGCATGGTGATTTCGCCCAACGCCGGCGCACACGTACCGGCGGCGCCGACTGTTGCCGCTGCGACGCCTCAGCCGCATGAGGCGCCTGTGTCACTCGAGCGTGCCATTGACGTTCCGCCCACGAGCGTTGTGCCGCCCTCCGCCGCAAAGCCAACCGGGGACGGCGATACTTCGCTTACACGCGCTCTCGGGCTGAAAATTCATCGCATCGTGATCGACGCCGGCCACGGCGGTCATGACACTGGAACAATTGGACCGCACGGCCTGATGGAAAAGGATCTTTGCCTCGACGTTGCGTTGCGACTCGGCCGTATGATCGAGCAGAAACTTCCGGGTGCGCAGGTGATCTACACGCGCCAGAACGATACGTTTATCCCGCTCGAACAGCGCACGCAAATTGCAAACGATGCGAAGGCGGACTTGTTTATCTCGATTCATGCCAATTCAAGTCCGGATCGCGGGGCGCGCGGCGTGGAAACCTATTACCTGAACTTCACGACGTCGCCCGACTCGATGGACGTTGCGGCCCGCGAAAACGCGGCTTCTCAGGAATCGCTACACGACCTCCAGGATTTGATCAAGAAGATCGCGCGCAATGACAAGATCGAGGAATCGAAAGAGTTTGCCGGTGACGTTCAGGATTCACTCTCCCATAAGCTGCGGGCTGTAAGCTCAGCCGAACACGATCGCGGCGTAAAACAGGCGCCGTTCGTGGTGCTGATCGGCGCCGACATGCCGTCGATCCTGGCGGAAATTTCGTTCGTCAGCAATCCTGCCGATGAGCGACTGCTGAAGGGCTCGACGGAGCGGCAGCGGATCGCTTCCGGCCTATACACCGGCATCTCCGATTATCTCGATAGCCTCAACAGCCTCGCGGGTAACAAGCACAAGTCGTCTGGCGCAGCGGTTGCGGATAACCACGTTCAGAGCGATGGCTCACCGGCTTCCAGCGCGAAGCAGCGCTGAACGCGTGGCCACATTTCAGCGCTCGATTGTTTCGCCTTTCGCTTTTCCCTACTGGCTATTGCGATTAGAATTGGTGTCGTTCCTTTGTTTTCATAGAGTTACGTTCGTTTTTAATTCCTGCGAATTGCGATTAGAAATCCTCTGTAATTTTGTATTCGGGCCATTTCCCATTTTGGAACTCACGCCCGAGGTGCAAATTCCATTTTCTAAAACCTATTGACGGCAGCATGCGCGAAATTGGATTTCTATTGTGGGAAATACGGGACATACTCTACGGCGAGGAACTTCAGAATGTTGCTGCAAGGTCTAACAAATCGCCGTCGCTTTTGCCACGAGGCCGGGCAGAGTTGCCGCGCTGAAAGCCCGCGGCGCTACGTTTAAACCTAACCCAAACTTCGCCGCGCGTTGAGCGCCACAGCAGGTTACGGCGGGGATAAATCACCGCCCTTCCGAACAACAATTCCTTCAAGGGACCGTTTATGGGACGGCTTCTAGTCGTCTTCGACTTCCCTTTTGTGGCGCATCGACAACCGATAGTCTCGACGCTCGCCAGCATTCCGGTAACGCCGCTTCTCTTCTTGGGTCTCGGGAATCACCGCGGGCGCGGGATGCGGCTCTCGATTGGCACCGAGCGCCACAAAGGTGAGGTAGGCAGTGCTTGTGTGCCGCTGCTGGCCGGTGAGCGGATTTTCAGCAAAGACTTTGACGCCGACCTCCATGGAGGACTGAAAGACGCGGTTCACGCTTGCGCGCAAAACGATGAATTCGCCCACTTGAATCGGAAAACGAAAGTCGAGGTAATCGACCGACGCGGTCACGACGTAAGAATTCGAGTGTCGCGTAGCCGCCAGTGCGCCTGCGATGTCGATCAGATGCATCACGCGGCCGCCGAGCATTGTGCCGAGCACATTGGCATCATTCGGCAGGACAGCCTCGATCACCTCAGAACGCGACGCGCTGACCGGTTTCGCAGTAGCCGATACCGTGCTTGAGGTATTCGTATTCGAAACTTTTTTCGGTGCTTTCGCCATTAAGCCTCACCGCTGCGCGAGCAAAACAAAGGTCATCGCCAAAGCGAAAAGCTTATAAACAAAAAGGAACACTAACGCCGCTTTGCATGCTCTCGACGCGCCCGCTATAATACGCGGTCTGGCACAATGACCCAAGCGCAGAAGTCCCGCCGTGAAATTCTCGAGCAGTTCGTTGCGACGCGCCCCGCGGACGCATTCGCGCGCTATGGGCTCGCACTGGAATGCGTGAAGTTGGGCGACGATGAAGCCGCGGGCGGGCATTTTCAGCATTTAATCGAAAATCATCCCGACTACGTAGCCAGCTACTATCAGTACGGCCAATTTCTCGCGCGTCTAGGGCGCGATGAAGACGCGCGCAAAATGCTCTCGCAAGGCATCGTCGTCGCGCAACGCGCCGGAGACGCTCACGCGCGCGATGAAATGCAAGCGGCGCTCAATTCCTTGCGCTGAGCTACGGAAAAAGCATCAGCGGTCTTCAGGGTTAGAAGATTTTACGCGACAGCCAGTAAACGATGGCTTCAGCGGCTAAAGCCGAATTCATTTTGTGTCGATTACGGCACGGCTGAAAACCGTGCCCTGCCGAAACTCTGAGTTGTGACGCTCTTCTAAAGGTTCTGTTGAAAAATCCGTTTACGAAGCTGACGTCGCCCTTGCGACGCGCACACCCTTCTCATCGAGCGGCTAATTGCATTTAGACATGCTCGTTTGACGCACGCGCTATAATGAAGTCGTGCCGCCCGATTCCGCGACGCCACGCGTTCCTGCCGCATCAAAAGGAAGTGGAGAGAATCGCATGAGTCAGCCGAAAAATCTGGGTGAACTACGCAAGAGCCAGTGGTCTGAGCAGAAACTCGCGAACCGCTCCGTCCGGCAGGAGATTCGGGAAAATCTGCTTCAGAGAATGGGCGATAGCTCGATCTTCCCCGGCGTGCACGGATACGACGATACGGTAGTACCGCAGATCGTCAATGCCGTTCTCTCGCGCCATCATTTCATTTTGCTGGGTTTGCGGGGACAGGCAAAGTCGCGCATTTTGCGCGGCCTGGCGAGCTTCCTCGATCCGGTGGTGCCTTATGTGGAAGGCTGCGAAATTCATGACAGTCCTTACCGGCCGCTTTGCCGCTCCTGCCGCGAATTGATTGCCGCCGAAGGCGACGCAACGCCGATCGCATGGCTGGCGCGCGATCAGCGCTATGTGGAAAAACTCGCGACGCCCGACGTGACGATTGCGGACATGATTGGCGACGTGGATCCAATCAAAGCCGCACGCGGAGGCCGCAATCTCTCTGACGAATTGACTATCCATTATGGTCTGCTGCCGCGGGCGAATCGCGGAATCTTCGCGATCAACGAGCTTCCCGATCTTGCGGGAAAGATTCAGGTCGGCCTGTTCAACATCATGCAGGAAGGCGACGTGCAGATTAAGGGCTATCCGGTGCGCATGGCGCTCGATGTGCTACTCGTCTTCACGGCGAACCCGGAGGATTACACCGCGCGTGGCAAGATCATCACGCCTTTGAAAGACCGCATTGGATCGGAGATTCGGACGCACTATCCGACCACGGTCGCCGAAGGCATGTCCATCACAGAGCAGGAATCGTGGACCTCGCGCGATTCGAAGCAGCGCACGGAAATTCCCGGATACATTCGCGAGGTCGTGGAGGAAATTGCGTTCCAGGCGCGCGACGATAAGCGTATCGATAAGCGCTCCGGCGTAAGCCAGCGTCTGCCGATCAGTACGCTGGAAAATGTGCTGAGCAGCGCAGAACAGCGAGCAGCTCGGAGTCGCGATTCGTCCGTGGTTGCGCGAGTTTCCGATGTATACGCAGCCATTCCGGCGATGACTGGAAAATTCGAGCTCGAATATGAGGGCGAACTGCGCGGCGCCGATAACATCGCGCGCGACCTTATTCGTGCCGCCGTGGGCAAGACTTTCTCGAAATATTATCCGAATGCGAATTTCCAGCCGATCGTGCAATGGTTCGAGTCCGGCCAGGAACTGAAAGTGCCGGCGAACGCTTCCAGCGCGGAGACAATTGGACAGCTTAAGAAAATCCCAGGCTTGTTCGAACATCTGGACGCACTCGGTGTTCAGCCGAATGCCGATGCCGCTCTCAAGACGGGAGCCGCGGAATTCGTTCTCGAAGGCCTTTGGGCGCACAAACGGATTAACCGCAGCGAGGAACGCGGCTTCTTTGCCGACGCGCGGCGCGTGACCGAGCCGCGCGATCCACGGGAGCCGTCTGGGCGTTTGCCGCGGCGGCAGTTTAATTGATTTTTGCTTGGGTTCGCGACGACGCAAAAATCGGGGCGCGACAAGCATCGCCCCTACGGCTCCTGAGTGACGTGAGGTAAGCCATGAAATACATCCGCTATTCAAAATATTCTCCTGAGGCCGCCGGCGATATCGATTTGCACGAATTGATGAGCCGGCTTTCGGACTTTTTCCTCCAGAGTGGCTTCGAATCGCAATACGGCATCTACGAAATGGATATGGAGCGCGCCCGCGAGCAGCATATGGAGCAGCTCCGCGAGGCGATTCTGCGGGCGCTGCAAGAGGGTGACCTAGTTCCACCAGAAATGATGGAGCAAATGCTCCAGAATCCCGATCTCTCGCAGAATAAAGAGTTGCGCGATCTGATCGAGCAGATCATTCAGCGCATGGAGGAAGAAGGCTTCATCACGCAACAGCAGAACGCGCGCGTTACTCCGCCCCCTTCGCAAACGCCTGGGCAAATCGGCCGCGCGCAACAACAGGAACAGCAGAACGTCGATGCGCGCTTTGAGATTACGGACAAGGCGCTCGATTTTCTGGGCTTTAAGACGCTTAAGGATCTGCTGGCGGGCCTAGGCAAGAGCAGCTTTGGACGCCACGACACGCGCGATCTGGCGACCGGCGTCGAATCGGGCGGTATTTCAAAGCCTTACGAGTTCGGCGACACACTCAACATGGACATCAGCGCGACGCTTTTTAATGCCGTCCAGCGCAACGGCCTCGGCCTGCCAATCGATCTCGATTATCCGGACCTGATGGTGCACCAATGCGAATATCAAAGCTCCTGCGCCACAGTGCTGATGCTCGATTGCAGCCACAGCATGATTCTTTATGGCGAAGACCGCTTCACACCGGCCAAGCGCGTGGCGCTCGCGCTGTCGCACCTGATTCGCACGCAATATCCAGGCGATTCGCTGCATTGCGTTCTTTTCCACGACAGCGCGGAGGAAATTCCGCTTGGGCAACTGGCGCGCGTGCAGGTGGGTCCCTATTACACAAATACGCGCGAAGGGCTACGCATGGCTCAGCGCATTCTGGCGCGGCAAAAAAAGGATATGCGCCAGATCGTGATGATTACGGATGGAAAGCCTTCGGCGCTGACGCTCGACGACGGCCGGATTTACAAGAACGCATTCGGACTCGATCCGCTGGTCGTGACGCAGACAATCGAGGAAGTCGCCAAGTGCAAGCGCGCCGGAATTTTGATCAATACTTTCATGCTGGCGAGCGACTACAGCCTCGTTCATTTCGTACAAAAAATTACGGAGCTATGCCGCGGCAAGGCTTACTTCACGACCCCTTATACACTCGGGCAGTACCTGCTGATGGATTACGTGGGCCGCAAGACGCGACATATCCACTAGCCCAATCCAAAACAAGAGCGAGCCCGACTTGTAATACGAGTCGATTGCTCGATTTCGTTCGCTCAATCCGAGTGGCTCCGCGATCATGAGAGCCGTTTGCGTGCTGACCGGCTGAAAACAAAGCCGGTCGCGACGGAAGCAGACCCGAACCCAAAGTCAAAAACAGGAGCGCCCGACCTGAAAGGCGGGTCGGCTGCTACATAGGCAACCGCCAGATAAGCAAACGGAATCGCGCACAGAAAGAAAATCTCACTCGGGTACCAGG
>JBOGMU010000058.1:0-3224 GCA_050746865.1 Candidatus Acidiferrales bacterium
AGCGCGAGCATCACGATTTTTCGGTGTGCCGCGAGGGCGGGTACGACATCGCGGTGAGGGGAATCAACGCGGCGCTGGAGCGCGGCTTTCGCGTAACGACCAATACCACGCTGTTCGACGGGACCGATCCGAACAGCGTGCGGGAGTTCTTTGACGAAATGATGGAACTGGGCGTGAAAGATATGATGCTGTCGCCCGGCTACGCTTACGATAAAGCCCCCGACCAGCGGCATTTTCTGGGGCGGACGCGAACGCAGCGGCTCTTTTCCGCGATCCTGTCGAACCGCAAGCGCGAATGGCGCTTCAACCAGTCAATGCTGTTTCTGGAGTTTCTGATGGGCAAGCGGGAGTTTTCCTGCACCCCTTGGGGCATGCCGACTTACACGCTTTTCGGCTGGCAGAAACCGTGCTATCTGCTGCAGGACGGGTACGCCGATACCTTTCAGGAATTGATGGAAGCGACGGCGTGGCAGGAATACGGCGCGGAATCCGGTAATCCACGCTGTGCGAACTGCATGGTTCACAGCGGATATGAGGCCTCGGCACTGAATTACACTTTCGGCTCGCTGAAAGGATTTCTGGCGACAATACGGGCAACCCTGTTCACCAGCCATCCGGATAAAGAGGCCCTGGCAACGCTGGCCGAGCCGGTTACGCCGCTGCACCGGCAGCTTGTGCAGTTGCAGACTTTCGAGCCTTCGTCCGTTGAGGAGCGTGTGTGACGGCTCCGGAGCGGCTCGAGGGTTGGATCCCAGAGTTTGCCACCGAAGACGAGATCCGCGAGGCGCTCGAACAGGCGTTTGCGTACCGCGGCGATGTCACAATCACGAAGAAGGACGGCGCGCGGGTGGAAGGCTATTTGTTCGACCGTAGGCCCGGCAAGACACTGGCGGAGTCGGTTGTGCGCGTGATGCCAGCGGATAACGCGGGAAACATCACGATCCCGTACGCCGATATCGCGGCGCTGGCTTTTACGGGGCGCGACACGGCAGCCGGGCGGAGTTGGGAAGCGTGGGTCCGGAAATATGTGGAGAAGAAGACGGCCGGGGAAACGGGAATTCAATTGAAGCCGGAGGCGTTGGAGTGAGTATTCAAGGAACAGGCTCAGAAAGACGGGACCAGCAATATCTTTGCTGACGCATGGCCAATCGAATACACGCCGCGATGCCCAGCACTGCGGCTAACACAATCGGTCGACCAGACGGTTTCTCGGTCATGGCATATTGTTGTTCCTGATTGGAGCTTAACACTCTGCTCGCGCAGCCACCCGGAAACGGGGCAAGCATCCGAAGCCAGCCCATCAGAGTTGTGGTTGAAAGCAAGGCAGGCGCAGGCGGATGGGTTGAGCTTCTGCGGATCGCGGTGCCCGGTGTGATCGGGGCCGGATCCGCGATTCTGGCAGTCTTTTTGACGAACCTCCACAATCACAAGAGGCAAGAGGAAAGCCATCGTCACGAGCGAGAATTGCTCGACCTAAACCTGCGGAATCAGGAAGCCAAGGAAGTTAGCGAGTGGTTCTTGGCCGTCTACACAACCGACGCCATTGAGCCGCTGGAAACCGCTTTGCTCTGGCTCAACGAGATTTTTGCGTGGGGACGCAACGAAAGCATCCCAGACGAATTACGGCAGAAATGCTACACGTGTCTGGCCCGGATTACTACTGTCATAGACACGTATGCGTTCTTCCGATTCTTCAACCTCCTTTTCACCTCCACCGTAGTAGCGATGCAGACCCAGCGAAACAATCCAGACGTGTACGCAACGACGGGAGCGCCCATTCGTCAACAGGTATCCAAAGGGTATGTCGAGGCGTCTCGTTATTTGAATCAGCTTCAGGAAGCCATGCGGTTCACGATCATCAATCACAGAAGCGATGTTTACAAGCTGGCGCAGACGGACCGGTTCCGCGCTTTCAAGGAACGAGCGGAGACATTGAGTAATTCGTTGGATATGGCTGCAATCGTTCAAATGTCAGCTGAGATTGAACGCAAGAGGAACCCTCCGGCTGAAGTATAAGAATTTCTCGTTCATCTGCCTCCCGAAGGATATTTCGGCGGCAGACGCGAAAACTATCAGCACTTGCGGCTTTGCGTTGGGATCGGCGATTTACGAGCATGCCGCACGTCTCTTTGTACAATTACAGGTTGAGAGCCGACGTAGCTTGAACGCGACATGCGAATCCGAAAAGCCGTCATTACCGCAGCGGGAAAGAACCAGCGGACGCTGCCTTTGCAGACGCTGATCGACCGCGACGGGGCGGAAAAATCCGTGCTACGGATCATCATCGAAGAGGTTTTGACGGCCAAGGTCGATGAGATCTGCATTGTGGTCGCGCCGGGCGATGAAGCAGCTTACGCGCAGGCGGCGGCCGACCGTGCCGGCATGACGCGGTTTGTGCAACAGCGCGAATTGCGCGGCTATGGACACGCGTTGTATTGCGCGAAAGATTTCATAAAACAAGACCCATTTCTGCACCTGGTAGGCGATCATCTCTACGTCGGCCTGAACGGAGAAAGCTGCGCGCAACACCTGGTGCGGGTGGCGGAAGAACAGACCTGCGCGGTTTCGGCGGTTCAGGCGACGCGCGAGAACCTGCTGCCGCACTACGGAGCGGTTGGCGGACAGAGACTTTCCGGCAGCGAGGACCTCTATCGTATAGAAACCGTGATCGAAAAGCCGACGCCCACCGAAGCCGAGCAGAAACTCATTGTGTCCGGCCTGCGCGTTGGGCATTATCTGTGCTTCTTCGGAATGCACGTGCTGACGCCAACGGTGATTGAGATTCTGGGGCGGCTGCTCGCGGAACACCAGGCGGCGACGCTTTCGGCTGCGCTCGCGGAAGCGGCCTCCCACGAGCAATATCTCGCGCTCGACAGTCCTGGCCGGCGGTATGACGTTGGGGTGAAATACGGATTGTTGCGCGCACAGCTCGCGCTCGCATTGAACGGATGCGACCGGGTGGAGGTGCTTTCACAGGTTGTGGAAGCGCTCGCTCTGCGCGGCATGGAATCGCGCGGAGCTGAACATCGTTGATGAGCGGGCTGGTCCGCATCATTCTTGCGAACGAGCCGGAGGTGCGGAACCACTCCCTCGATGCGTTCTGCCGGGCTGTGGACGCGGACACGCTGCTGGCCGAATGCCGCCAGCTCGATGAATTCCGGCGGACGCGCGACAACCTCTATGAACGCGTACGCGCGCAGTTTTTCCTTTACGCGATTCACCGT
>JBOGMU010000059.1:0-2542 GCA_050746865.1 Candidatus Acidiferrales bacterium
GTCTCAAGGTGAGCTTGCATTGCGCTCCGGGCGGCAGCCGGGTTCCGCTTCGCAATCGCGGTGAAAATCTTATTGTGATCGCTGAGAGCGTCGATCGAAGCGCCTTCTTTCGGCAATGTCTGCGCGATCCATTGCCGCATCAGATTACGGATGAGAGAGAGCGCGTTGGACAAAATCCGATTATGCGCGGCGTTTGCCACGGCGAGGTGGAAATTTAGGTCAGCCTCGAGAAACGCCGGCGTGTCATCGATTGCCGTCTCCATTTCATCCAGGTGTTTTCCGATCAGCCTCATGTCCTCGGGCGTTGCCCTCTCCGCCGCGAGACGGGCTGCATCTATCTCTATGAGTGTACGGGCCTCTACCAATTCATGAGCGTCGCTTTTGGCGCTGCCGGTAATTGCCCACAGCAGCGGCCGTGAGAAGAACTCCGATCGCCCGCACACGAACGTACCTTCGCCCAGACGCGTTTCGATCATGCCCATAATCTCCAGCGCCTTCAGAGCTTCCCTTAAGGATGCTCTCCCGACTCCCAGCCGTTGACAGAGTTCCCGTTCGGGAGGAATCCGGTCTCCTTCCGCCCAATCGCCGCGGATGAGATGAGAAACGAGTTTATGACAGATATCCGCGGTGAGCGTGGTGCGGGTTACGGGCGTCAGGAAATGCTCAGGCATAATTTATTATATATGGCATGGCCTTCAGATGGCATGATCTTAGGTCCAGACGTTCTATACCTCGATGACTAAGGCTTCATGAACTTGAGCCGTGTCGATCTCGACTGTGTTTCCTTGTATACGGACTTCCGTTGCCGGCGTGGCGGCCGAGGCATTCCGAACCGGCGAACGAAGCCGTACTCTCGCTCGATAGCGCCACGTTTCTTCCATAAGCGGAACCAACGAAAGATTGGTTGACGTGGAATGGGCATCGCGCAGTCCGACGAAGCCGATGAAGTGGACAACATGCCGGTTGCGGGATCGATCGAAGGTAATGACGCTTTCTATGTTTAGCGGCGCGGATACCGAGATGGCGGGCGGCGGCAGCAGGCCGCTAATCACGTTTCGTAGAAACATCCGGTGCTCGGGCAGTGGCGAATCGCTCATATACATTGCTTCAGCGGAGAAGGGCAGATATGCCGTTTCACCATGGCCGAAGCGCCGCCGCACCAAACCTGGACCCACCGTCTTCCATGGCGAATTTTGCGGCGCGTGTCCCACATGGGTGTGAGGACCGCGATCGTGAAACGCCAATTTCAGCTCGCCATAAGTGGACCCTTCCTTGGCTTCAACGACGTTGTTCGGTCCGTACAGAAAGATGTCCCAGTCGGGCCGGAAGCCTTGGCTCCCGAAGCCTTCTGGCATGCGGAAGTAGTTGGCCTTGAACTCGGTTTTTCCGGCGTACCGTACTCCGAACAAATCGGCTAGGGCGAAATTGCCACGCTCTTTTCCATACTCATCAAAGCGGCTCGTATCGAAGGTTGCCAGCAGACGTCCACCCTCGTCCACGTAGCGGCGAAACAGGTTTGCTTCCGCATCGCTTATGATCGCCGTATTGGACAAGAAGATGAGCGGAAATTGCTTCAACCGCTCCAAAGTCACGTTCTCATCGAAAAGAAAAGCAACCGGAATGTGCGATTCAACCAGTATCCGATGTGCTCCGATAAAAGATGGAAAGTACCTCTGCGGATCTTCGCGGCCATACCAGTCACGGGTTTTGGCTGAGAAGTAGAGTCCTACCTGCCGCAGTGGCTCATGTCCGAAATATTCCGATTTTTGCTTTACTTCCCGGAATAACGCGCCCATGCGTTCGTAGGCTACGGGATCGAGAGTGTTCCCATCGTCGCCCGGCGTGTCCACAATGAGCGGCATGCCGCCATGAGAAAGGTACGTCATCATTTCGTAACTCATATCAGCCAGGGGTCGAACGGTCTTGTCGTTCATGTTGCGCGTATAGCGCGAAGTTACTCCTTGCCACGGTGTACCTGGCTCTAAGTTCGATAGGAAGCAAGACATGAAACTGGCATAGTGATGACCGAACCTCATTGGATATCCTTCGCCCGTTCCGTAATCGCTAATCAGGCGATGCCTGACTGGGAGCATGCCTTCCTGCCATGAGTTTGGCGGCGTGCCGTGATAGTTGTACATGACGGACACATCAGGCCGCTTACGGCGGATTACCTGGTTCAACTCCTCGCAAAAGCGCGCGTTCGAGTCGTATCGAAACTGCAAAAATTTACGCCATGCGTCGTTCCAGACGGGCTGGTCCGGCATTTCGATCCCGTACTCTTTTTTAAACAGCGGCCGACAGTAGTCGCAATAGCAAACTTTGCCGGAATGCCCGAACCACAGCATGTCGAAATGAAAGCCATCGATGTCGTATTCCAGGATTTCTTCCACCTGCTGTCTCACGAGATCGCGATAAGGCGAGTTGTAGCAGAGGAACCCCATCGCCGCCCATTCAGGCGGATAGCGGTCTTCATCCACGAGTGCTCCCTCCGCATCTTTCATGCGCCACGCCGAATGTTCTTTGCCAGCCCAGACGTCACGAT
>JBOGMU010000060.1:0-4281 GCA_050746865.1 Candidatus Acidiferrales bacterium
AAAACTCAAACAGCTTTGTAAAGGGCATCGTTGTAATCGTATAGGCACCGGGCTTTTGCCGCAATCGGGAACCTTGTAAGAAGTTCCCTACATCCGAAGGCTCCGCGGCTCGTAGGATGTGGACGCAGAGAGGGGACGGCTGAACTCTGGCGCGAAGTTGAATTGACGTCCAACGGGGCCTATGATAACCATTGTTCGGTTTCCCCGGTTGGGCGACCCGCAACGCCTGTGGCTACTACACAAAGTCTCGAGGTCACGCTAGAAACGCTCATTGAGAGCATCGATCTCGCCGAAAGCATCGTGAAGCGCGTCGCCGAAGCCAGTGGCTTTGACGAGGACGATGTTCACAAGATCGGGATGGCTGTGCGCGAAGGCGTGATCAACGCCTATAACTACGGGAACTCTCAGCAGCGCGAAAAGAAAATCGTCCTCACGGTCGAATTTGAAGGCGAAAAGATGGTCGTTCACGTCACGGACGAAGGCCCGGGGTTTGATCTCTCTCAAGTGCCCGATCCTTTGGCCGAAGAAAACATTTTGCGCACATCGGGACGGGGAATCTTCCTGATCAAGGCGTTTATGGACGAGTTCTCTGTGCAGCGGGGCCCAAAGGGCGGCGCCGAGATCGTTATGGCTAAGAAGTTGCCGCAGAGCGTTCCGGCGTCGGGCCGGGCATAGATTTCCTATCGGTGAAAATTCCATGATTCTGCGCGGCACGTGCCGTCAGGTTGGAGATGTCTCCGTAGTGGACTTCAGTGGCCGAATCACGCTCGGCGAGAGCAGCGCTGTCCTCCGCCGCACGATAAAAGAGTTGGTCCAGCAGGGGCACGCAAAAATCATCCTCAATTTGGAAGACGTGGATTACATCGATAGCTCCGGGATCGGCGAACTTGTCGTCGCCCATGGTACCGTCGAAAGCGCCAAAGGCGAGCTGAAACTCCTCAACCTCACTCGGCGCGTGCGTGACATCGTCCAGATCACGCGGCTTTTCACGATTTTCGACGTCCAGGCTGACGAGGCGTCGGCCCTGCGCAGCTTCAGCAATTAATGACGATTTTTAAGGCGCTAAGTGCGCCAAATTTGGCTGCACAAGGGCACTTAGTGGGCTAAGTTGACGAGGTAGTTGCAGCGTTTCGCTGCCGTAAGTGGAGCATATTTGACGTTTGACGGACTGCTCATTTCTAAAAGAATGGAAAATGTTTACCCAAAAGTCCGTGCGTGTGGCAGTTCGGACGCTGTTAACCTCCCTTCAAGATCGATTTAAGGCCTTTTAATGCTGAAGATTGACACGATTTGTCGCCTCCTTTAGCATGGGAAGCTGAATTGCAATCCAGAACCGCGATTAGCCGCTAACTGCCATCTTGTAAATCGCTGGAGGAGACTGTCTTGGCGCATGCCGATGAGAAGTTCCTGTTCACCTCGGAGTCCGTCACCGAGGGCCACCCCGATAAAATAGCTGACCAAATATCTGACGCAATTTTGGACGCCGTCATGAAGGACGACCCCATGGGGCGCGTCGCCTGCGAAACTCTTGTTACGACGGGGCTTGTCATGGTTGCGGGTGAAATTACGACCACGACCTTTGTTGACTTTGCCGACGTAGCGCGCGACGTTGTCCGCGGCGTCGGCTACACCCGCGCGAAGTATGGTTTTGATGCCGACACTTGCGGCGTTATTTCGTCGATCAAGAAGCAGTCGCCCGATATTGCGATGGGCGTCGATACGGGCGGCGCTGGCGACCAGGGGCTCATGTTCGGCTATGCGTGCGATGAAACGCCCGAACTGATGCCCATGCCAATCCAATTGGCGCATCAGCTTTGCCTGAAACTCTCCGAGGTGCGGAAGAAGAACGTCGTAGACTTCCTGCGGCCTGACGGCAAATCCCAGGTTTCTATTGAATATATTGACGGGCGCCCGGCGCGCGTGGATTGCGTGGTGATTTCCACGCAGCATAGCGACGACGTGACGCACAGCGATCTGCGCGACGCGATCATCGAGAAGGTGATCAAGCCGATCATTCCCGAGCGCATGTTCGATAAGCAGACGAAAATCCACGTGAATCCGACCGGCCGCTTCGTTACCGGCGGACCGATGGGCGATGCGGGCCTCACCGGACGCAAAATCATCGTGGACACCTACGGCGGCTACGGACGCCACGGGGGCGGCGCGTTTTCGGGCAAGGATCCGTCGAAAGTCGATCGCTCGGCATGCTACATGGCGCGTTACGTTGCAAAGAACATCGTTGCCGCGGGCCTTGCGCGCAAACTGGAAGTGCAATTTGCCTACGCAATCGGCGTTGCCGATCCCGTTTCCGTGATGACGCAGACCTTTGGGACCGGCACGATTCCCGACGCGCAAATCACCGAGCTGATTCGCGAGTCTTTCAAGCTCACGCCGAAGGGCATCATCGAGACGCTCGACCTTCGCAAGCCGATTTATCGTCCGACAGCCGCATACGGCCATTTCGGACGCACCGGCCCCGGCTTCACATGGGAACGCACCGACAAGGCGGACGCGCTCCGCAAGGCTGCCGATTCCCGCGGCGCAGCCGTGGCGTCCCGTTAATTGAATTCGTCGTTCTGAGGGCCGGACAATCCGGCCCGAAGAATCTCTCTTTGCAATCGGCCAAAAAATCGCAGATTCGGGACATACAAGAGGAGCAACATAGTGGAAACCGCAACAAAACTAGCAGGAGACGTGAAGGACATCGGTCTTGCCGCGAAAGGCAAGAACCGCATCGAATGGGCAAATCAGCACATGCCCGTTCTTCAGCTCATTCGCAAGCAATTCATCAAGGATCAGCCGCTCAAAGGCATTCGCATCTCGGCCTGCCTGCACGTCACCAGCGAGACGGCCAATCTCGGCATCACGCTACGCGACGGAGGCGCGGACGTGGTTCTTTGCGCGTCGAATCCGCTTTCCACGCAGGACGAAGTTGCGGCGTCACTCGTGAAGGATTACGGCATTCCCACGTACGCCATCAAGGGCGAAGATAACGACACCTATTATCAGCACATCAGCGCCGCGCTCGATCACAAGCCGCAGATCACGATGGACGACGGCGCCGATCTCGTTACCCAATTGCTGACGAAGCGAACGGACCTGCTCTCAAACGTAATCGGCGGCACCGAAGAGACGACGACCGGCGTGATTCGTCTTCGCGCGATGGCGAAGGACGGCACGCTGAAATTTCCCGTGATCGCCGTAAACGACGCGCTCACGAAGCACTTTTTCGATAATCGCTACGGCACGGGCCAATCGACGCTCGACGGCGTGATTCGCGCCACGAACCTGCTTCTCGCCGGCCTTCGCGTGGTGGTCGCTGGCTACGGCTGGTGCGGACGCGGCGTCGCGATGCGCGCCAAAGGCCACGGCGCGGACGTGATCGTCACCGAAATCAATCCGACGAAGGCCATCGAGGCCGTGATGGACGGCTTCCGCGTGATGCCGATGAACGAAGCCGCAAAAATAGGCGATGTTTTCATCACCGTCACCGGCAACAAGAGCGTGATCTCCGGCGATCATTTTACGCGCATGAAGGACGGCGCCGTCGTCAGCAACTCCGGCCATTTCAACGTCGAGATCGATATCCCAGCGCTCGAAAAGCAGTCCAGCGGCAAGAGGGAAGTGCGGCCTTTCGTCGACGAATACGACATGAAGGACGGCCGGAAGGTCTATTTACTGGGCGATGGCCGCCTCATCAACCTAGCAGCCGCCGAAGGACATCCGGCCGCCGTGATGGATATGAGCTTTGCCAACCAGGCTTTTGCCGCGGAATACATGGTGAAGAACGCAAAGGAACTGAAGAATCAGGTGTATGCGGTTCCCGAGCACCTCGACCAGCAAATCGCCAAGCTCAAGCTCGATTCGATGGGCTTCCAGATCGATAAGCTCACCGCCGAGCAGGAGCACTATCTGGCCTCCTGGAACGAAGGCACGTGATGGTTGCGCAATAGCAGCAAGGAAGATGGCGACCCGGGGTGGGTCACTGATTTGAAGAGGCGCCCGATCGAAAGATCGGGCGTTTTTTTTGCGTCGTCGGCTTCTGCTTTCGCCTGTCGTGCCGGGGTGTTTCGCTGTAGGATGTGGTTATGAGCGCGACAACAACCGTCACTGTGCGCATCCCGTCTCGCCTAAAGAAGAGACTGAATAAACTTGCCGACGCCACGTCGCGCAGCCGTTCGTCACTGGCGGCGGATGCGCTTAAAGTCTATGTAGAGGAAGAGGAGCGGCATCTCTCAGCTATCCGCGAAGGCGTAAGAGATTTGCATGATGGCCGCGTGG
>JBOGMU010000061.1:0-17078 GCA_050746865.1 Candidatus Acidiferrales bacterium
GTCTTTGGAATCACTAAGGTCAGGTCCGCGAGCCCAATTTGCGTGTATTGATACGGTTCCGGGTAATCCATGCATATATGTACCACAGGTAGCCCGCGGCCCCTCATCGCCCCGCAAAGCGGCTCAATGGATTTGACGTGCGAATAAATAAAAATCGGATCCTTTAATCCCAGTGCATCCGACTCCCGAAGCACCTGCCGCGCCACCATCCGCCACTGCACTGTGCGAGTCGGCGAAAAAACATTCAACTTCGCTCCCCAAAACTCCGGGCGAAATCCATGAATTCCGTTGGCGACTTCTCCGATCGATCCGCCCTTCTTTTTAAATCGGGAGGCCGGCATCTCGCAGTAGAGCACGCGGCCTCCTCGCGTCGCTAGCGCCAGCGCGATCCGCTCGGGAACATTGAACATCTCCCACGACCACGTCGAGAAAACAATCGCGTCACGCATCATTTCACGAGGCGACACGCCGCCGAGCATCCAGAAGCCGCAACGCGAGCCGCAGTGCGCGCCATTGCTTTGCCAACTTACGTCGAACGGCCGAAGTGCCGGGCCGGCCCAGACGCATCATGGGATGGCGATCAAATGCCTTGACCAGCCGCCAGATAGCGCGCTTCGCGCCCACGGACATTTTCAAGCTCATCACAGCCGGGACCCAATGGTTTGCGGCCTCCTCGCACGCATGCTGGACGTCCACATCATCGGCGCCAACTTGATCCAAAATCCATCGGAGTACAAGGAGCTTCTCAATCACGTCGCGTCCATCGAAGGCTGTTGCGCTCCGGACCGTTGGCGAGTGGTATCGAAAATAATTTAACCGAGCATTTGCATAGGCGACTGGTCCAGTGAGCGCCATCGCCGCCCACAGTTTCCAATCGCCACAGAGCCGCAGGCTTTCATCGGCGCCACCGACGTTCTCGTAAGCTGATTTGCGAAATACCGCACCACTCGCATTTCCAATCACTGGCGAGCGCAGCGAATATTTTCGGCAATGCTCGCGCCCATCCATTACGAAATCGGCGGCCCACAATTGCGCATCAAGGACATCGAGGTGCCGGTCGCCCGAACCACTGACCACGCCGTCAGCGTCCACGTGCCACGACCGGCAGTATGCAAACACTATGTGTTCATCTCGATCGAGAGCCCTGACAAGGGTTCCAAGCAATTTCTCATCCGCGTAATCATCTGACTCGGCGATCCACACATATTCACCCTTCGCCATTCGGACGCCTTTGTTCCACTGCTTAAACGTGCTCCCCGAATTCGCATCGTTGAACCCGAGCCGCACTCGCGGATCATCCGCATAACGCGAGAGCACTGAGCGGCTCTCGTCGGTCGAACAATCGTCCAGCAGGATTAGCTCAAAATCCTGAAAGGATTGGCGCAGAATACTCTCTATTCGCCTCGGCAAATACCGAGCGTGGTTGTAGTTCGGAACGATTACGCTGACCTTACACATCTGTCGGTGGCGAGAAGCCTTTGAACCCTGTCAGATCCGCCCTCGAACCTCTCTAACGACAATATCATGATGTGGTTAGCACAAATCCTCGGCGTGACGAAATACATACTTTCTCCCATGCCCTGAACGAAATTCTTGCACGCGATAAGGTCTTGAGAATCGATACGCAAAGTTCTCGGCTAACGTGGTCGCAGGACCGGTTCGTTTTCGATCCACTTCAACAGGAGGCGGGCACCCCTCGCCGCCGAAGCTCCTCGATCAAAGCAGAGGAGCCTTCTGCCCGGGCAGGAAGCTTGGCTCCAGCGTCCAGCAGCATGCGCGCCACCTCAACAAAAACGCTCGTCGTCATCCGCTTCTTTTGAAGCATGTGTGGCCCAACCGAGCGGCGTGCCATTAAAATCACTGTCGACGGCTTCGAGAAGCGGTGAGCAACGCAAAATCTCGTCGATCATGCTTACATTCCCGTGGTACGCCGCCCAGTGCAACGCCGTGGCGCCATGTTGGGTGCGTTCATTTACGGGAAGGCCGGCAGCCAACATTAACTTCAGGGCCTCCAGATCGTTGGTTCGTGCGGCATGAGCCACATGACGCTTTCCGGCCGGCCTCAATTGTGCCGCCAGATTGGGATTGCGACTCAGAAGGTCCTGCACCAGCGCTTTATCGTGCAGCCAGCACGCCACGAGCAATTTCTCGTCGTCCGGCGTTCGACGCATGAGCCAGTCAAACATGGCGTCATGACCGAACTTCTTCGCTACCTGGTGAGCCGAGACGTACCAACCCAAATGCCATTGGTAGATCGTGCCGCCGCCATTTGGCCGCACGATTGGAAAGTATTCATCGCTCACGCGCATGCGAATCGACTCTGGATCGCGGTCGAGCCACTTCTGAGATTTTGGTTGCCGAGGGCAGCCGTGTGGGGAAAATCCTGATTCCCGCCCGGGGGGTCCGACGGGCACCCTATCGCTTGGAGGTACCCAATGCGCTTAAAAAGCACCGCGTACGAAGAAGGCCAGACAATGCCGCGGCGGTTTGGCTGCGACGGCGAAAATATCTCTCCAGATTTTTCATGGTATGACACGCCGAAAGAAGCAAAATCGTTCGTCCTGATCCTGCACGATCCAGATGCCCCTATGAAAGATGGCTTTACCCATTGGCTGGTCTACAACATCCCTGCCGGTGTAAGAGGCCTAAACGAGAACATCTCGAAAGAAGGCATGCCGGAAATCGCTCAATACGGACTCCAAGGGAAGAATTCGGAAGGGACGCTGGGCTATACCGGACCGTGTCCTCCCTCCGGCGTTCACCGCTATTTCGCGCGATTCTATGCGCTCAAACGAATACTGGATCTTCCTCCGGGCGCCGATACGAAGGAGGTCCAGCGTGCAATGGAGCACGAGATCATCGAAGAGGCCGAATTGATGGGTACGTACGAAAAGAAAACTCCAGCACGAGTCGCATCCTAGCATCCCGGTTGTACAGCCGCTCGACCGGGGCGCTCACGTTCTCAGCGGCATACAAAACAAATGCAGTGAGAATGGGAGCGAGTCCTCCATGCGTCACCGCACGCGGACGAAAGAAAGGAAGAGATGATCCGTCTTCTTGATTTCGCTGCGGCATGTGCCTAGAATTGAAGATGCTTCATGGCCGTCATCCCCGGATTCTAAATTCTTTAAGCCCGGCAATCCGCGCCGGGCTTTTTGTGTCTTCGGACATCGAAATGAGGGCCAGAGTGATCGACAGGAGAGACGATGATTGATGGCGCCATACCCGAGGGGTTGACCTTTGACGATGTGCTGCTTCTGCCCGGAAAGAGCTCAATATTACCGGCGCAGGCGGACACGCGCACATGCCTCTCGCGCAAAATCTCGCTGAACATCCCTATCATCGCCGCCGCGATGGACACGGTCACGGACGGGCGGCTCGCCATTGCCATCGCTCGCCAGGGCGGCATCGGTTTTATTCATCGCAACATGCCGATCGACAAACAGGCCGAAGAAGTAGACCGCGTAAAACGTTCGGAAAGCGGCATGATCGTCGATCCGGTCACGATTTCGCCCGATATTTCCGTTCGCCAGTCGCTCGACATCATGAATAAGTACAAAGTCTCGGGCCTTCCGGTGACGCGCGGCGCGAAGCTCGTCGGCATCCTCACCAACCGCGACCTGCGATTCGAGCGCAATCTCGACCAGCCCGTCGGAAACATCATGACGAAAGACCAACTCGTGACGGTTCCCGTAGGAACCACGCTCGAAGAGGCTGAAAAGATCCTCCAGCAGCACCGCATTGAGAAACTGCTCGTCGTCGACAAGGATTACAACCTGAAAGGCCTGATCACCGTCAAGGACATCCAGAAAAAAATGGATTTCCCAAATGCTGCCAAAGACGAGCATGGCCGGCTGCGCGTTGGAGCGGCAATCGGAGCAACGGGAGATTTTCTCGAGCGTGCGCAGGAAATGGCGAATGAAAAAGTGGACGTGATCGCCCTTGATACTGCCCACGGTCACACTACGCGAGTTATGGATGCAATCCGTGCCGTAAAAAGCAAGCTGCCGGAAATGCAGGTGCTTGCTGGCAACGTGGCTACGGCAGATGCGGCGCGCGATCTGATTTCATTAGGAATCGACGGATTGAAAGTAGGCATCGGCCCAGGCTCGATTTGCACTACGCGCGTGGTCACCGGCGCGGGTGTACCCCAGATCACTGCGATAGCTGAATGCTCGAAGGCCGCCAGAGGTACTGGCGTTCCGGTCATCGCAGACGGCGGGATTAAGTTCTCGGGCGACATTACGAAGGCGATCGCAGCGGGCGCTTCAGTCGTCATGATCGGTAGCCTTTTTGCCGGAACCGAGGAATCACCCGGCGAGACGATTCTGTATCAGGGCCGCACGTTCAAGAGCTATCGGGGAATGGGTTCTATCGGAGCCATGGAAGCAGGTTCGGCGGACCGGTACGCCCAGGAAGGCACCGA
Source organism: Candidatus Acidiferrales bacterium (assembly GCA_050746865.1). Taxonomy (GTDB): domain Bacteria; phylum Acidobacteriota; class Terriglobia; order Acidiferrales; family UBA7541; genus Palsa-295. The sequence continues at coordinate 4,427 of JBOGMU010000061.1, forward strand.
GCGGGGCAAATCTGTGCCGGAAGGGATCGAAGGCCAGGTGCCATACAAAGGACCGCTGTCGGGACTCGTAGACCAACTCGTGGGTGGTCTACGCAGCGGCATGGGCTACTGTGGCGCCTCCAATTTGAAAGAGCTCCAGGAAAAGAGCCGCTTCATCCGTATATCTTCCGCCGGATTGCGCGAGAGCCATGTTCATGACGTAATCATTACTCGCGAAGCTCCGAATTACCGCCTGGAATAGGCCTAGATCACGGACATCGGATGCAGGCGCAAACGCAGGAGCAAAATCCGCGCATTGGCTGGATCAAGAGCTGGCTGCCCGTAATTCTCTGGGCCATCGTGATCTCTGTATTTTCGACGCACGCCTTCACCTCAGATGACACCGGGCGATTTATCATTCCACTGCTCCACTGGCTATTCCCGTATGCCTCGACGCAATCGCTAAAGCGAATGCACTTCTTCATAAGAAAGAGCGGGCACTTCACGGAATACTTTATCTTCAGTCTTCTGGTCCTGCGAGGCATTCGTGCGGGCCGCAACGGAATACGGTTCGCTTGGATGGCGATCACCCTGCTCGCCGTCGCGTCTTATGCCTCATTGGATGAATTCCACCAGCGTTTCGTAGCTGGCCGGACGCCTGCGGTCGGAGACGTTTTGTTGGATACGACAGGTGGCGCAATCGCGCTCATACTGCTCGCACTGATCTTCGCTCTCTCTCGCCGAAGGCGAACGAGCACGGCAGCCTAGTCTCCATCGCAAACGCAAGCGGCCCGAACGCGTTAACGCGTCCGGGCCGTTTTGATCTCGATAAACCGAGAAATACGTTAGGAGTTTGCTTCTGCTTCCTTCTCTTCTTGCTCCTCTGGAGCCTCCTCGGCCTTCTTGCGGGACTTCTTCTCTTTTTTCTTCAGTTCGGAGCCGATGAATTCAATAATGGCCAATTCCGCCCCATCGCCGATCCGCCACCCAGAATGGATGATGCGCGTATAGCCGCCGTTGCGGTCCGCAAAGCGGGGCGCCAAATCTGCGAAAAGCTTCTTAGTGGCGACGGGCGTCAATAAAAACGCCGCGGCCTGCCGGCGTGCATGCAACGAATCGCGCTTGCCCAGCGTGATAAGTCGCTCCGCCAAAGGCCGAATCGTCTTCGCGCGGCGTATGGTCGTCTGAATGCGCTCTTTCTCCACCAGATTCGTGACGAGATTGCGCAAGACGGCGCGGCGATGAGCCGGCTGCTTTCCTAATTTACTCCCTGCATTCAGGTGTCTCATTGTCCCAATCCGTTTTGAGTCGGCGAAGGGACGCGCAGGCGCGCGCCCCCCATTGCCGTTCGTAAGTCTTACAGCGTCGGCGCTTCAGCTTCAGCCGGCGGAAGAGCCGTCTGGCTCGGCAGCGGCGGCCAAATGATTCGGCCGTGCTCGTCAAACTTCATGCCGAGACTAAGCCCCATCTTCACCAGGATGTCTTTGATTTCGTTCAGCGACTTGCGTCCGAAATTTTTTGTCTTCAGCATTTCGGACTCGGTCTTCTGAACGAGTTCGCGCAAATTTTGGATGTTGGCGTTCTTCAAGCAATTATACGAGCGGACCGAAAGCTCGAGTTCCTCAACCGAGCGGTCGAGATACTCCAGGCGCGGATCGTTGTAGTTCTCCGCGGCCTCCTCGGCGATTTCCGGTGTCTCCTCGAAGTTGATGAAGATGCTCATGTGGTCCTTGACGAGCTTTGCGGCCAGGCCGATTGCATCCTGCGGCGTGATAGCGGCGTTGGTCCACACGTCGAGCGTCAGCTTTTCGTAATCGGTCATCTGGCCCAAACGCGCGGCCTCAACCGAATAATTCACCTTGCGCACCGGCGAATGTGTCGAGTCAATCGGGATATAGCCTATCGGCAGGTCTTCGTCGAAGTTGCGATCCGCAGCCACGTAACCGCGTCCATTCTTCACGCGCAACTCGAGTTCAAGCTTTCCGCCTTCGCTGACGGTCGCAATGTACACGTTCTTGTCGAGCACGGCAATGTCCGCATCCTCTTCGATCTTCGCGGACGTGACGGGTCCCGGTGTATCCACGTTGAGCGTGATCGTCTTTGGCTGATCGGTATTCAGCTTAAGCGGCACCTGCTTCAAGTTGAGAATGATATCGGTCGCATCTTCCACGACACCCGGAATCGGCGAAAACTCGTGCAGCACGCCTTCGATCTTCACGGCAGTAATTGCGGCGCCCTCAAGCGAGCTGAGCAAGGCGCGACGCAGTGCGTTGCCGACCGTGGTTCCCCAGCCGCGCTCGAACGGCTGCGCGGAAAATTTTCCGTACTTGTCCGTAAGCGACTCGGGTTCGGCCGCCAACCGCTTCGGTTTCTGAAAGCCCTTCCACATAATTGCCCTTCCTTCCGGCCCGCGCACAGCGGACCTCAACAAAGTTCAGCAAAAGCTCTAATAATTATTTCGAGTAAAGTTCGACGATGAGCTGCTCGTTCATCGGAGGCGTTTGTACGTCCTCGCGGCGCGGCATCGCAACCACACGCGCCTTGAAATTCTCGCGGTCTATGTCGAGCCATGGAGCAACGCCCTGGCTCTGTGCCAGATTTCGCGCTTCAAGCACCATAGCGTTCTGGTGCATCTTCTCGCGCAACGCCACTTCTTCGCCCACTTGAACGAGATAGCTCGGGATGTTTACTTTCTGTCCCTTCACCTGCACGTGACCGTGCAGAACGAGCTGCCGCGCCTGCGAGCGCGACCCGGCTAGCCCCATCCGGTAGACGACGTTGTCGAGCCGCCGCTCCAGCATAACGAGCAGGTTCGAGCCCGTGGGTCCCTTCATGCGAACGGCTTTCTCAAAATAGCTGCGGAACTGCCGTTCGAGCAGGCCGTAGGTGCGCTTCACCTTCTGCTTTTCGCGCAGTTGCACGCCGTAACCAACCATCTTGGCGCGGCGCGCCTGGCCGTGCTGCCCCGGGACAAAATTGCGCTTCTCAATGGCGCATTTTTCCGTGAAACACCGCAGTCCCTTCAGGAAGAGTTTCATCCCTTCCCGCCGGCACAAGCGGCAGACTGCTTCGCGATGTCTTGCCAATTTCTATCTCCTTCTTCCAAACCTGTCTTACGATTCCTTAAAACGTAGGGGCGCTGCTTGCGTGTGCCCTTGTTTACACGCGGCGCCGCTTTGGCGGACGACAGCCGTTATGCGGAACGGGCGTCACGTCCTTAATCGCGTTAATGTGCAACCCGGACGATGCCAGCGCACGTACGGCGGATTCGCGACCCGCCCCCGGACCCTTGACGCGCACTTCCACGGACTTCATCCCATACTGGTCGCGCGCCACTCCCGCCGCAGTCGCTGCAGCCTGCTGTGCCGCGTACGGAGTGCCCTTGCGCGAGCCCTTGAAACCCACCGAACCAGCCGATGACCAACTTACGGCGCGCCCGTCGGGATCCGTGAGAGTTACGATGGTGTTGTTGAACGTCGCCTGAATGCACACGACGCCATGCGGCACCACGCGCTTTTCGCGCTTCTTGCGAAATTCCTTCTTGCGCTTGCTCGTCGCTTTTGCACCGGCTGCCGGCGCGGCGGCCGCGTCTTGCGCTTTCTCTTTTGCCATTTTCAGTCTCTACCTTTCGGCGGGCGCAGCATGCGCCCCTGCAAATTACTTGCGGGCCATCACTTTCTTCTTTGCGGCCACTGCGCCCTTGCGCGGACCCTTTCGCGTGCGTGCATTCGTGTGCGTACGCTGTCCGCGCACCGGAAGATTGCGGCGATGCCGCAGTCCCCGATACGCCTGAATTTCGATCAGCCGGCGGATATTCATCTGCGTCTCCTTGCGGAGATCGCCTTCGATCCGCCCCTCGCTTTCGATTGCGTTGCGAAGGTGGTTAACCTCTTCCTCGGTCAACTCGCCGACTTTCTTAGTCGCATCGACGTTCGCCTTTTCCGCCAAGTCGCGCGCGCGCTTCTGCCCGATGCCGTAAATGGCGGTTAACCCGATCCACAGCCGCTTGTTGGGCGGCAGGTCAATACCTGCGATACGTGCCATTCTTCCTCCAAACCGACGGGGCGCATCCGCCCCTGCAAATTTATCCCTGCCGCTGGCGGTGCTTCGGATTTGAACAGATCACGCGCACCACGCCGCGCCGATGAACGATCTTGCACTTCATGCAAATCTTCTTAACTGACGCCCGAACTTTCATTTCATCGCCTTCCTTGCCGCATTACTTGTACCGGTAAACGATGCGCCCGCGCGTCAGATCGTAGGGCGAAAGCTCCACGGCCACGCGGTCGCCCGGGAGAATGCGAATGAAATTCTTTCGCATTTTGCCCGAGATATGCGCGAGAACCTGATGCTTATTCTCGAGCTCCACGCGAAACATCGCATTGGGAAGCGGTTCAACCACCGTCGCCATTACTTCGATAGCGTCTTCCTTACCGCTGCCCTCTCCGGGCTTTTTCTTTTCCGGTTCCGGTCTTCTTTGACGAGCCAATGTGCTCCTTTAAAACAGGCGCATCAAATGTGCGCCGCTGAAACTACAAACTTACCAAACGGGCCCCGTCGCCTCGCGCGGCCGCGTCAAAATCCACGGCCCATTCGCTGTCACCGCGACGGTGTGCTCGAAGTGCGCCGAGTCGCTGCCATCGGCGGTCACCGCCGTCCAATCGTCGTCTAGCACCTTCACGGCCGGACTCCCCGAATTCACCATCGGCTCGATCGCAAGAACCATCCCCTCCTGCAACCGCTGGCCTTGTCCAGGCGAACCGTAGTTCGGCAGTTGTGGGTCCTCGTGCATCTTCGTCCCAATGCCGTGTCCCACAAATTCGCGGACAACCGAAAATCCGTTCTTCTCCACCCACTGCTGTACAGCCGACGAAACGTCGCCCAGCCGGTTGCCGGCCCGCACCTTCTCGATTGCCCGCTCCAGCGACTCCCGCGTCACACGCAGCAACTTCTCGCGCTCCGGAGCGATGTTTCCCACCGGCACCGTCAGCGCTGCGTCGCCGTAATATCCATCCATCACGACCCCGAAATCCATCGACAAAATATCGCCCTCGCGCACCTTCCGCGATGCCGACGGAATCCCATGCACCACTTCCTCGTTGATCGACGTGCAGACCGACCCCGGATACCCGCGGTAGCCCTTAAACGCTGGCTTCGCGTTGTGCTCCGTCACATATTTCTCGGCGAATTCGTCCAAGTCCTTCGTCGAAATCCCCGGACGAACCATTGCGCGCATCTTTTCCAGCACGTCCCAGACGAGCAATCCCGCCCGGTGCATCTTTTCCAATTCAGCCGTCGATTTACAGATAACCATCGCCTTCCGCTCTGGGTCCGGCGACTCGGCGCACGATCTTCATCACCGCCTCGGTCACATCTTCCATAGCGGCCGAACCGTCAATCACGTCCAGTACGCCTTTGCGCCAGTAATAATCCGTCAACGGACGCGTCCGAAACTCATAAGCCGCCAGTCGCTCGGAGATTACTTCCGGCCGGTCATCGGGCCGTTGAATCAGCTTGCCGCCGTCAAAATCGCAAACGCCATCTGTTTTCGGGGGGGCCTCATAAATGTTGTATGTCTCCCCGTTCACGCTGCACGTCCAGCGCCCCGAAAGCCGCCGCAATAGCTTGTCTGCCGGCACGCGAAACTCAATCACCACCGGCTTGCCCATCCCGCGCCATTGCAGCAGGTGATCGAGATCGATCGCCTGATTCACGGTTCGCGGATACCCATCGAAGACACAGCCTGCTGCGCAATCACCGCGCTCCAGCCGCTCGGCGATCATCTTCGTCACCAGCGCGTCCGGTACAAGCTCGCCGCGATCCATCAGCGGCTTGGCTTCGACTCCAACCCTGGTTCCCTGAACGATTGCCTCACGCAGCATATCTCCAGTCGAGAGATGCGGCATGCCGTAACGCCGGGCGAGAATCTTCGCCTGCGTTCCTTTTCCCGCTCCGGGCGGGCCCAGAAAAATAAACGCGCGTTCCAGAGCCATTTTGAAATGGGCCCCGGATTAAGCCCGGCGGCCCCGCTGACGGCCCTTTCGCACAAACCCATCGTAATTGCGCATCACCAACTGCGCTTCGAGCTGCTGCACCGTGTCCATCGCGACACCTACCACGATCAGCAGCGACGTCCCGCCGAAGTAGAACTGGACACCCAAGCCGTCGAGAATCGGCCGCCACATGTGCGTATCGAACCAGTTCCCGACCCATGGCAAATGCTGCAGGTGAATTCCCGAAATCATCCATTCCGGCAACAAACAGACCAAAGCAAGGTAGACACCGCCAACCAACGTCAGCCGCGTGAGCACCTTGTTGATGTAATCCGACGTGTTCCGTCCGGGACGAATGCCGGGAACGAACCCGCCGTACTTGCGCATATTATCGGCAAGCTCGGTGGGATTGAAAATGATGCCAACGTAAAAGAACGCGAAGAAAATAATCAACGTCACATAAAGCAGCGTATAGAGCGGCTCGCCCCATGAAATCGTAGCTGCCAACTTCTGAAAAAAAGGAGATTTATTACGCAAGAGCAGCGCAAACGTCTGCGGAAAGGTGAGCAGTGAACTCGCGAAGATCGGCGGAATCACGCCGCCAGAATTTACCCGCAGAGGCAGGTACGTCATCTGCCCGCCCATCACTTTGCGGCCCATCACGCGCTTGGCGTACTGCACTGGGATTCGTCGCTGCCCATCTTCCACAAACACGATGAAGCCCACAACGGCCACCATGAAGACAAGCAGCACCACGAGGACGATTCCGGTGAACGATCCCCACTGGCCGTTCTGCGCCTTACCCCACAAGTCGCTTATACCTCGCGGCAGTCCATCGACAATGCCTGCAAAAATGATAAGTGACATGCCGTTGCCGATACCGCGATCAGTAATCTGCTCGCCAAGCCACATGATAAAGATCGAGCCCGTCGTCAGCGTCAGCACCGTCATCAGCGTGAACGCCCATCCGGGGTTATAAACCAGCGCTTCTCCCGCCAACGACTGTCCCGGACCTTGCAGCGTCCGGGCAATCATCAAGGATTGAAACACGCTCAGGATCAGCGTGAGGTACCGGGTATATTGCGTAATCTTGCGCCGCCCAAGCTCGCCCTCTTTTTGCAACCGTTCGAGATATGGCCACACCACCACGAGCAATTCGAGAATAATCGCCGCCGTGATGTAAGGCATGATGCCCAGGGCAAAAATCGTCATGCTGCTGAAATTTCCGCCACTGAACAGATTGAGAACGCCCAGCACGGTTCCCTGGTTCTGCTTGAAGAGCTCCTGGAGCATCGCCGTATTAATTCCGGGCGTCGGAATAAAGGCGCCCAGGCGATACACCCCCAGCATCGCGAGCATAAACAGCACGCGGGCGCGAAGGTCCGACGTCGTAAAAATATTGCGAAACGCTTCAAAAAACTTCTTCATTGCAGGAGTTCGGCTTTCCCTCCGGCGCGGGCGATTTTTTCCTGCGCCGACTTGCTGAAGGCGTGTGCTCTCACCGTTAGTGCGACTTTCAATTCGCCATCCCCGAGAACCTTGAGGCCATCGCGGAGCGCGCGCACGATCCCGCGCCCGGCGAGCGCTTCCGGCGTTACGGTTTCGCCGGCAGCGAATGAGTTGAGAGTCTCAACGTTGACGACTGCAAACTCTTTGGGAAATGGGCTCGAGAAACCGCGCTTCGGCAACCGGCGGTGAAGAGGCATCTGGCCGCCTTCAAATCCAGCCCGGCGAGAATATCCTCGGCGCGACTGCTGACCTTTGTTTCCGGCGCCTGAGGTTTTCCCCATCTTCGATCCCATGCCACGCCCCACGCGCACCTTGCGATGGCGCGAGCCGCGCGCGGGCTTCAAATTCGAGAGTGTGTGCTTCATGCTTTTTCCTGACCCTGGATTTCAACCAAGTGATGTACTTTGGCGATCATCCCGCGGATTGCGGGTGTGTCGGCGCGCTCCACCACCTGTTGCATGCGGCGAAAGCCCAGTCCGCGGATAGTCTGGCGCATGTCGCGCGGGCAGCCGATGAAACTACGCACCCACTTGATTTTAAGAGTTTTATTCTTCGCGGTAGCCATGATCGTCGCAAAACGGCCCTAGGAAGCGGCCGCTTTTTCCGCTCCTTTTTCGCGCGATTCGGCAACTTTGGCAGCATCTTTTAGATGCAAAAGGGCGTCGAAAGTCGCCTTAATCACATTATGCGGGTTAGACGTGCCCAAGGACTTCGTAAGCACGTTCTGAATGCCCGCAACTTCCATTACAGCCCGCACCGGCCCTCCGGCGATCACTCCGGTTCCTTCGGATGCCGGCTTCAACAGCACTTGGCCCGACCCATACTGGCCTAACACCGCATGGGGAATAGTCGAACCCTTTAGGTTGAGCTTCACCATGTTCTTCTTGGCTTGTTCGATCGCCTTGCGGATGGCCATTGGAACCTCGCGCGCCTTGCCCATGCCGAACCCGGCGTGGCCGCCCTGGTCTCCCACAACAACGAGAGCCGAAAAGCTGAGGTTCTTGCCGCCCTTCACGACTTTGGTGACGCGGTTGATCGAAACGACCTGGTCCTTGAGATTAGCCTGATTAGTCTCAATTGACCGGCGAATCGACAGGATGTCTTTGAGCTCTTGTTTCGCCATAAGTTGTCTTAGAACTGCAGGCCCGCCTCCCGGGCCGAATCCGCTAGCGCTTGCACGCGTCCGTGATATTGATAGCCGCCGCGGTCAAATACGACCTTCTCGACGCCTTTTGCCTTGGCGCGCTCCGCGATTATTTTGCCTACTACCTTCGAAGCCGCCACGTTGCCGCCGCCCTTGATTATGTCGCGCACGTCCTTATCGAGCGAGCTGGCCGCCACAATCGTGCGCCCCGTCACGTCGTCGATCACTTGCGCGCGAATATGGCGCGTAGTGCGATGAACGCATAGGCGCGGACGCTCGGACGTGCCCGCGACCCTCTTGCGCATGCGCAGATGGATGCGTTGGCGGTGCGCCTCCCGCGATAGTTTCCGTACCGGTGCAGCCACTTTCGTTCTCCCTTTCGTCTGGCGTTAAGCCGATGTCTTCGCGCCAGCCTTGCCGGCCTTCTTCTTCAATCTTTCGCCCGTAATCCGAACACCCTTCTGCTTGTATGGATCCGGCGGACGCAATCTCCGCAGGTTAGCGGCGACCTGACCCACTTGACCTTTATCCGCACCAGAAACGGTCATGTGTGTCTGCTTCTCGACGGCGATCTGGATTCCCTCAGGAATCGGAAATTCCACCGGGTGTGAATAACCCAGCGCCAGGACGACGTTCTTTCCCTTTACCTCGGCGCGATAGCCGACGCCCACAATATCGAGTTCCTTTTTGAATCCTTGTGTGACCCCGGTAACCGCATTGGAAACCAGCGCGCGCGCAAGCCCGTGCAACGCGCGCCTCTCGTCGGAATCGCGCTTCGCAATGAGCGTTCCGTCTTTCTGCTCGAACTTGATCCCCGCGGGGACGGTCACAGTCATTTTGCCTTTCGGCCCCTGCACGTCCACCGAATCTTCTTTGAGCTGCACCTTCACGCCGGAAGGAACGGTTATGATTTTGTTTCCAATTCGCGACATTGTAGTGTCAGATCCTCTTTACCGAATTTCTCTCAAGTTTGCGCCGTAGGGGCGCTGCTACCGTGCCCTCTTGGCAAGCGTTACCAAACTTCGCAAAGCAGTTCGCCGCCCACGCCTTCTTTGCGGGCCGACTGCCCCGTCATTAGCCCACGCGGCGTAGAAAGAATCGAAATGCCCAGGCCGCCGACGACTGGCTTGATCTCTGTTTTGCCCACATAGCGGCGCGCCCCCGGCCGGGAAACGCGCTTCAAATCTGTAATCACGCTTCGCCGCTCGGGTGTGTAGCGGAGGAATACACGCAGCACTTTCCTGCCTTTCTCATCCACCACTTTGAAATTCGCCAGATAACCCTCGTCCTTCAGGATCCGCGCTACCTCTGTCTTCAGCTGCGAGCAGGGAAGATCCACACGTGCGTGGCGCGCGCGAGCCGCGTTTCGAATCTGCGTCAGCATATCCGCGATGGGATCGGTCATCATAATGCTTTTCAGTTCCTTTCGACTGTTACCAGCTCGATTTCACAACGCCAGGAATTTCGCCCTTCAGCGCCAAGCCGCGGAAACAGATGCGGCACATGTCAAACTTGCGGATATAGCCCCGCGAACGGCCGCAAATGCGGCAACGGTTCCGTCGGCGAACCTTGAACTTCAGCTTCCGCCGCATTTTTGCGAACTGGCTTGTGCGTGCCATGCTCTTCAGTTCTCCTTAGGACTGGCCGGGCGTCCGGAAAGGAACGCCCATGAGCTTCAAAAGCTCGCGGCCCTCTTCGTCGCTGCGTGCCGTCGTCGTGATCGTGATGTTCATCCCCTTGATCTTGTCAACACGCGTGTAATCGATCTCGGGAAACACAAGTTGATCTTTCAAGCCCAGCGTATAGTTTCCGCGCCCGTCGAACGAATTGGGCGGCAATCCCTTGAAGTCGCGCACGCGAGGCAGCACTACGGCCGTCAGCCGGTCGAGAAATTCATACATCCTCTCGCCGCGCAGAGTCACCATGCAACCGATCGCCATGCCCTTGCGAATCTTGAAATTCGCGATGGATTTCTTGGCGCGCGTGATTACGGGTTTCTGGCCCGCAATCTGACCCAGTTCGGCAGCCGCTGTGTCGAGCAGCTTCACGTTCTGGCTCGCTTCGCCCAAGCCGATATTCACCGTTACCTTTGACACTTTCGGAACGGCCATCGCATTCGTATAGCCGAAGCGCTTCACCAGCGCCGGCATCGTTTCTTTCCGATATCTTTCGTGCATACGGCTCGACATTTCTTTTCGCCTCTAATTAGCTCTCGATCGTCGTATTGCAGCGCCGGCAACTTCGCGCCTTCGTGCCGTCCGGCAATGTCGTATGGCCTACCCGCGCATGCTTTCCGCAGCTTGGGCAAACGAGCATCACATTCGAAATGTGAATTGGCCCTTCCTTGTCGAGAATCCCGCCACGAATGTTCTTTGAGGGATTCGGCCGCGTATGCCGCTTGATGATGTTTGCGTGCTCAACGGTAACCGTCCGCTTCAGTAGGTTCACGGCAAGCACTTTGCCCGTGCGCCCCTTTGAACGGCCCGCCATTACCTTCACTGTGTCGCCGTGGCGAATGCCCATCGGCACATGCTTTGTATTCGTTTCTTTCATGGCTACCAAACTTCCGGCGCGAGCGAGACGATCTTGGTGAACTTCTTTTCGCGCAACTCGCGCGCTACAGGCCCGAACACGCGCGTACCCACAGGCTCATTCGCATCGTTGATCAAAACCGCTGCATTATCGTCAAAGCGTATGTATGTTCCGTCCCGGCGCCGATGCTCTTTTCGTGTCCGGACCACCACCGCCTTCACAACCTTGCCCTTCTTCACCTGGCTGTCGGGCGTCGCTTCCTTTACCGATGCGGTGATCACGTCGCCCAGCCCCGCGTTCAATCCTGCGTCTCCTCCCACCGGAAGGATGCACGTTAGCTGGCGGGCCCCTGAATTATCGGCCACCGTCAGCCATGTTCGCATCTGCACCATGTTCGTTTCCCCTTGCCGCCGCTTACGCTACGCGCGTCGAGCGCTGGATCACTTGCTTCAGGCGCCACCGCTTCAATTTGGACAGCGGCCGCGTAGACACAATGCAAACTGTGTCGCCAATACGCGCCTCGCCCGATTCATCGTGGGCATAATATTTCTTGCCGCTGCGGACCACCCGCCGGTACAACGGATGTTGCGTCGCGCGCGTCACCTTCACCACGATCGTCTTCTGCATCTTGTTGCTGGTCACTACCCCGATCAGTTCCTGCCGCGTGCCGCGCGCGGGTCCGGCCGACGGAGCCGCAGTCTCGTTCGCCATTACTTCTTCCTCAATTCCGCTTCGCGCAGAAGCGTCTTAACGCGCGCCAGATCTTTCCTGGTCTCGCGCAGCTTCTTCAAGCCTTCCGTCTGGCCCGTGGTTAGCTGGAACCGCAACCGGAAAACCTGCTCGTGCAGCTCGCGCTCGGCAATTTCCAGTTCATTCTTGCTTTTCTCACGCAGCTCTTCCAACTTGGCCATTACAGTTCTCCTGCCCGTGTCACAAACTGCGTCCTAATCGGCAGCTTGTGCGCCGCAAGCTGCATCGCCTCTGTGGCTGACGCCAGGTCCACACCCGCCATCTCGAACATCACCCGTCCTGGCTTCACCACCGCAACCCAGCGCTCCGGTGGTCCTTTGCCCTTACCCATACGAGTCTCGGCCGGTTTCTTCGTAAACGGCTTATCCGGAAAAACGCGGATCCACAGCTTTCCCCCGCGCTTAATAAAACGAGTAATCGCCACGCGAGCCGCTTCGATCTGCCGGTCCGTAATCCAGGCTGGCTCCAGCGCCTTCAGCCCGTAATCGCCAAACGCCAGCGACCCGCCGCGCCACGCCTTCCCTGTCCGCCGTCCGCGTTGCTGCTTGCGGTACTTTACTTTTTTCGGCATCAACATAATTGTTCGCCTGTGCCCCTATAGTTCTTTCGCTTCCGCGGGCGCCGCGGCATTCTTACTTCGCTGCGGAACGCGCTCGCCCTGGAAAACCCAGCACTTCACCCCGATCAAACCGTACGTCGTTTTCGCTTCGGCCGTGCCGAAGTCGATGTCCGCGCGCAACGTTTG
>JBOGMU010000062.1:0-26240 GCA_050746865.1 Candidatus Acidiferrales bacterium
CTGTAAGGCAGTTTTGTGTCCGAAGGCTACGTGCGCGGTGGTGCTGTTTTTGGTGTCATGCGGATTGGCTGACGGCGCTTTGACTCTTTTGCGGCGCGGAGGCATCGCGTTTTGGTTAGCGTTTGCCGCGTTTTTCGTTGTGTTCGCTGCGGTTTATTTGATTGGCATGCGCGTGATGCTGCGTTTGCGGGTGAAAGCGAACGCGGCGGCGGGATTGGATCCTTCGCGGATTTGACCGGGCAGTTAGCCCCGAGAGCAAAACGGGCCGCAGTAAGCGGCGCAAGTGCTGCTAATCTGCCACTACGGTTTCGCGACCTCGCGGCCAGGGACCGCGTCGATTTGGAGCTTTGGGTCGGCAGCGGGGATGTAGGTCGTAGGCAGACCGAGTTCTTTGCGGACGATGTTGCAGCCTTGTGCGATGGCACTTGATTTGTAGAACGCGATTTCGCGATTGCAGCCCTGGCGGCCGAAGCCGCAGTCGCTTGAGATAATCAATTTCTCTGCGGGGATTACCTTCAGAGCTTTGCGAATTTCGTTTGCGACGTCTTCGGGACGGTCGGCCTGGAGAGAACGATGACTAACCGCGCCGATGCAAATTTTCTTTTTCAGATCGCGCTTGAACGGCTCGAAAAGTTCCAAATCCTTCTGATTGCGGTCTTTCATTTCGAGCGTCCAGACATCGCCGCGGCAGCGCTCGAGATAAATTTCAATTGAGTTGGCGTAACTCGTGTCTTCCATCACGCGCTGCATGTTCGGATTGCCCCAACAAGTGTGAATCCATAGCTCGACGTCATCAAGGCCCTGCACTTCGCGATTGAACGCGTCGATCATGAACTTCACTTCCTCGTGGTCTTTGCCGTACGTATTCGCCATGAAATGGAACGTCGGCTCTTCGATCTGGATGCAGCGGCATCCGGCAGCGCGGAGCGCGAGCAACTCTTTGTTCATGGCTTCGGCCATGTCCCAGATGACTTGACGCTTGTCCTTATATTTTGGCGTGTGGATATCGAGGAAAAGGGCCATCACTTGCGAGCAGCACGTGCCAAATTTTACAGGCTTGCGCGTCTTGCCCTGCGCGATGCGCCATAGCTTGGCGTAATCGAGTGGTCGGTGCTCGATTTTGTCGACGACATGCGGCCAGCGCCAACCGGTGTAAATCTCATTGAGCAACGTGCCGGGCGGATAGTGCAGCCACGGAGCAGTGGTTTCCTCGGGCTGGAGGTGATCACCTTCGAAACCAGCCCAGCGCTGGAGCGGATAGTGATGCCAGGCCCGGCCGGCGAGGTCTTCGTCAACATGGAAATCGCCGTGGCAAAGAATGTCCAGCCCGGCGCGCTCCTGTTCGCTAATGACGACGGCCATCGCATCCTGGAATTTTTCGCGGAAGCGCACGTCGAGCATGCAGGTATCGAGCGGGCGTCCCCACATGCAGACGTCAAACCAGCGTGGGCGTGGGTAAGAACCCGTGATGGTGCTGGGCAGGGTCAGATTGGCCGTAGCGGTGAACATGGCGAAAAACCTCCGGGGCGGGATTTTACATCGAGTTGCGCTAAGAAGATTCGGAAAGGTCTTTCGGACAATTTACGGATGAACCGAGGACTGAATATTCCCCGCGAGAACCCAGCCCGATAGGCCATATGAAGAAGAAAGAAGAAAACCCTGCACGCCTAGCTGTCGTAAGTATTTTGGAGTTGTCGCAAGGTTTGCGGCCCAAGGACCGGGAGAACCGCTTGTGCGGTAAGATTCTGAAATTTGATTACGCTGTTCCTCCAACACGCCTTCGATTGGGACCATTCTAGGCTCATGATTATGTTACCAAAGGCGTCATTCTCGAATCGATAGCCCTGCACATCTTTGAAGACTACATCCGTGAACTGAATAGGCCTGTCGTTCACCCGATATTCAGTGTGAATAACGATCGTGCGCGCTTCGTACTGGACCTCATATGAGATCAACTGATTGTCATGAAGAGATGGGAAGCAATTCTAGTCGACCGACGGGCATAGCTCACACGCACTTTTAGCGGGGCTGAGCAAAGGTGCTTACACGGGGTTGCTAGGCCCTTAGTTCAGGTTCATCATACGACGATAACAACATGGGAATCGCGCAAAAACGCCGCAATAGTGTATAGTTTTTGCTGGCGCCTTTGTTCGCGGACGGCCGGTTTTGCAGCCTTTTCCCAATCGAATTGCGCCGGATCCTACTGAAAATGAATAGCCCCTTGCAGGTGATGAAGTTTGGCGGCACGTCTGTGGGCGATGCCGCCTGCATCAAGCGCGTGGCGAAAATTCTGGCGGATGCGTCGAGGGAAAGTCCTGTAGTTGCGGTCGTCTCGGCCATGGGTGGAGTGACGAACCGGCTGATTCAGGCGGCGCAAAGCTGCCAGGCTGGCCAGCCGGAGGATTCGACCGCGATCTTCGAATCATTGCGCAAGCAGCATGAGACGGCAGTAAACGACCTCATTCGCGATCCGGAGCGGCGCGGACGCATCAACGCAAGGCTCGTGAAGCTCTTTGCCGAAGGCGAGCGGATGTGCCAAGGGACGGCGTTGCTGCGCGAATTGACCATGCGCACGCTGGACACGGTTTCGAGTCTCGGTGAGCGGCTTTCCGCACCAATGGTCGCGGGCGCGCTGGAAGAGATTGGCATTGCGAGCGAAGCGATCGAAGCGACGGAGTTGATCGTCACGGATACATTTCATGGTGGCGCCGATCCGGTGATGGATCTGACGCGCGAAAAATTGCAGGACAGAATGCGCCCGCTGCTGACCAAAAACGCCGTGCCGGTTGTGACCGGATTTATTGGTGCTACTCGCGATGGCGACCTTACGACGCTGGGGCGCGGAGGTTCGGACTATTCGGCGACGATTTTGGGCGCGGCGCTCGATGCGGGCGAGGTGATCATCTGGACCGATGTGGATGGCGTGCTGACAGCCGATCCGCGGCTTGTGCCCGAGGCGCAGATTATTCCCGAGATTTCCTATCGCGAGGCGACCGAGCTCGCCTACTTCGGCGCCAAAGTGCTGCATCCGAAGACGCTGCGGGCTGTCGGTCAGGCCGGAATTCCCGTCTGGATCAAGAACAGCTTTGCGCCGGAGCGGCCCGGCACGAAGATCACGCCTTTGGGGCGCAGCAACGGCGGCGGTGTGAAAGCCCTCACGGCGATCCGCGACGTGGTACTGATTGCGGTCGGCGGTCCGGGGATTGTGGGCGTCCCGGACGTGATCGCACGAACGTTCACCGCAACGGCGGAGCTTCATGCCAATGTGCTGCTGATTTCGCAATCGTCCTCGCAGAACGATATTTGCTTTATCGTGGCATCAGCGGACGCAAATCGGACGGCGGAGGCGCTGCGGAAGGAGTTCGAGCAAGACGTGAAACACGAAAAGGTGGAACACATCACGGTAAACGCGAACATCGCGATTGTCGCAGCCGTCGGCGAAAACATGCGCGGCGCACCGGGCATTGCGGGGCGGACGTTCGGATGCCTCGGGCGCGAGAACATCAACATTATCGCGATCGCGCAAGGTTCGTCGGAAACTAATATTTCGTTTGTGGTCGACGAAAAGGATATGAAGGCGGCGCTCGTCGCGACGCACCGGGAATTTGGTTTGGGGGAGCCGGCGCGGCAATTGACTACGCAGAAAGCGTGACGCGGCTGGACTGAACAAGTCTTCCTCGCATCGAGCGAAAATAAGAGGGGTCCTTCGCTTCGCTCAGGATGACTACGTTTTCAATTTCAGTGCGTTTCTGAATCTCAGTTCGTTTTTCGATTTCAGTAGGTTCCTCAATTTCAACAAAGGATTACGGAATGGCCGAGAAGCCCACCGCGATTGTCGAGACATTTTCGGGAAGAGCCGCGCAGGTCTGCATTATGCCGGGATGCGGTGGCGTATTCGGACTGAACGAGCGCGTTTACGTTTGCCCGAAATGCAGCGGTCCACTCGAGATTGAATGCAAGCCGCCTGAGGGCGTGCTTGTATCCGCGCTGCGAGCGAGATGGGACGTGCGAGCAGTCTCGCAAGAGCCGCGCGATCGTAGCGGCGTGTGGCGCTATCGCGAACTGTTGCCGTTTGATGAGGGAATCCGCTGCGTCACGCTGTTCGAAGGCAATACGCCGCTTTATGAAGCGCCGCGTTGTGCGCAGTATGCGAGGATCGATTCCCTGCGGCTGAAGCATCAGGGATGTAATCCTACCGGCTCGTTCAAAGACACGGGAATGACTGTCGCGGTAACGCAGGCGCTGGCCCTTGGCGCGCGAACCGTCGTGTGCGCGAGTACGGGAAATACAGCAGCGAGTCTGGCTGCATATGCGGCGCGGGCGGGATTGCAGGCGGCCATTTTGCTGCCGCGCGGACAGATCACCGCTTCGAAGCTGGCGCAGAGCATGGATTACGGCGCGGCGGTTTTCGAACTCGACGGAAATTTCGATGACTGCATGCGGCTCATTCAGGAGCTTGGGAGCGAGCCTTCGATTTACGTGGCGAACTCGATCAATCCGTTTCGTATCGAGGGGCAAAAGACGGTCGCGTTCGAGCTGATGACGCAGCTCGGCTGGCGCGTGCCGGATCAGATTGTAGTGCCCGGTGGAAATATGGGCAATAGTTCGGCGCTCGGCAAAGGATTCGACGAAATGCTCGCGCTCGGGCTGATCGACCGCGTTCCGAAAATGAATATTATTCAGGCCGAGGGAACGGCGCCCTTGGCGACGCTCTTTGCGGCTCTCGGCGTGAAGGACGCGGCCGCCGCGGGACAGTTACCGGAAACGGCGCTGCTGGCCGTGGAACATCCGCACACGTTGGCAACGGCGATCAAGATCGGCGCGCCGGTTTCATGGCGCAAGAGTCTGCGAGCCGTGCTGCGAACCGGAGGGCAGATCATTTCAGTAAGCGAGCAAGAGATTGCGGACGCCAAGGCGATGATCGGGCGCGATGGCATCGGTTGCGAGCCTGCTTCCGCCACGACGGTGGCGGGCATTCGCCGGCTTACGGCGAGCGGGCATATTCGGCCCGGCGAGTCGGTGGTGGCAGTGTTGACAGGCCACGTGCTAAAGGACCCGGAGTACGTAAACCAATATCATCGCGGAACGCTGTCTTTGGAGACCGACGGCGCGCCGATAAAGATTGCAAGCACGTTTGCGAATGTTCCGCAGCGGGTGGCGGCGAATAAGGCAGCGCTTTTGCAGCAATTGGAAGCTCGCCGATAGGCGTGTTTGCCCGTACGGATCCTCGGATCGGTATTTAAATAAAATCGAAAGAAACTTAGATTTGAGAAGGATGCTTTACTATCCGAGCCGCACGCGATGAGTCCTGCACACGAAAATTCGTTTGAAGTTCGAGTTCCGGCCTCGACTGCGAACCTTGGCGCAGGCTTCGATTGCCTCGGACTTGCCCTGGAACTCTATCTGACGGTGCGCGCGACGGTGCTGCGGAAGCCGGGTTCGCGTTCGAAGGCGCGTAGCCGAGGCGTAGCGGGAACAGCTGCGCTTCCGAGCAGCCCGGACGAAAATCTCATTTTCAAGGCCATGCGATACGCGGCAGATCGCGAGAAATTGAAGCTGCCGCTCGCGCGCATCGCTGTTCAGAACGATATTCCAGTCGCGGGCGGCATGGGCAGTAGCGCGGCGGCGATCGTCGCGGGTGTTGCGCTGGGGTTTGCGTTGGGCGGCGCGGAAGTGGCAAAAGATCGCGTGCTGCGCTATGCGGCGGAAATGGAGGGCCACGCGGATAATGTTGGCGCGGCTCTGCATGGCGCGTTTGTGGTGACGTTCATCCGGCCCGATGGAAACGTGATCGCGGTGAGAAAATCGTGGCCAAAAGTGGTGCGAATGGTCGTGGTTACGCCCGATTTTCCGCTCGAAACGGAGAAATCGCGGGCCGTGCTGCCTCCGACCTTTTCGCGCGCGGACGCGGTCCACAATTTGCAGCGCTCGGCTCTTTTCGTTGCCGCGCTAGATGAGCGCCGCTACGACTTGCTCTGGGATGCGCTGCAAGACCGGCTGCATCAGGACTACCGGAAGAAGCTGATTCCCGGCTTGGCTGATGTGATTGCGATGCCGCGTTCGCCGGGATTTTTAGGTGCGGCGCTAAGCGGCGCTGGGCCGAGCGTGATTGCGTTTGCGACCGAGAAGTTTGAAGAAGTGGGCAAAAGCATCGCGCGGCACTTCGACCGGCATGGAATTAAGTCAACCGTTCGCATCCTTGAAGCCGCACAAGAAGGCCTAACGTGGCTGCACAAAAGTTCCGCGGCGCGCGTCGGCTAATCATTAATTCCCTTCCGGCTGTGTCCGCTTAATGCCGCCGCTTGCTGGCTGATCTCCTCGATGGAGTGGACCGCGATTTGTGTGCGGCTGGCTTCCCCATTGATGTCCTCGCACCGATGATGGCTTCCGCTTCGATTTCAACGAGCATTTCAGGCGCGATCAAGCGGCTGACTTCGACCATTGCGGTTGCCGGACGGATTTCGCCGAAGCATTCGCCATGAGCGCGGCCGATTTTTTCCCAATCGCCCATCCGCGTGACGTAGATGCGCGTGCGGACCACGTCGGCCATGGTTGCACCCGCTTTGGCGAGGGCCGATTCGATGTTGCGGAGAGTCTGAACCATCTGCGCGTAAGGGTCGTTTGCGCCCACGATCTGGCCATCGGCTCCGGTTGCCGTCGTTCCTGAGACGTAAACGTGCGGACCGACCTTTACGGCGCGGGAATAGCCGACGATGGGCTCCCATTTTGCACCGGATGAAATATTCTCGCGTTTCATGACGCCAGTTCCTTTCGGTTTCGCGCAGGCTTGCGATCAGTCCAGAAATCGGTCGCGCAGTTGGTTTGGCACAATCGGGCAGACATCGTTGCGACGGCCGAAGATGCGATAGCGGACGCGCGCGATGAGATTATAGGCGGCGTCGCGTAGTGGGCGAGGCACAATTGTTACGATCGCAGCTTGTGCCCGCCAGACGCCGCCAAGGCGACCGAGGATGTAGATAAACGCGTCTGAGCGCACCAGCAGATTTCCGTTGGCGGTAAGGACAACAATGCTATCGGGCATGCTGGCTTGGCGTGATACGGGCACTCTGCCACGAAAAGTACTCCCATTGAGTGGAGCAAATCGAAAGGCGCCTTCGCGATCGTGCCGCAAGGCGAATTTTACGGTGCCATGGCAGAGACCACAGTGACCGTCGTAGAAGACAATGTCGACCGGAGAGATCACGGGCGGATTCGATGAGCATAGCACGTGAAAACGGTTGGGGCCGCTCGCCGAATAGCGCATCCATGCTTCCCGGCGTTTGCATTCGAGTGCATGTCTAATAAGATGGTTTCTGCGAATAAGGCGCTTCCAAAATGAAATGTCAGAACATTCTCGATGCAATCGGCAATACGCCGCTGGTGCGGTTGAACCGCATTGCGAAAGATGTGCCGGCCGAAGTGTACGTAAAGGCCGACTACCTGAATCCCGGCGGCTCGATCAAAGACCGCATTGCCATTTCAATGATCGATGAAGCGGAGCGCAAGGGATTGCTGAAGCCGGGCGGAACGATCGTCGAAGGCACTTCTGGAAATACCGGCATGGGATTGGCGCTTGTTGCCGCCGTGCGCGGCTACAAAATCGTTTTCACGATCACGGACAAACAGTCGCGCGAGAAAATCGACATGCTGAAGGCGTTTGGCGCGGAAGTCGTCGTCTGCCCGACGGCCGTCGAGCCGGAAGATCCACGCAGCTATTATTCCGTCGCGAAGAAACTGGCGCGTGAAATACCAAACGCTTTTTATCCCAATCAGTACGAAAACCAGATGAATCCCGAGGCGCACTATCGCACGACCGGCCCGGAAATATGGAACGATACCGAAGGGAAGATTACGCATTTCGTCTGCGCAATGGGCACCGGCGGCACGATCAGCGGCGTCGGACGATATTTGAAAGAGCAGAACTCGAACGTCAAAATCATCGGCGTCGATCCGCAGGGATCGCTTTTCTACGAATATTTCAAGACCGGGAATATTGGGAAGGCGCACACATATGTGGTCGAGGGCATCGGTGAGGATATTTTGCCCACGACCCTCGATTTCAAAGTGCTCGACGACATGATTCAGGTCAACGACGAGGAGTGTTTCGTCTGGGCGCGCCGTCTCGCCAAACGAGAAGGGATTTTCACTGGCGGATCAGGTGGAGGATGCGTTTCAGGCGCGTTGCGCGTCGCGAAAAACTGCCAAAAGAATGACATGGTTGTGGCGTTCCTGCCGGATTCCGGCAGCCGCTACTTGAGCAAGATTTACAGCGATGGATGGATGCGTGATCACGGCTATACGGAGGCTGAGGTAACGTTGACGGCCGCCGACGTCATCCACGTGAAGCGCCAAAACGGCAGAGCGCGTGAACTGATGACGGTGAGTCCCAACAGGACCGTTTATCAGGCGCTCACGACGATGCAGCAACAGGATATTTCGCAGCTTCCGGTGTTTGAAGATGACGTGCCGGTGGGAACAATTTTCGAAGACAAACTTTTTAATCTTGCCCTGCAAGGCAAGGATCTGCGCAAGCTAATCGTGCGCGAAGTGATGGGGCCGCCGTTGCCGCGGGTGCCTGGAAATGCCCCCGTCGAGCGTGTCACCCACCTTCTGAGCCATGAAAGCCCCGCGGTCTTCGTCACGATGGACGACGGAAAACTCGAAGTGCTGACGAAGTTCGACCTGATGGATACGGTCGCGGGGCTCGCGGGACGCAAGCGCTAGAAAAATTGCAACTCGGCCAATCATGTACATATTCAGCCGTAGCTTGGAAACGCAGCGCTCTACAGGCCCTGAACTAAGCCATCCAGCCATGCTAATCTGATTGGCATCCGGAACATTCCAGAGAGACTATGCGGATCGAAGATTTCAATGAACGCTTGCGGCAAACCATCCTCGTGGCCGATGGCGCGATGGGATCGCTGCTGTTTGACGCGGTAGGCCACCAGCGTTGCCTCGATGAATTAAATACGACGAATGGCGAAGAGGTCTTCCGCGTGCATCACGCGTATATCGAGGCTGGCGCACAGATCATTGAGACGAACACGTTCGGCGCAAACCGCGTGAAGCTTGGCGCTTTCGGGCTTGGCGAACGCGTCACGGAATTGAATCATCGCGGCGTGAAAATCGCGCGCGAGGCTCGCGAAGCGGCGCGGCACGATGTGCTGATCGCAGGATCAATCGGCCCTTTAGGCGTGCCGCTGAACGGACAGCCCGAAGCGCGCGAGGAGGCGTCCGCGGCATTTCGTGAACAAGCCACCGCACTCGAAGAACGCGGCGTAGATCTCTTTCTGCTCGAGACGTTCAGCGATGCCGCGGAAATTGGCATGGCGGTTGATGCCATTCGCTCGTTCTCGAAGCTACCGATTGTGGCGCAGCTAACCTTTTCCGACGAAGGACTGACGCTCGGCGGAATGACGCCCGCCGAAGTGTGGAACGTGCTGAAACATCGCGATATTCAGGCGATCGGAGCGAATTGCACGGTCGGTCCTCAACTGCTGCTGCCTGTGCTTCGCGAACTGGCGGCGCATTCGACCCTGCCCTTAACAGCAATGCCCAACACAGGTTTTCCGAAGCGGCTGGGTGATCGCGTCGTGTACCCGCGATCGTCGCCCGAGTATTTCTCCGCCTTTGCGCAGGAGGCGGGCCAACTTGGCGCGCGTGTTCTGGGCGGCTGCTGCGGCACCACTCCGGCGCACATTCGGGCGATCACTGAGGCAGTGAAGAAGCTGCGAACGGCAAAACACGCGCCCGCATCGAGTATCGCCGAGGTAGAGCCCGCAACGATTGATGCGGCAGAGCGCGCGCGCCGAATCGCGGCGCGTGCACCGGAAAGCAAGCTTTGGGCGAGCATTCAGGCGAACAAGTTCGTCATTTCGGTCGAGATCGATCCGCCCAAGGGCGTTGCGATCGATCGCGTGATCGAGCAGGTGCGCGCCGTAATGGCGTCAGGCAAAGTGGACTCCATCGATGTAAACAGCGGCACGCTCGGCCGCGTTGGTCTGGACGCGCTAGCAATGGCTGGCGCCCTCGAAGCACGTGGTTACGAGACGATTCCCCATCTCACAGCGCGTGACGCCAACATCATCGGCTTACAGGCTCAACTTCTCGGCGCATGGACTGTCGGCGGCGTCCGCAATGTGCTGGCAATTACGGGCGATCCACCGTCGGCGGGCGGCACGTCAAACCTGACCGGCGTTTATCAAGTCGATTCGATTGGCCTAGTGCAGATTCTTTCGAAGTTGAATCGCGGGCTCGATTGGAACGGCAAAAATCTTGGCGGCGCCACGAATTTTACGATCGGCGTCGCGGTGAATCCGGTCGCAGAAAATCCGGCTGAAGAGCTGCGGCGATTTGCGGCGAAAATCGAAGCCGGCGCGCACTTTGCGATGACGCAGCCGATTTTCGACCCGGAGCACTGGTACGCATTCGTGAAAAACCTTGGTGGCGTGCCGCCAATTCCTGTTCTTGTGGGCCTCTGGCCGCTGACAAGCTATAAGCAGGCGCTGCGATTGAATAACGAAGTTCCCGGAATTGTGATTCCCGAGCCGGTACTGCGCGAAATGGAGAGCGCCGGCGAGGCAGCGCGAGACCACGGATTTGCCCTGGCTCGCAAAATGCTCGATTGGGCGCGCACTGCTCGGGAAAGCGGCATTGCGGGCGCTTATCTGATTCCACCGTTCAAACGGTACGAAGAGATTCTCGATCTTTTCCGCTGATGAAGCAGCACAAACGCAGAGCAGTTAAAATAGCCAGAAATGCTTTCGCCGCTTCTGCGAGCCGTCTCCAGCGGCGTCAACGAGCTCCGGGATGCACGGGATGGGCCGGCCTTCGAAAACCGCAAGTGGATTATCGACCATCAGCGCACGCGCAAGGTCTTCACTATACGTGCGCGCAACGTACGCATATGTTTCCTTCAGGCGCAACGGCCGGCTCGTCGTGTTGTGCGCGTCGCTCGCGATGAAGTGAAACACGCCCGCATCGAGCCATTTTTCCGCCGCTTCCTGAGCGCTGCGCCCAAATTTTCCCATTATGGATTGCGCCGTAACCTGCGCGTAACATCCTTGGCGTAACCATTGGAACAGGCGCTCCGGCTTGGTGCGGATAAGCGGATTGCGCTCCGGATGAGTGATGATCGGCGTTAGTCCCGCCAACATCAACCGATGCAATTCCTGATCAAGGCTGGACGGAATAGAATAGTCCGCAAATTCCACGAGAAGATAATTCTTCTGGTTCAGCGTGAAGCGACTAGGATTTTCGCGAATCGCTTGGAGATTCTCAAAGCTCAGGTGAAAATCGCAGCCTGTTGCGAACGTAATCTTGCCCTCGTAACGCGCCTGAAGCTCATCCCGACGCTGCTTGATTAGCTCTGGTTCGAAAACGTAACGAGAATTGGAGTGGGGTGTACAAATGATGTGCGTGACGCCGTCCTCTACGGCCATGTCTGCCATGGCGAGCGAGATTTCAGTCGATTCCGCGCCATCATCGAGGCTCGGAAGAATGTGGCAATGAATATCGATCATTAAGTAGCCAGAATAGCCCATTAGCGTCTGCGATCAAAAGCAAACGGTTAACGCATACGCATTCGATACATACATATTTTCATGTAACCCGCTGAGATTGCGATACTTGCTATACTTAGTCGCTTTATGCCGCACTCATTTTGTAGAAGCTGACAATCACTGAAATAAGGAGAGAGTATGGCCGCGGAGCGGACGCCGGAGTTCTTCGCCGGAAAGAATCTGAGAGTGGGAATTATCGGTTGCGGTTACGTGGGGCTGCCTTTGGGACTGCGCTTTGCCGAGATCGGTCACCACGTGACTGGATTCGATCTCGATGAGAACAAAGTGAAGCAACTGAATGCGGGAAAATCCTATATTCAGCACATTCCGGCGGACAAGATCGAGACGCACGTCAAAGCGGGCCGCTTTGAGGCGACGACGGATTTTTCCAAGCTGCGCGGCGTTGACGCTGTACTCATTTGCGTGCCTACGCCTCTTGACGAACGGCGGGAGCCGGATCTGAGTTATGTGGAACATACCGCGCGCGCAATCGCTCCGCATTTGCAACGCAATCAGCTGATCGTGCTCGAAAGCACCACGTACCCCGGCACCACGGAAGAACTCGTGCAGCCTATTCTTGAAGCCGGCGGACTGCACTGCCCGGCGTCCACCAGCGATACCGCGACGGACTTTTACCTGGCTTTCTCGCCCGAACGCGAAGACCCAGGCAACAAGCACTTCGGATTGGCTCAGATCCCGAAAGTAGTGGGAGGAGTGAATCCGGCCAGCGGAAAAGCAGCCGCAGGACTTTACGCGCAGATCGTTTCGCGCGTGGTTCCCGTTAGCTGCACGCGCGCGGCCGAGATGGTGAAGCTGCTCGAAAATATCTTCCGCTGCGTTAACATCGCGCTGGTGAATGAGCTCAAGCAGCTTTGCCTACGGATGGGCCTCGACGTTTGGGAGATCATCGACAGCGCTGCAACCAAGCCGTTCGGCTTTATGCCGTTCTATCCCGGGCCAGGGCTTGGCGGGCATTGTATTCCCGTCGATCCTTATTACCTTTCATGGAAAGCTCGGGAATACGACTTCTCCACGCGGTTTATTGAACTCGCGGGAGAAGTGAACACAGCGATGCCTTACAACGTCGTCGAAGCTCTTGCGCATGCGCTCAACGATCGGCAGAAGAGTGTCAAGGGTTCGAAAATCCTCCTACTCGGAGTGGCCTACAAGAAAGACGTTGACGATCTCCGCGAATCGCCTTCGCTGAAGCTGCTCGAACTGCTTACCGAACGCGGTGCGGTAATGGACTACAACGACCCTTACTTCCCTGCCCTGCACAAAATGCGGCACTATGATTTCTCCAAAATGCGCTCCATCGAACTTACGCCGGAAAAACTCGGAAGCTACGATTGCGTTCTGATCGCGACGGATCATTCGCGTTACGATTACGACGCTATCGTACGCGGCGCGAAACTCGTCGTGGACACTCGGAATGCGACGCGCCACGTACAGAATGGACGCGAAAAGGTCGTCCACTGCTGAGTGTGTAGGCGCATCATGTTGGTCACCGACCTGTTAACCAGAAGCGGCTTATAGCCCTTTGGTTCCATTGCGCTGGTACTGTGCAGCGGCTACCGTGTGGGTATGCCGACCCAGACCAGACCGCAGATAGAAAAAGGCACGCTGACGACCGACCCTGGCAGGCGGCGCAGCATGCGCGTCTTGCTGAGCGTACCGATCATCGTCAGCGGTAAAGATGCTGAAAACAAGAGATTTACAGAGGAGGCGCGCACGCTAGTCGTGAACGCCCACGGCGCTCTTATCGCGCTTGCCACGAAAGTACTGCCGGACCAGATCATCGGCATCGCCAACAAAGCAACGGAGCAATCGCTTGACTGCCGCGTCGTGCATGTCGGAAACGCGCAGGGCGGCAAAATGCAGCTCGGCCTGGAGTTCGTAAAAGCTTCGCCCACTTTTTGGCAGATCGACTTCCCGCCTGACGATTGGGTTGTTCCTGAAGACTGACGGCACGATGTAAACGGTGTTGAAGACGTTTCGTTATTCGGCGCGCGCGTCGCCCGTCGTTGAATCCACTAATTGCACGCGCAAGTCCCCGAAGGGCAGCTCCGCGGCAAACTGTACAGGGGTGCGCGCTGCATCATTCGCCAGCCAGATCGTGAAGTGAACGCTCGCGTCTTCCGTTCCATTCTTGAAAAGCTGAATCGAGATGCGCGAAGCCGTGAAGCTTCCCGCGTCAACTTGGACCGGTTCGGACGCGGCCTCAAGCTGTGCATGCATTTCATATAGATCATGCCCGTCGTAAACCGGAATGCGCGCTTCGCGCGTCCGCTCCCAATCGACGGCGCGCAATGTGAAAAGCATGTCCAGTGGATCGCGCGTCCCGGGCGCGACAATCACTGCGGGCGCCGGCGCACGCGGCTGCTGGCCCGGCTGAATCAGGTCGTAGACCTTTGCAGTGCTCTTGCCCAGTTCGTTGCGGTACATTTCAAATTGTCGGCTCTCCAGCGTCGCGCCATCCGTATAGGAATCGAACTGATCGTCAACCGGAAAGAGCGTGTGCACGGAACGAACCGTGTGGATCGTCGCCTGAAAATGCCATGTTTCCCATCCGAAGAGATTCCGCCGCTCGAGCACGCTAAGCTGCACGGCGGCCGCTTCGTCGAACGAACTCCACGCGACTCGATAATCGAGCCTTTCGCCGACGTGAAACGGCATGGGCAGTCCGGTCGTGGCACGATTGATCGGCGGATCGCCTTTCGATTTTGCCGCTGCATGCACCTGCAACTCCGTTGCAAGCAGGTGCGGCAACACTCCGAGCGCGAACGCCGCGCACAGGAGCATCAAAGCAGCGATCGTGACCGCCGCCGCACAATCTCCGAAATGGATTCGCGATTTCATCGGCCGCCGACCCGCAAAAAGCGTACAATTCGCGAGCGATTCTTGCGCTGCCCGGACAGCGCAAGATATATTCAAGCGTACCCGAAAAGGGTTCGATGTATCAGTATTGGCAAATGCTGCTCCGACGGCGGCATTTCTCTAAACCATTCGGGGGTCGACTCTCGTGCGTTACCTTGTTACGGGCGGCGCTGGCTTCATTGGCTCAAATATTGTGGACGAGTTGTTGCGGCGCGGGCATGCCGTTATCGTGCTCGACGATCTTTCGACCGGCAAAGAACGCAATATTTCGCACGTTGCCGGCAAGATCGACTTTCGCAAGGGCACGATCACGGATCTCGACACAGTTCGCTCGTGCTGCGAGGGCGTGGACTACGTAATTCACCTCGCCGCGCGCACCTCGGTGCCTAAGTCCGTAGCCGATCCTCTGGAAACGAATCACGTAAATATTGACGGCACGTTGAACGTGCTTGTCGCCGCGCGCGATGCGAATGTGAAGCGCGTGGTGTTTGCCGCTTCATCCGCGGCCTATGGCGAGACACCTACGCTGCCAAAAATCGAGACAATGCAACCAGCGCCGATCTCGCCGTACGGCGTCACGAAATACGTTGGCGAACTCTATGGCCAGGTCTTTCACCGCATCTATGGCCTCGAATGTGTGTCGCTACGCTATTTCAATGTCTTTGGGCCGCGCCAGGACCCTTCCTCGCAATACTCGGGAGTGCTCTCAAGGTTCATGCTCGCCGTCCTCGAAGGTAAGCCGCCGGTGATCTTTGGCGACGGAGAGCAGTCGCGCGATTTTACTTATGTCGATAACGTGGTTGATGAGACGCTCTGCGCTTGTGAGGCCGCAGGCGCGTCCGGACAGGTCTTCAATGGCGGAACGGGCGCAAGGATTACGCTGAATCAAGTTGTCGCCCTTCTGGAAACGATCACGGGCCGCAAACTGAAAGCGCAGTATGAAGCACCGCGCGCGGGCGACATTCGAGACTCACAGGCGGACGTCTCGCTGGCGCAGGAGGTCCTCGGATACCGCCCGCTCGTTGCCTTTGATGAGGGGCTTAAACGCACGTGGGCTTGGTACAGCAAGGAATATCAGCCACAGAAGACCTGAGCTTCCGCGCCTCCGATTGGCAGCAAGCCTTCTTTTGCGCGGCCATTTTTGGACTTTCTTTGCTGCCCTTGTATATTGGAAAGACCGATGTCTCCCTCAAAGACTGCCGCAAAGAAGCGCATCTTTCTTCTTTCACCCGCGAATCTTGCAGGTCGGCGCGCCGAAATCCTGTTGCGCGAAGCAGCGAAATTCGATCTCGCTACCCGTGTGCGCGTCAACGGTGCTCCGATCGGTGAACTCTTCAGCTTCATCAGCGGCCTTTATTTTCGAGGCAAACTCGCCTACGCCACCGCATTCTCAGAAAAGCCTAAGGCGCGCCATTCCATCTTCATCATTACGGCCACGCGCGGCCTCGTCGCGCCTCATGTGATTATTGATGTCGGAGTTCTGGTCGAAATGGCAGGCGTGCCCATCAACTGCTCCGATCCGCGCTATCGCGCGCCCCTGGAACGTGACCTCGCGAAATTGGCGCGGCGCACCGGCAAATCCGCGGAAGTCATTCTTCTTGGCAGCATTGCCACTCCCAAATATCTTGAACCGCTCTCCAGGATGTTCGGTGAGCGACTTCTTATCCCGACCGAGTTTGTCGGCCGTGGCGACATGAGTCGCGGCGCTATGATGCTCCGCGCTGTCCGCAGCATGGTTCCACTCGCCTACGCCCCCGTTCTCTCGCTCGAAGCTGGTCACAGCCGCTGACCGGGCATGGTCCGTGCGGACGACATGCTTGGTGCGCGCCTTTTTCCGGCGTAATCGGATATATTTGAACGCGCCATGCCCCACTACATCGGCGCCATCGATCAAGGCACCACCAGCACGCGCTTCATCGTATTCGACAAGTCCGGCCGCATTGTTTCTGTCGCCCAACGCGAACACGAACAAATCTATCCACGTCCCGGCTGGGTCGAACACGATCCGGAAGAAATCTGGCGCCGTACACAAGATGTGATCGCCGACGCGATGCAGCAACGCGCGCTTCAGCCGGCCGACCTCGCCGCCATCGGCATCACCAATCAGCGCGAGACAACCGTCGTCTGGAATCGCGCAACCGGCGAGACCATTCACAACGCCATTGTTTGGCAGGATACCCGTGTCGAAGACGCGGTCGCCGAGTTTTCCCGCAACGGCGGCCAGGACCGCTTTCGTGCGAAGACAGGCCTTCCGCTCGCCACATATTTCAGTGGCTTGAAACTTCGCTGGATTCTGCAAAATGTTCCCGAAGCAAAACAGAAGACCGAAGCGGGCGAATTGCTCTTCGGCACAATCGACAGCTATCTTGCGTGGAAGTTAACCGGTGGCCCGCAAGGCGGCGTTCACGTTACCGACGTGACCAACGCCAGCCGCACCCAGCTTATGAATCTCGCCACGCTTGCATGGGACGCGGACATGCTCGCCGCATTCGAAATTCCCAGGCAAGTTCTCCCGCGCATCTGCTCCAGTAGCGAGAATTACGGCGCGGTGCAGCTCCCTTCAATAAAAAATGTACCGATTGCCGGAATTCTCGGCGACCAGCACGCTGCGCTCGTCGGCCAAGCCTGCTTCAAGCCCGGCGAAGCGAAAAATACCTACGGCACCGGCTGCTTCCTCGTGATGAACACGGGCCGCACGCCCGTGCAATCCAAATACGGCCTCATCACGACGCTCGCTTACAAATTCGGCTCGCAACCCGCGCAATACGCTCTCGAAGGCAGCATCGCAATCTCCGGCGCGCTCGTGCAGTGGTTCCGCGACAATCTCGGCATCATCGAGAAGAGTTCGGATATCGAAGCACTCGCGCGCACCGTGAAAGACAATGGCGGCGTGTATTTCGTCCCTGCGTTTTCAGGTTTGTACGCCCCGTACTGGAAGGCAAACGCCCGCGGTGTCATCGCCGGCCTTACGCGCTACGCAAACAAGGGCCATCTCGCACGCGCGATTCTCGAAGCCACCGCATTTCAAACGCGCGAAGTGGTGGAAGCAATGGAACGCGATTCAGGTATCAAACTGGATGTTCTGCGCACCGATGGCGGCATGGTCGAAAACGATCTACTGATGCAGTTCCAAGCGGACATCCTGCTTCGTCCCGTCGTCCGTCCGATGGTGAAGGAAACCACCGCGCTAGGCGCGTCCTACGCAGCCGGTTTGGCAGTCGGATTCTTCGACGGCATCGAAGAACTCCAATCCAACTGGGCCGTCGATCGGACGTGGCAGCCACATATGGACGAGCCGACTCGCGAGCAGTTGTATCGCAACTGGAAAAAGGCCGTCACTCGCTCCTTCGACTGGGCCGACTAAAATCTTTCCATTGCCCAGGAACGGGCGGTAGGGGCGTATGCTTGCTGCGCCCTTGAGGCACATCAACCCATCTATTGCGTATTTCCGCGCCCACCGCGACCCGCGCCTCTCCCCGGTCGCGGTGCCTGCGCATCCTGCAACAGCTTGTCGAACTCATCGCGCGACATCTTCAATTTGTCCGGATGTGCATCGATCCACTTTGCAAATCCCGCGTATTTCGCTGCGTTCCATCCGCCCTCAAACGCGCCACCGTTGGCGCCCTGACTGTTGAGTTCAAAATTGTATGAATCCTGCAAATTCGTGAACTCCGCGTGCGAAATCGCATCCTCCGCAAGCGCCGCGGGGATGAAGATCACGCCATCACGCTTCGCCAGCACCAGGTCGCCCGGCAACACCGTTGCGCGCCCGATCCGCACCGGCACATTAACGCCAGTCAACTGCATCTGAGCCCAGGCCGAAGGGTCGTAGCCCAAATAGAATCCGTTCAGGTTGGCAATTTGGCGGTTCTCTTCGGCGTCGCGGATGCCCGCGTAGAAAATGAATCCCGAATGCGTGTGCGCCGCGATGCCGCTGCCAAGATTCGACCCGATAATTGTCCCCTCGATAATTTTCCCGTAACCGTCGACAACCATTGTGTCGCCCATCTGCAATTCATCGATCACCCAGCTATTCGTTCCGCTTACGCGCCCCTCGGTTTTTCCCTCCGCAGCCACGGGAGCCTGCATGTCCGGGCGCGTTGGCATGAATTGCGCGGTCAGCGCACGACCCGCAAACGGCTTATCGGGATGCAGCGCCTGCCAATCTCCTTGAAATTGATTTTGATACCCATGTCCGCGCAAATAATCCCACACATCCTCGATCGAAACGTCCAGCGCCCGTACAAGCAAATCGTCCGCCACCTTCGGCCGCCCATCCGGGAAGCGCGGCCCGGTCCACTCGGACGTATAAAACAAAATCTGCTCTTTCGTCTGCTTCACCTGCGCATCCGTCGGCGCAATCGTCACGACGGCGATTGCGAAGCAAGCGAACAGCACAATTAGAATTCTCTTTTTCATGAATCCCTCTCGCCCGCGCATGCGGATTTCGCTGATCGAAACGCCGCTTCCGCACCACAAACCCGACACATTCTGTGAGCGGCATCGCACCAAGTCAACTTACTTCAGCGGCGTCACCTTGCCGGGATCGACGCGGTAGTCGATGTAGCTGACAGGCCCATCGATTGACGTGAAGCGGTGCGGCATCCCCGCCGGAATCACGACGACGTCGCCTACTCCCACGCGCCGACTCGTCCCGCCCTGAATTCCCGTTCCGCGCTCGCTCGGCCCGATCTCGGGAAGGCCGGTCGCGGTCCCAAACGGCTTCGGGTCCGTCAATGTGCCTCCCGTTTCGAGCATCCCGCCGCCTTCGATGATGTAATAAATCTCCGTAACCTTCTCGTGCAAAATCGCGTCATGCGGTTCGGGAGTCACGCGTCGCACTAGGGCAACTCCGACGTTTGCGTTTCCAGCATCAAGTGAACGCACCGTGACGTCATATGTTCCAGGGATCGATCCCGGATTCGGCTTCGCGTTTTTCATCGTGTTTTTCATCTCAGCTGAAGTCACCACCAGCGCGCTCGCGGGTATCGCCGGTGTCTTCGCGGGTCGCCCGACGCCAAAGAAGAACAAAAGAAAAATCAGGTTCAGCATTTTGCAATCCTCCGTCATATCGCTATCGCGATTCTCAAATGCCGCGATATTACAATACTCTCCACAGCCGCGCGCCTGCCTTTCGAGCAGGTGTCATTGCCCCCTTTGCCTCCTCTACCTCCTTTACCTCATCTTCATAACCTGCTACAAACTACCGACCCTAAAACTTACCGAAGGAGCTTGCGTGAACTCTTCACCATTCATCGGCGAATTCATGGGCACACTGGTTTTGATTCTTCTTGGCGACGGCGTGGTCGCCAACGTCCTGCTCAAGCGCTCGAAAGCCGAAGGGGCAGGTTGGATGGTCATTACCACAGGATGGTGCTTCGCCGTCATGGGCGGAATTTTCACGGCTGTCGCCTGCGGCAGCAACGATGCTTACTTGAATCCGGCCGTCACGCTCGGCTTCGCCATTGCTGACGGACACTATTCGAAGCTGATTTCTTACACCGTCGCCGAACTCCTTGGCGCGTTCGTGGGAGCGGTCCTCGTTTGGCTGCATTTTTTGCCACACTGGAAGGAAACGCCTGATAGCTTGTCAAAGCTGGCGTGCTTCTGCACCATCCCGGCGATTCGTAATCGCGCCGCAAATCTCGCGAGCGAACTGATCGCCACAGCGGTCCTCGTATTCGTCGCGGGCGCGATCGTATCGAAGGCCGTCTCTTCGCCATCAGCGCTGCCGCCAGGGCTCGGCGCTTACCTTGTCTCGGCGTTGATCTGGGGTATCGGTCTTTCGCTCGGCGGCACCACGGGATACGCGATCAATCCCGCGCGCGATCTTGGCCCGCGTATCGCGCACGCCGTGCTGCCTATCGCCGGAAAAGGCAATTCCGACTGGCCGTATGCGGTCGTCCCGATCGTCGGCCCGATAATCGGGGCCACGATAGCCGGCGCCCTCATCCGCGTGCTCATCCTGAAGCTATAGCTACGCCAGTTGTGATTGCATCGGAGGGCCAAGGAATTCTCTCCGAATTCCGCTCATCCGCCCGGCGAGACTGGAAACAGCGCCGCATGCCGCTCGGCCAAATACACTCCGCCGACCACCAACGCCGCGCCACTCAATAAATGCCCGCTCGGGCGCTCTCCCAAAACAGATACCGCGAGCACGATCACAATCGGCACCTGCAAATAATTCACGCCTGCCACGCGCGAGGCATCCACATGCCGCAAAAGCCAGTTGAACATCGTGTACGCAATCACCGTCGCGAGCACTGCCATATAAATCACGCCGGTCCATCCCACCCATCCCACTTTCTTCCAATCCAGCGCAATCCCCTGACGCACAGCGAGCGGCGCGTACAAAATCGCCGCAACCACCGTCATATAAGTATTCACAGCCACCGCGTCGTAGTGTTCGCCGATCGCCCGCGTCGCCGCACGCTTTCCCAGCACGGCGTACGTGGAATACCCCATCACGCAGCCGAGCGTCAGCAAATCGCCCGTATGAAACGACGTCTGCCCCGCCGCGCGGTCCGTCTCCAGCACCAGCACTCCGGCAAACGAAATAGCCATGCCCACTAACTTCGCCGTCGTAAAGCGTTCCAATTTCATCGCGCTCGCAAAAAGCAGCACGATGATCGGATCGAGCGCGATCAGAATCACAGCGTGCGTCGACGTCGTGTAATTCAACCCCACGGTAAAGCAGCCCTGATTGATCGCGACACCGAAAAGCCCTAGCCCGAAAAAGGTCCACAAATCGCTTCGCCGCAAAGGTGCACGCTCTCGTGAAAAATAAATCGCCAGCATGCACGCCGCGGCCAACTCAATCCGAAACGATACGAGCGAAAGCGGGTCGATGTGCCGCAATGCCAACTTCCCGACAACGTAATTCCCCGACCAGATCGCCAACATGATGCCCAGCGAAAACGTAATGGTGCCGCGGCTCGGCTCGCCCGTGGATAACCCTGAAGATGTCGCAGTGGAAGTACTCAAGACGCAAATATGTTACCCGAAAATCCGCGCCACTCAGCATAAGAAAGGATTCCTCGGGGAACAAAGCGTGTGACGGCCGCGTAGGAATAAGTGGAGAAGTTATGGAAACCTTCTTGGATAGCCTGCGGTACGGATTTCGAGGGCTCGCGAAGTCGCCAGGATTCTCGGCAGTCGCCATTCTAACGCTCGCGCTCGGCATCGGCGCGAACACGGCGATTTTCTCAATAGTGAACGGCCTCTTCCTGCATCCACCCGGCGTGTCGCAGCCAAGCCGCGTTGTCGTCCAACGCGTGCGCTATGGCAAGCTCGGCCTGGCCAATATCGCGGTTTCTGTTCCGGATTTCGCGGCGGTGCACGACAGCAAGCAAATCTTTGAATTCGCGGCCATCGAGCGCGGGCAGGACTTCAACTACAGCACCGGGACCTTTCCTGAGCGGCTGGTTGGTGCCCGCGTTTCCTCGCAATGGTTCGATGCGCTCGGCGCGCGCCCGATTGTCGGCAGAGTTTTTAGTCCCGGTGAGGATCAGCCCAACGCAAATTATGAAGTCGTGCTCGCTTATCCCGCCTGGCAACGGTGGTTCGGCGGCGATCCAGGCATTGTCGGTCGCAGTATTCGCCTGAATGAGCAGGACTATCGCGTGATCGGCGTCATGGGCCGCGGCTTCGATTGGCCTAGCCCGCAGACGGACCTCTGGACTCCGCTGGGATTAGCGCCCGATGAATTTGCAGTTGGCAACACGTTCAACGAGGGCTATCTCGCCGTCGCCCGCCTACAGCCCGGCGTTACTCCCGCGCAGGCTGGTTCGTACGTAAACATTCTGTCGCACCGCGTGATAGATAATCCCGCCTCCACATACGCCAGGGACTCGCAATGGGGAATGTTCGTTATGCCGCTTACCAGCTTCGTTTTCGGCGATCTCACTACGCCCATCTTCATTCTTGGCGGCGCCGTTGCCTTCGTGCTTTTGATTGCATGCGCCAATATCGCCGGACTGTTGCTCGCCAGAGGCGCTGGTCGTTCCAAGGAATTGGCCGTTCGCACCGCTTTAGGCGCATCGCGTACGCGGCTCGTCGTGCAAGCCCTCGGCGAAAACGCTGTTCTCGGAGTGTTTGGCATTTTGTCGGGGCTCGCCCTGGCCCCGCTTGGGATTCGGATGCTGCTGTTCGCCGCTCCAGCGAATCTTCAGGCCGATCCGCTCGCTTTCCCGCTCAATGGCTTTGTGCTCGCCTTTACGGTCGCTCTTGGTCTGATTGCCGTGCTGATTTTCGCGGCCGCCCCAGCTTGGCAGATGTCTCGCATCGCGCCCTATGACGCTCTTCGTGAATCCGGCCGCTCCACTACCGCAAGCCGCACTCGACTGCGATTTCGCTCGCTGCTCGTCGCCGGAGAAATAGCGCTCGGCCTGATCTTATTGGCCGGAACCGCACTTCTTCTCAAGAGCGTCGCTCGAATCACTGAAGTGAATCCAGGTTTCGACCCGCATGGCGTGATGACTGCGGGCCTCGCCCTGCCGCAAGCTCAATATGACAAACCGGAAAAGCAGATCGCCTTCTTTCGCGGCGTTCTGGACCGCCTCTCAAGCGCACCAGGAGTCTCGGCGGCCGCAGCGGCATTCCCGCTGCCTTTCACGGGAGCTAACAATTCCGCTTCATTCAACATCGAGGGCCGCATCGAGCCGCCCGGCAGTCCCGGTCCTTGGGGGAATATTCGCTACGTTTCTCCGGGTTACTTCGCCGCCCTCGCCGTTCCGCTGCTCAAGGGCCGCTTCTTCACGGATAGCGACAGGATCGGCTCGCAACCCGTCGCCATCATTGATCAAAATCTTGCCAGGCAGTACTGGCCAAATCAGGATCCCATCGGCAAGCAAATTCGACGTGGAAGACAGGCTCCTTGGGCCGTTATCGTCGGCGTAGTAGGACATATCCGGTTCACCCGGCTCGTTGGCGAGGAGGGTTCGCAATCCTCCTCCAGCGGCGCATATTATTTTCCTATTTATCAGACACGCGCGCCCTCCGGATTCCTGATCGCGAAGTCCAACAGCAATCCCGTGATGCTCGGTGATGCGCTTCGGCGCGCGGTCGGTGACATGGACGCGAATCAGCCCGTCTCCAACATGAAAACAATGGATTCGCGCATCGCTGAATCGCTTGGACCGCAGCGGTTCGCCGCAAGATTGCTGGCTATCTTCTCCGCGCTCGCCACAATGCTCGCTGCGATAGGCCTCTACGGCCTCGTCAGCTACAACATCACCCAGCGGACAAACGAAATGGGAATTCGTATCGCCCTTGGCGCAAACCGTAGCGACATTCTAAGAATGGTGTTGCACGAAAGTGCGCGAATTGCCTTGATCGGCGCGGCAGCGGGAATCGCAGCTGGATTTACGCTGATGCCTTTGATGCGCGGCGTGCTCTACGACGTAAGCGCCTACGATCCCCTATCGTTCGGCGGCGCCGCTTTAGTGCTCACGGTCGTAGCGCTAGCAGCGAGCTACATTCCCGCGCGCCGAGCCACGAAGGTGGACCCAATGGTCGCTCTTCGATATGAATAGCGGCCGGCGCCCAAGGCAAAAAATTGAGATGTTTGCGCAGGCAACCCTACAGGATGTCCCCGGATGATTCTTGTTCGCCGCTGATGTAATCTGCGCGTATGGAGGTGACTTATGAAGTTCACTTCATTTGTTATAGGTATGGGAGCAGGAGCTGCGATCGCGATGCTTTTCGCGCCCCAATCCGGTGAAGAGACGCGCGCTATGATTTCTGACAAAGCCAAAGCGGGACGTCGATACGCCGAAGATAGGGCTCGGGATATTCGCGACATGGCAGGCGACAAGGCTACCCAGCTGCGTGACATGGCCAACGACGCCGTGGAACGTGGCAAGGACGCCATCAACCGCCCGAAAAGCGCCGTTTCAGCCGCTATACAAGCCGGCAAGGACGCCTACAATCAGGAAGCGCAGAAAATCTCTTGACGGCACTCCAACTCGCACCCAGCCCGCGAGGCTCTTTCCTGATACCGGCAAGTTCCTCTATTTTGGCCAGTCTTATCTCTGGTACTGCCCGTCGCTGACTTTTTCCATCCATTCGACCGGTTTGCCGTCTTTTCTTTCCTGGATTGCAATATGTGTCATCGCCGTCGTCGGAGTTGCGCCATGCCAATGCTTCTCTCCGGGCGCAAACGACACCACGTCGCCCGGCCGTATCTCTTCGATAGGCCCGCCTTCACGCTGCGCCCAGCCGCATCCAGCGGTCACGATCAGCGTCTGCCCCAGCGGATGCGTATGCCAAGCTGTCCGCGCGCCCGGCTCAAACGTAACGCTCGCTCCTTGCACCAATGCCGGATCCGACGCCTGAAATAGCGGATCGATGCGTACCGTGCCTGTGAACCACTCCGCCGGTCCTTTTCCCGACGGCTGCGAGCCCGCTCTTTTGATTTCCATTTTTTCCCTCGCCTTCAGATGTTGCTCATTCGCTCAATATGTTCAGGATATCGCGCCCCATGAATTGTGATTTTCGAAGACGCCGCTTCTATTTCGTGCAAATCGTCTTTCGTAAGCTCGATCGATGCCGCTCCGATATTCTCCTCCAGTCGATTCAGCTTCGTCGTACCCGGAATGGGAACGATCCACGGCTTCTGCGCCAGCAGCCATGCGAGCGCAATTTGAGCTGGCGTGGCTTGCTTTTTCGTCGCGATCTTCTGCAGCAGGTCCACCATCGTCTGATTCGCCTGCCGGTTCTCCGCATTGAAGCGCGGCAGTTGGCTGCGAAAATCCGTGCTGTCGAAATTCACCTTTTCGTCGATTTTGCCCGTCAGAAAGCCCTTCCCCAGCGGGCTGTACGGCACGAACCCGATTCCAAGCTCCTCGAGCGTGGGCAACACTTCCTCTTCGGGCCGTCGATACCAAAGCGAGTATTCGCTCTGAACAGCCGTCACCGGCTGAACCGCATGCGCCCGGCGAATCGTCTTTGCCGCCGCTTCAGACATGCCGAAGTGCTTCACCTTTCCCTGCTGGATCAATTCCTTCACAGCTCCAGCCACGTCCTCGATCGGCACCTCAGGGTCTACGCGGTGCTGATAGAGAAGATCGATCGAGTCCACTCTG
This sequence comes from Candidatus Acidiferrales bacterium, assembly GCA_050746865.1. Classification (GTDB taxonomy): domain Bacteria; phylum Acidobacteriota; class Terriglobia; order Acidiferrales; family UBA7541; genus Palsa-295. The sequence continues at coordinate 25,523 of JBOGMU010000062.1, forward strand.
AGCCGTTTGAGCGAGCCTTCGACCGCCTTCTTGATGTGCTCCGGTTGGCTGTTCAGCCGAACCCAGCCCGGACTTCCGTCGGGCTTGAGCTCGTACGCAAACTTCGTCGCGATCACTACTTTCGCCCTATACGGTGCAAGCGCCTCGCCCACAAGCTCTTCATTCGTGTATGGGCCATAGACCTCGGCCGTGTCGAAAAAAGTGACGCCGCGATCTACCGCCGCATGGAGCAGCGAAATCATCTCCTTTTTGTCTTTCGGCGGCCCGTAACTAAAGCTCATCCCCATGCAGCCCAGTCCGATGGCCGAAACTTCCAGACCGCTTTTGCCTAATTTGCGCTTCTGCATCGTTTCCTCCGTCGAGACGTTTGTCACACGCCGATACTAGGCCTTTGCGTGTCGCACGCGCTTTCCCGATCCTGCCGATTCTTTGCCTAATCCTGCTTTGCATGTAGCGGCCGACCCGAATTGTGGTCGGCCCTCTTGCCTCGCAGTCGCGGCCCTCGCCCCGTCCCTTGGCAACATCTTCGGCCTTCCGCCGAGCCAAAGTATTCACTGCGCTTCCAAATCCCCTAATCGAATGTCTGGAATCACCAACGTGCGCGTGAAGTGGTCGACTGCCTCATAGAGGCGGATCACCACGCGCGAGTCGGCCAGCTGCGATCCGTCCACCGGATACTTCGCCAATCCACTCGCATCCCGAAAGGGAAGGGCTCCCG
>JBOGMU010000063.1:0-2638 GCA_050746865.1 Candidatus Acidiferrales bacterium
GCCGAAAAGTTGGCGGAGGCGAACCGGAACCTCGAAGTGGCAGAAGCATCCGTCCGGAGATCGGAGCGCCTCGCCGCGATCGGGCAGCTTTCGGCCGGACTGGCGCATGAGCTTCGGAATCCCCTGCACACGATGAAGACGTCGGCTGAGCTGTTGCTGAAGAGTGTCGAGGGGGAGAACGAAGTAGCGCGCGAGATGGCCGGGTTCATTTCAAGCGAAGTGGATCGCACGAATTCGCTGGTGACGCGCTTCCTGGATTTCGCGCGCCCGCTGGCTGCGCGCGCGGACCTCGCGGACGTTCACCAGGCGATTGATCGCGCGATCCAGCAGGTGGAACGGCACGACCCGCCACTTGATATTGCGATTTATCGCAACTATTCCCCGGATGTGCGGCCTTTTCCGTTCGACAGTGAGTTGATGGAGAGGGTCTTTTATAATTTGATCTTGAACGCGGCGCAAGCGAGCCCCGTCCACGGAGCGGTGACGGTGAAAACGCGGCAACTAGGCGGCTCCGTCGAAATAGCGGTAATCGATTGCGGCTCAGGCATTGATAAGGCCAATCTTGAAAGCATTTTCAATCCATTTTTCACGACTCGATCAAGCGGTGTCGGGCTGGGGCTTCCGATCGTTTCAAAGATCGTGGACCAGCATGGCGGCGCCATTACCGTCGAAAGTGAGAAGGGAGAAGGCAGCGTGTTCCACGTTGTGCTGCCGGTGAGGCCGCCAGAGACATGAGCGCGCGCGTATTGGTAATTGAAGACGAAGAGAAACTGCGCCGGGTGCTTGAACTGCAACTGAAGGGCGCGGGTTATGACGTGGAACAGGCCAGAACCGCCGAGGATGGCGTGCGGCTGGCCGATACGGCGGACCTGATTCTAACCGATCTTCGCCTCCCGGGGATGAACGGTTTGCAACTTCTCGCGAAACTGCGCGAGCAAAATTTGCAGACGCCGGTGATTGTAATGACAGCGTATGGAACGGTCGAGATGGCCGTGGAAGCGATGAAAGCGGGAGCAGCCGATTTCCTGGAAAAGCCGTTTTCGCTGGAGCATCTACTGGCGCGCATTACGAAGGCGCTGGAGATCCGTTCGCTGCGCGATGAGAACCGCGAGCTGCGCGCGGAACTCGGGGCGCGCTACGAATTCGACAACCTGGTGGGTCATAGTTCGGCGATGCAGGAGATTTTCGCGACGGTGGACCGCGTGGCTCCGACTCGCGCGACCGTGCTGCTCGCGGGCGAGAGCGGCGTTGGGAAAGATATGATTGCGCGCGCGATTCATCATCATTCTCCACGCCACGATAAACCGTTCGTGAAGATCAACTGCACGGCAATCCCGGAAAACCTGATGGAGAGCGAGCTATTTGGATATGAAAAGGGCGCGTTCACCGGAGCCAATACAAGCAAGCCGGGCAAGTTTGAGCAGGCGGATACGGGCACTGTGTTTCTCGATGAAATAGGCGATGTGCCGGCTTCGGTGCAGGTGAAGCTGCTGCGGGTTTTACAGGAGCGTGAATTTGAGCGGCTCGGCAGTAACCGGACGCGCCAAATTGACGTACGCGTGATCGCCGCCACCAACGTGGATCTCCGGGCAGCGCTCGAACAAGGCAATTTTCGCGAGGACTTGTACTACAGGTTGAACGTCGTACCGATTAATGTCCCGCCTTTGCGCGAGCACAAGGAAGACATTCCGTTTCTGGCCGAGTACTTCGTGAAGAAACTGGCGAAGGATCTGGGCAGCGGTGTGACCTCCATTTCCGATGACGCGATCCGGCGGCTGATGCAGTATCACTGGCCTGGCAACGTGCGCGAGCTGCAGAACGTGATTGAACGAAGCATTGTGCTCTGCTCATGCGAGACGCTCGAAGCCAGCGACATCAAACTGGAAACGGCTCCGCGCGCGAGGTTTCAATCAAGCGAGCTCTCTCTGCCGGAGGGAATGACTCTGGATGATTACGAACAGACGATCATCCGTGATGCGCTTAAGCGCGCGAGTGGCAACAAGAGTCAGACCGCGCGCCTGCTCGGGCTAACGCGCAATGCGCTGCGTTACAGATTGACACAGATGGGGATTGAAAGCTGAGCCCAGCGACACGATTCTATGGCATGAGCCGATAATCGCGCCATAGCACGGTGCAAAAACAAAATCTAAATGAGTTAATTGAATACGACGGTAAAAAGTTTCGGCCTAAAGTTTTGGTCAATGAGCCTGGATATCGCATGGTGCTCTTGAGCATGCGCGCGACGCAATCCATTCCGGAGCACGCTACTCCGGGAACAGACTGTCTATGCCATCCATGGCCATATTACGTTTTCGAGGGATGTTCTTCCTGCGATTTGCGCGCTGGAGAGGTCCTCTAAATTGAGAGCGGTTCGCCGCATCGGCTCGAAGCACATGAGGATTCGGCTCTCTTCGTTCTCAATACCGGCAAAGCCGAGACATCCGCGGACGAGTCCGAAGAAATCGACGTGCGCAAGATTCCCCTGCCTCTGCGCCATTCGCTCATATTCGAAAAGTTCGATGCCTTGGCAGTTGGTGACTCCATCGTGCTGGTCATCGAACACGATCCTGTACCCTTTTACCTGCTATTGGAAAGCATGCGGCGTGGGGTGTTTTTTTTTTAATTCTTCTAGCGCTGG
>JBOGMU010000064.1:0-8516 GCA_050746865.1 Candidatus Acidiferrales bacterium
GTTGCGTGAGGACGGGTTCCTGCGGAGCGGCTGCCGGCGGCATGGTCCCTCCCAATTTGAAGGCCCACAGGCTGTCGCCGTGTTGGTCTACCTGAAACGAACTGCCGCCGCAAACGATCGCCACATATTGCACGCCCTTCACTTCATAGGTGATTGCGGGAGCGTCCGCGCCCGCGTCGGTTTGAAACGACCACAGCTCGTCACCGTTTTTGACATCGTATGCGACGAGCCGTCCGTCTGATTCTCCGTGGAAAATCAATCCGGACGCGGTGCTTAGCAAGCCGCTTCCCGTGCCGAGTGGGTACTTCGTGCGCTTCTGCCACACGATTTTATTCGTGGTCGGATCCATGGCCGTCAGCGTGCCCGCGCGCGGCTCGCCCGCCGGCTTCACGAAAGCGGCAGGAGGCGTGCCAATCGTGTCGAAACGATTCGTCTCTGGGTTCCAATCCTGGCGGCGCAACGTAAAGGCCGAATTCAAAATTGTTCCGGGAACGTAGATCAGGCCCGTCTTCGGGTCGAACGTCGTCGGCGACCATGAATTGCCCCCTTGCGTGCCGGGCGCCATCACAACGGGCTCGTCCCAATATGCCCCGAAAATGCAACTCGACTTGGCACCTTCGGGAACGCTTCCGGGCTCGGGACAAGTGGGCACAAAGGAATCGCCGACGGGAATCGGCTGCGTCGCCGCCGTTTTCATGCGTGGTTCTTGCGGAACGGCTGTTTCGGGGATGCCAATTAGCGGCTTGCCGTTCGTGCGGTCGAGAATGTACATGAGGCCCGTCTTGCCCGCGTGCATCAGAATTTTGCGATTGCGGCCGTGAAATTTCACGTCCGCGAGAACAGGCGAGCCTATGTTGTCGTAATCCCAGATGTCATGATGTACTTCCTGAAAATGCCATTTGTACGCGCCGGTTTTTAGATCGAGCGCGATCACCGACGATGTGAAAAGATTATCGCCGCCTCGATTGGTTCCATCGCTGTCAGGGGATGCATTTCCTGCTGCCGCGTAGACCATGCCGAGTTCGGGATCGATTGCGGGTTGCGTCCAGAAAGGTGCTCCGCCATATTTCCACGAGTCCCCTTCCCATGTGTCCGAGCCGCGCTCACCGGGCGCAGGCGTCGACCAAAAGCCCCAGACTTCCTTGCCCGTCTTTGCATCGAATGCCCCAAAGTGCCCGCGGACTCCGCTCTCGCCGCCGGAGACACCCATGTAAACCAGGCCATCGTAATAAACGGGCGGAGCGACGGTAGTACCGCGGTCGCCGACCTTTGCCGGCCAGACTAGTTCGCCGGTCTCCTGATCGACCGCGATCAAAGTGTTTCCGCCGCCTGACGAATAAACCTTGCCTTCGCCGACAGCTACTCCACGATTCGTCCCACCGCCATTCGGCGACTGGTATTTCCAGCGAATCGCGCCGGTGGCGGCGTCAAGGGCGAGCACTCCACCCGCACCAGTGGGAACGTACATTACACCGTTGATGACAACTGGCATCGCTTCCATGTTGCCGCCCACGTGCCCGATGGTGTGAACCATCCATGCGCCGCCCAGCTTCGAGAGATTCGCCGGAGTGATTTGCGTGAGCGACGAAAATCGCTGATTCGCGAAATTGCCGCCCACGATGGCGAAGTCTTTGCCCGCAGGCGCATCCCACGCCGGCTTTGCGGCTGCAAATACAAGCGACACACCTATGGCAAGTGCGGCGAATAATCCCGCCGCTTTAATCGTTCCAGAGTTCGGCATCGAGAACCTCTCCACTGAGCTGTTTTGCCGGAATGATAGCACAACGCATTTTTCGAGCACCCCAGGAAGCCGTATATGCTTGCGCAAGATATTTTCGAATGAAAGCGAGGAACTTCGGCTCCACAGCATCGCGGACAAGGTCGAAGTAGATATCCGTTTCTATGACGCATCCGCAGTCTTGTAGAGGATCGGTACCAGGCACATAAGAAGTGCCAGAGCGATAAATGCGTCCCGGAGTCCGACAGAATGCGCTATGAATCCAACCAACGCAGGGCCCGCAAGCACGCCCGCATATCCGGCGCCTGTTGCAGCAGCGAGAGCGAGCGGAGCGGGCATTTCCTGCTGCTTTCCCGCTCGCCGAAATAGAGTCGGTACGATGTTTGCTGCTCCAAGCCCGATAAGGACAAAACCACTCAAAGCCAGTACGCGGTAGTGCGAAGCAAGCAAGACTGCAAATCCGGCAACCGCTGCCAGCCCGCTAATCAGGAAAACCCTGCGATTCCCAAATTTTGCTATCGTTCGATCGCCACTCAGGCGCCCCACCGTCATTGCAATTGAAAACAGCATGTAGCCAAGTCCGCCTCGCGCGGCGGCGACGATCTTGGTGGTGACGAGCAGTAGAGCACTCCAGTCGAGCAGTGCTCCCTCGACTAAAAACGCGACGAACGCAAGCAGAGAAATCACCAGCACAATACCGCGCGGCACGGCGAACAACGGGCCCCCTTTTTCGCCGCTCGTACGCAACAGATGCCGAGCCGCTATAGTCACTGCTAACGCCAACAAAATAGCGGCCACGATCGTGCTACGGAATGGTGAGACATGGTTGGACAACATGAATGTCATAAAACCCGCGCCAGCGAATCCGCCAATACTGAACATCGCGTGAAAACCAGACATTAGTGGGCGCGAGAAGGTGCGTTCTACTTCAACTGCGTGGAGGTTCATAGCGACATCCAAAGAACCTAGCGCAGCGCCGAAGCCGAGAAGTACTGCTGCGAGAGAGGTCGTACGATTCATGATCGCCAGAAGCGGAAGAAAGAACGATAAGCCGTATCCGCCCATGAGGATCACGGGTCTGCTGCCCAGTCTTGCCGCGAGAACTCCCGTGACTGGCATTGCAATGACTGATCCAGCTCCAAGGCACAGCAGGAGAAGCCCCAACCCTCCGTCGCCTATCCCGAGCCGCATTTTCGCAAACGGTACCAGAGGAGCCCAGCACGCTACCCCAAACCCGCCTACGGCAAAACAGAGCCGGGTGGCCAGCCCTGGTTTCCTAGGCAGCGCTGGTTTCGTAGGTTCCGCAATAGCTTCCATGTCACCCCATTTTTAGGCTGCAAATCGTGCCATTCGCGGCGCAAATTGTCCAACTAAGCCTACTTAAAGCGTACATCTGACACAAAATTGGCGCGCTTCAAAGCCGCTAATCGACAATTTGCCGATTAGAAATGCGCGTAAGCCCAGCGCTTTCAACAAAGCCTCAGTTCTAATCGACAAAAAAAGAGGATTTTTTAAATCCGACGCCTTAAAAATTGACGTGGTAGCGGTAGACCCGGGCCTTTTGCGTATCGAGCACGAGGAGGTCGTTGGCGGGCGTGACGGCGATGGGCGAGGCGGAGCGGCGGTCTTCGCCGAGTTGGCCGGAGAGGTCGAAGTCGCCTTTGGGCTTGCCATCAATGGTCCAGACGTGGAGCGTCTTACCGTCCGGATCGATGAGGAAAATGTAGTTTGAAGAGATCGCGAGCTGATTGCCGATGCTATTTGACGGCGGATGAGACTTCGGATTGGGCGCCGCGCTTTGTGGATCGGATGAGCCACCCGCGTGCGCGTCTGGTTTAGGCTCAGCGCCGAGCGTCACTTGCGATGTGAAGCTGCCATTGACGAATCGCAGCAATGAATTCGCGCCGAGGCCACCGACGAAAATACCATTCAACGGTCCGGATGTAACGGAAGTCGGCCGGCCCGGCCCTGCGGCTACGTCCATACCTGGTTTCCAGACGTGCGCGAGGCGGAAGCGAGAGTTGAAATCGTAGAGTTTGGCCGCGTTCACGTCGAGAACGCTCACCGAGCCGGCATCATCCACCGCCACATCGAGGGTGTTTTCGGCATTGCCGCGACCCGCCATGCGGAGCACGCGATAGCGCGGGCCCTCCGGCAGGAAAACGAAAACGCTCTGACGTACTGCGTCGCTCACGTAAATCGCGCCGCCGCGATCGATGGCAATCTCTTGCGGATGTTTCAAAAGGGGATCCTGGAACGCAAGCAAAGGCGTGCCGCCGGGCTGAAACTTTTCGATGAAGCCGCTGCCCGCGTCGGCGATGTAGACGTTGCTGCGCATATCCGTCGCAATACTTGTCGGTTGATCGAGTTGGCCGGGGCCATTCCCTCTCGATCCCCACTCGCCCATGAATTGGAGCGGGGGCGGAGGAGCCGACTCGACGGATGCATTTGTGGGACCAAAGGAGCAGCCGGAGAGAATGGCGAGCGCCGCAAGAGCAGCCATCAAAAACGCAAAGGCGCGTTTCGAACTCATCAGCGGTCTCCTCGATCGGCGATTGTCTTTCCGTCGTCTGGCTTGAGGTGGCGCACGATGGTTTCCTGCATGCGATAGGTTTGGAGAGAGCCGTCGCTTGGGTCCTTGAACGTCATCGTAACGACCTGTGCCACGGGCATGCGAACAACACTTATCGGAAGCTTTCCACACACATTGCCGTCAATGAAGGCCGTTTCATATTGGGATTTCTTCTTCGACCACGTGAAGACACGCATGATTGTGAAGTCGCACGCCTGGCCTTCGGGACCGTTTGTGCCGACGAGCAAGTACTGCGGGACGTCGCGGCCGTTTGTGTCGTGCGCCGCGTTAAGCGGGAACCACGCGACGATTCGCATGTTGGAGGCGGCGGCGTAATCGGGAAGCGGCGCGGGCACGTCAAGATCGATAAAGCGCCCGAGCACCCAACCGGAAACGGTACTCTTGTCGCTGAACTCGGCCCGGACGAGCCACCAGTCCTCTTTCTTCGGTCCATTCGCAGAGACGGGCCCGTCGCCGGTATCGGACCGGGGCCCGGAAGGTGCCAAATCGGTAACAGGGAGCGCCAAAGCCTCGCGCCGGAAAAGCTCAACAGGAACATTCTTTTTCAGCTGGCGGACGCGAGGCGCGTCGCGGCCCGGCTCGATATGAAGATTACTGATAACGCCCGTGCGGCCGGTGGCTTCAGGCGGGTCGACGGCTGTCTTCGCATTGAGGTCTTTTTCCTGTTGCCAGAGACCGCCGGAGATCAAATCGTCATCGTCAGCCCAGCCGACGAGACCGCTGGAAGTGCGAACCTGCACTTGATCACCAAAATGCGCTTCGATCTGCAACGGTTCGCCGTAATCGACGGTGCCGACGGGCGAGCGGATTTGCGCCGAAGAATTGTACAGAGTAAGTCCGCGGCCGCCCGCGTAGGCGGTGCCAAGAGGCGACTTGGGATGGCGAAAGTGCAGATATACTGCGACGCAGATCACCAGAAAAATCACAAACCCCAAGGTCATTTTGCGGATCAAGCTGAACCTCTTCCACGCTCCAAATGCGTGAAAGCCGATTTTACACCCAGCGTTGCCCGGTTAAACGGGGCGTCTGCGGAAAAAGCGATAGGTGTGCCCGATAAGTGGCGGATGAGGGAGGTCTGTTACAATCTCCAGCATCGCTGGAAAGGGAGGACGCGATGGAAGGCCTGGAAAAACTGAAACCGCTGGCATTACTGCTACTACGGCTGGCCATGGGAGTGATTTTCATTTACCACGGATATCCAAAGCTCTTTGGGAACATACGCGGCACGATGACAGGATTCGAGCACATGGGATTCCCGTCGTATTTCGCGGTGATTGCGGGCGTACTGGAGTTTTTCGGCGGATGCCTATTGATCGCCGGGCTCTTTGCACGCATTGCGGGATTGCTGCTCGCCGGGGAAATGGTGGTGGCGCTGTGGCGCGTGCATGGAATGTTCACGAATCCAATGGCCGTGCACAATTACGAATTGCCGATGATGATGGCGGCCAGCGGGTTTGCGATTGCGTGCATCGGCGCGGGAGCTTTTTCGCTCGACCGGGCGATTTATGGCGCTCGTGGTGGACGCGCAACACGCAGAGCGAAAGCAGCCTAGGCCTGCCTCATCACGACCGTCGTTGCGCCGAAACGCGCTTCGTTATATGGCCTGGGGCGTTTGCGGAGCGGGCGGCGCCTGAGCTGCGGCGGGCGAAGGGAACGGCGCCTGCGGCATTACGATCCAAGCGACAAGATACGCGATCAAGCCCAGCGGCACAGGCACGAAAATCGCAACCAGCCACACGAGCCGCACTAAAGTCGAATCCACTTCGAGATATTCCGCGAAGCCACCGCACACGCCGCCAATTTTGCGATCTACAGCCGAACGCATCAGGCGTTTCTGGGCGCGGGGCGGGCCATCAGCAGCGCGGACCTGGCGCGCTCCGCAGAAATAGCAGAAATTCGAATAATCGGCGATTTCCCGCTGACAATGGGTGCAAATCATCTTTCCTCCTTGCGGTTCCAGCCGCTCTATTCTTTACTACGAATCTCAAGGCCGGAAAGTTGCATGTGAGGCAAAATTCACAGGCATAGGCGTGACTGTGTCTCCGCAGTGCGCCACCTAGTATTCGGCCAACTCGCGTGCCGCGCGTACCAGATCGTCCTTTTGCGGCAGAATTTCGAACTCGAGGGCCGGATGATACGCGCAGAACGTGTCAGTGGCTGCCACGCGGCGAACCGGGGCGTCAAGTTCATCGAAAAGCTCGTCTGCGATGCGCGCCGCAATTTCCGCGCCATAGCCCCAGGAGCGCATGTCTTCGTAGGCAACGATCACGCGGTTCGTTTTACGCACGCTGGCCGCAATCGCGTTCCAATCGTATGGCGCAAGAGTGCGGAGGTCGAGAACCTCAACGGACACATTGGCGCGCGCCAATTCCGTTGCCGCCAATTCGGCGAGGTGCACGACGGCACCATAGGTGACGATCGTCACGTGGGTGCCTTCACGTGCCACACGAGCTCTGCCGAACGGAATTGTGTAGTCAGGCCCGGGATAAACCGCGCGATTGTAGGGCTGGCGATACAGGTGCTTGTGCTCCAGGAAAAGCACGGGATCGTCGCAGCGAATCGCCGTGCGCAGCAGACCGCAGACATCCTGCGCCGTTGAGGGCATCACGACGCGCAGGCCGGGAATATGCGTGAAGACAACCTCGCCGCACTGACTGTGATAAATCGAGCCGCCGCTCAAATAGCCGCCAATAGCAACGCGCACGACCGCCGGGCACTTGAAATGTCCGCCGGAACGCCAGCGCTGACTTGCCATTTCGGTACGGAACTGCATCATCGCAGGCCAGATGTAGTCAAAAAATTGAATTTCGGCTACGGGCTTGAGTCCGCGCGTGGCCATACCAATGGAGCGGCCAACGATTGCGGCTTCGGCAATGGGCGTATTGAATACGCGCGCTCCACCGTACCGGCGCTGGAGGCCAGCGGTAGCTTTGAAGACACCGCCCTTCCCTTTCACGCTGTCGAGATGATCTTCGCGCGTGCAATCGGCAACGTCTTCGCCGAAAACCACGATGCGTTCGTCGTGCGACATTTCGTCCATCAACGTAGCGGAAACCATTTCGACCATCGTCTTCGGGTGCCCGCTAGGATGCCCGCTCACGTCCGCGGGCTTGGGCTGGCTTTCAAACTGCGGACTCGTGGGATCGATGTCCGGTGAATAAACGCCGACATAGATGGAAGTGGGCGGCGGCGGTTCGGATGCGAGCGCCCGATCCGTGGCTTCAAGAAGTTCGCGGTCGACCTCGCTTTCCAACTCTTCAAGTTCGTGCGATTCGAGAATACCTTCGCGGACGAGGAAAAGTCCGAAGCGGGGAACCGCGTCGAGCTGGGCTTCAGCTTCGCGCTCTTCAGGCGTTTTATAGAGCTTTTCGTCGTCGGAAAGCGAATGCGAGTATGGCCGAGTAACGTGCGCGTGAACCAACGCTGGGCCTTTGCGGGCGCGGCAATAATCAGCGGCGCATTTGAGGGCTGTGTAGCTTTGGATCGGATCGGTGCCGTCGCACTCATCGATGTGCAGTGACGGAACATTGGCGATGAGCTTCGATATGCTGCCGCCGGGCGTTTGCGCTTCGACGGGAACCGAAATCGCCCAACCGTTGTCTTGTACGAGAAAGAGGACGGGGGCGTGGCGCAAACTCGCAGCATTGAGGGCCTCGTAGAATTCGCCCTCGCTCGTTGAGCCTTCGCCGCCGGATACGAGCACGATTTCATCACGGTGCCAGTTCCAAACGTCGCCCATCGGGGATTTGCGCGCTTGATCGAGAGCCTTTGGGAATTTTTCGTAATAGAGGGCCGTTTCGGCGGCGCCCACGGCGCGCAACCATTGCGTTCCCGTCGCCGAGGCCGACGTAACAATATTCAGCAAGCGATTGCCCCAGTGCGAAGGCATCTGGCGGCCCCCGGACGCTTGGTCTTCTTGGGAGCCGACGGCTTGCAAGAGCATGTCAAGCGGCGTAACACCGAGCGTGAGCGCAAGCGCCCGGTCGCGATAATAGGGAAAAATCCAGTCATGACCGGGCTTCGTTACCAAGCCGGCGGCAATCTGCACGGCCTCGTGGCCGGCGCCGCTTACCTGAAAGAAAATCTTATTTTGTCGCTTGAGCTGGATCTCGCGGTCGTCCAGCCGCCGGGACGTGAACATCAGGCGATACATACGGACAAGCGCGTCTCTGCTGAGACCCTGGT
>JBOGMU010000065.1:0-13809 GCA_050746865.1 Candidatus Acidiferrales bacterium
CCTTTCAACATAGTGCGAATTACGGTTCTTTGAGCAATGCAGCTAATACATCCGGCGAGATTCGAAATGTCGTGGATTGAAGGCGATCAATCGCGGTTCGAAGATCCAAGAGGCCCAAAACGGCGGCATCGCGCAGAACGCCCAGTGTGCCTGTAACTACGATACCGAGCCTCGCTGCCTCGCGACGTCCCTGCTTCTCATCGAGAAGCAGGCGGTCGGCCTTCATCTGTTTTGCAAGCAATATGGCATCGCGTTCGCCCGCATCAAGTTCCGCCAAATCGGCTGCAGGGCTCTCTGCCGGTGTTCGCACTTCGAGCCAAGTCGGCGCGTGGTCCATCCATGAGCGAATCTTTACTGGAGCGGAAGGGCGAGAAAGCTCATCGTGCACTGCCTGCGGAAGCACCACGCTGCCGTAAAGCTTTGGAAGGATCTCAATCTGTTCGATAAGTATAAGGTAGCCGACCGGCGATGTATCGGCAACGACGATCACTTTTGCTTCTGAGCGGCGAGTTCGGAGCGATGTGCCGCAACGAATTGCCTCGATATCTCGATATCGTGTTGCAAGTCGTCAATCCCATACTGAAGATAGGCGCCGTGATCCTTCAAGAACGCATGCACTTGCAGGCGAGAATCGAAGCCGAGCATCCGCTTGACGGCGGTCTCAGACAGTTTTTCCGACCGGTAACCCTCAAGTGCGAGCGCTTCGAGCGCCACGCGAGCAGGATCGGTTCCTCGCGCGGCTACCTGCTCTACGATCTCGTCGGGAATATCGAGCGTAATCCGCATAAATCAAGAATAGCACAGACACAGCCGAAGAACTTCGCGTAGCCTTTGCGGTATGCGTACACATGTGTGTACGCTATTGCTAAGGAGTTTCTCATGGCCACAATCAAAGTAGGTGTTCGCGAGTTTCGCGAAAACTTTGCCACGTTCCTCGAATCGGACACGCCCATCGCCGTCACCCGGCGCGGCGAGACAGTAGGAATTTACACTCCAATCCCTCGGCCCCGCCCGCGCAAGACTCCGGCGGAGCTCGCAGACCTGAAAGCCGCCGCCGACCGCCTCGCCGCCGAGCTCTCGGATGTTGACGAAGAGGAGTTTGTCGCCGAGTTCAAAGAGTTTCGCAAGCGCGAACGCGCAAAGCGCGCCGCCTCGAAATGACTCTGGACACTCCCATTCGCTAGCGACCTTTTGCCGAATAGCCGAACCGGCGAAAGTTTGTTTTTTTTGGAACCGAGCTTGACATAAAACATATCACGATAGTAGCATCGCACCCGTAGATAGGAGCTGCGAATGCCGGCACCGAAGTTAACAAAGCTGGAGCTTCAAATCATGGAGGCGCTTTGGGGCCACGGCCTGTGCTCCATTCGCGAGATTCAGGAGACATTCCCAGCAAGGAAACGTCCCGCATATACCACCATTCAAACCACAATCTATCGATTGGAAACAAAAAGGAAGATCGTCCGTCGCGCGAAGAGAATTGGACACGCCGATATTTTTGAAGCCACGATTTCTCGCGAAGAAGGGCACGGCTCATTAATCGATGACCTGCTGGCGTTGCTGGGAGGCCGCACCAGACCGGTGATGGCGCATTTTGTCAAAACCGGAAAGCTGACGCTCAACGACATCAAGGAAGCCGAAGAGATGCTCCGCGAGCTGTCGCAGAAGGAGAAGGCGAAATGATCCCGGCGGAATTCGCTCCTATAGCAGGCCACATTTGGCAATCGACGCTTTTCGCCGCTGCGGCGGTGCTGCTCACTTTGGCGCTGCGGCGCAATCACGCTCGCGTGCGCTACGCGATCCTGCTCATTGCTTCATACAAATTCCTGATCCCCTTTTCGTGGCTGGTGAGTCTCGGACGAGAGTTTCAATGGCGCAGCGTACCCGCCGCTTTGCCGCACGCTGTTTCGACCGTTACCGGCGTAATCGGCGGGCCGGCTTTCCTGATGCCGGCTGTCATTGCAAAGCCCGCTACCGATCATCTCGCTACGCTCCCGTTGATAATTTGGGCGGTTTGGGGCTGCGGCTCGTTCGTTATTGTCGCGGGCTGGGCGAGAGAGTGGTTGCGCATTCGCGCTATGGTGCGTGCCGCAACATCCGTTCCGTTTGCTCTGCCCATTCCGGTTGTTTCCGTGCCTTCGCGGATGGAACCGGGCGTGTTCGGAATTTTTCGACCGGTGCTGTTGCTTCCTGAAGGCGTCGCGGAGAAGTTGAGCCCGGCGCAGATGCGCGTGGTCCTCGCACACGAACTTTGCCATGTGCGTCGGCGGGACAATCTCGCGTCGGCTATGCACATGTTGGTCGAAGCCTTGTTCTGGTTTCATCCGCTGGTGTGGTGGTTGGACCGGCAGATCGTGGAGGAGCGCGAACGAGCGTGCGATGAAGAAGTGCTGCGCATGGGTGGCGCGCCGACGGTCTACGCCGAGACGCTCCTCGCCGTTTGCAAATCGTACGTGGAGTCGCCCATTGCCTGTATATCAGGAATCGCCGGCTCAGACCTCAAGCGGCGCGTCGTCAATGTGATGGCAAATCGCCTGATTGAAAATCTCAATCCCGCCAGAAAGGTCCTGTTATCGGCGCTCGGAATTGGAATGATCGTCGTTCCTCTCGTATCCGGGATCGCCAATGCTCCGTTGCTTCGCGCGCAATCATCGGCAGCTGCCGACTGGGAAAAGGCAGCGGGCGGCAAGATGGCGTTCAGTGTTGCGTCGGTAAAGCCGGATACCGCTGAAATGAGCCCGGAAACTGTGCACGTTAACGTTCCGATGGGGCCTGGGGATTATTACAATCGTACTGGAGGACTTTTCCGGACCACGGATTTTCCGCTGGAGACGTACATATCATTTGCATATAAACTCGGCAGCAATGAATTCAAAGCTCTCAGCGATCAATTACCAAAATGGGCGACGGACGCTCGGTATGACATTGAAGCCCGCGCGGACGGCAATCCTACCAAAGACCAAATGCGTCTGATGATGCAGTCCCTGCTTGCGGACCGATTCAAATTGGCAGTTCATTGGGAGGCCAAGAGAGTTCCAGTGTACGCGATGGTTCTGGAGAAGCCCGGAAAGACTGGACCGCAGCTCATGGTGCATCCGAAGGACGCACCATGAACCTCGGTTTACGGTGGGGATCCGTCGGCTCCCGGCTCCTCCACTAACGATGAGCTTGCAAACGGCCTGCCGGCGACTTGTGGTGGAATCCAAATGCTTCAGCCAACCGTTAAAGGGCGGATACGTTACGGCGCGCGAAACGTGACCCTCGGATTGCTTGCGAATAGCTTGAGCGGACTTGCAAATTTGGATCGTCCGATGTTAGACGAGACTGGGATCAGCGGGACTTTCGATTTCACGATCGAGTTCACTCAAGAAGGAATCGAAGGTCCAAATCCTCAGCCGGACGAATCGGGGCCCACATTTGTGGAAGCCCTGAAAGACCAACTTGGTCTGAAACTCGATTCAAAAACCGGCACGGTAAACGTCCTCGTTCTCGATCACATCCAGCAGCCCACGCCGAATTGACGGAATCGTCTAGTTAATTTGACAAATTCCGGACTGGCACTCCATTTCGTTACTGACATCGATGTGGCGCGGCCTCTGTCGCGTGGGTCCGGCGAAGATGGCTTCCCAAATCGGGAAAAGCGGTACTATACCCATGATTTATGTTGCTTTTTAAGTACACCTCTGGTATACTCGTCTCTGAGGTGTCGAGATGAACGAATCGACTGAGTGTAATCAAGCACTTCCTGCTTTACCACCGCGCGCAACTCTCCCCCTCACTCAGTCAGTCGCTGAAAACAAAGCAGATCCAGTCGCATTAGCCCGCCATCGGCGCAAATGCCAAATTTGCCGCCATCCCGAACGCTAGATGATCGAGCGCGAATACCGAGACTGGTTTGGACCGCTTGCCATCGCCCGCTCTTACGGCATACCGGAAAGAGCGCTCTTCCGGCACCTCGAAGCCACAGGCCTCACGTCCAGCCGCCGCCAAAATCTCCGCTCCGCCCTCGAACGCGTCCTTGAGCGGGGCGTCGAGACCGAAATCGACGGTCCCACAATAATCCAAGCGGTAAGAGCCTATTGCAGCCTCAACGACGGAAACAAATGGGTCGAACCCGCCAAAAACGTGGCTTTTTCTAATCGACAGTGCCGTGATTAAAACCGTCCGTATCTCGCTGAAAACAAACGAAGCGAGCCGATTCTAATCGACAGTGAAAGGAGGGTTTTTCAGACAGCTCAGTGGTTAGGCGCCGGGCCGTTCGCGGACAAGGTGAATCGCGCCGTTAATGGTGCGGAGTGAAATTTCGCCGCCGCCGGTACCGAGCTTCGCGCGGAACGCGCCGAGATTGGAGGGCGCAGTTGCAGCGCTGACCGGCAATTCGGACGAGAAGTCGCCATTCATGTTTTGGACCTTCAAATTAGCGCGAGTGTTCGAAGGCAAAGTGAGAACGACGGAGCCGTTCACCGTTTCGATGTCCATCGGCGCTCCGTTCGCGACATTGCGAAGTTGCAACGTCAGATTGCCGTTAGTGGTCTTCGCGTTGAAGCGGCCCGCGCTATCCGTGACCTGCACGTCGCCATTAACCGAGCGAAGGTCGCCGCCGCCCTGAACGCCATGAACAAGCACGCTGCCGTTAACGGTTTTCACCGCCGCGAGAAGCACGCGAAACGGCACATGAACGTGATATTCGACTGTGACGCCGTTCCCGGTGCTGCTGGGATACAAGGTGTGAACCGCAACATGACCCGGCACACTCTCCACGTCGATCTGGACCTGTTCGAGATCGCCCGGATCGTTCTGAGCGGTTTTCACGGCACTTACTTCAACCTCGTCGCGGTCCCAGCCTTCGACTTGAACGGAGCCATTAATGTTATCGAGTTGGAAGTTACCGTCCGAGGAAAGCGGGTAGGTCTTGTCGAACAATTCGTTCGTGGTGGCGGATGCAGGCAATCCAACTGAGAGCAACCCGGCAAACAGCAAGACTGCGTAGATCGCCGTTTGTGAAAGTGAGGGGACGATTCCCCGCGAGGGTTTTGCGAGCGTGATGCAATGCGGAGAGTCTGTGCGTATCGTGCAACGCTTGGTTGTCATCTCGGTCCACCCCTTCTTCGAGGACAGATGCTGCACAAAATGAAACGCGCCGATTGCACGGCGCGCGTTAGCGTTGCGATTGCAAGAAGAGCCTCTGCTGCAATTCCTCGAACTGCTTCTGGAGGCCTTCCATTTGCTGATGGTACATCTGCATTTGTTTATCGGCATCGCTCAAAACGAACCGGATGTTGCCCGCGACGGTGCGGAGGTGAAGCACTTCGCCACCACCGTTGAGCGCGGCTGCGGCATGGGCCACTCGCTGGCCTTGCGCGTCATCCTCGTAACTAACTTGAATCGGGAACGCCGGATCGATGACGAAACCGTGAGTCTGGCCCATTTCGACTTGCGCATCGATCGTAACGGGCATTGTTCGAGCGAGGTAGACGACGATGTCTCCGTTCATCGATTGGAGATCGCAATCGGCCGAATCCTTCGGCGGAGACATGAACCATGCGGTGATGCCGCCAGTGGCCGTAGATGCCTTGATGTCGTTGTCCGCCTGCGTGACATAGATGCTGCCATCGGCTGTTTGCAAATTCGCAGGACCGGAACTCCGCGCTACCCGAATGCCGCCGCCCTCTGTTTTGGCGCGTACCAAGCCAACTGCCTCGCCGACTTGGATCTGGCCTCCTGCCGTCTCGGCAACCAGGTCGGCGCCGGCGCGCTCGAGAGTAATGTTGCCGCCATCGGTGACTAGATGCGCCGTGCCACCGATTGAGTCGGAGCGAATATGGCCGCCATGTGTGTGGAGAAACGCGTTGCCGCTGACGGTGCCCGTAGTGATATGGCCGCCGCCAGTTTCCGCCACAAGCTCGCCAGTGACATTCTTGACGCTGATATGTCCGCCTGCGATTGCCGTAAGACGAGCGCTGCCGTTGATATTTCCGGCGGTGATGTTTCCGCCCTGCGTCAGAAGTGTTTCGCGCCCGGTGAGATCGTCGGCGCTGATATTGCCAACGCCCGTGGAGACATCGAGGGAATAATCCTTGGGAACCGTCAATTCAATCGTGACCCACAGGCGCCCTGCGGGAACGCGAGTGCTGGTGGCTCCGAAAAGCGAGACGCCGTTCTGAAACGCACGCGAATGCAGCGTGAAACTCTTCAGCAAGCCTTCAGCATTTTTCGTAGAAGGATCCGTCTCCAGATGAACATGGTAATCGACTGTGGGCGAATCGTGAGTGTGAATGACTATGCTGCCGAGATCAGTCTTCAAACGGAGATGGCCAGCGTCATGAGTTGCGACGCTGCCGGAGAAATCGCGCGAAGGGCGCGCATTCGTAGGCTGTGAAGCGATTGGCCGCGCTTGAGACGGGTCGGCGCGGCCGGCCAACGTAGGCGATGGGAAAAACAGACTCGCAGTAAAGAAGAGCCCCAAAATAGCTGACGCGGCACAACGTGGCATTAGGGCGCGGGAGGGCCACGATTGTCGCATGGTTAATACCTTGAGCCAGGCCCGAGATCGCGAATCGCCGCAGCGCTCTGGAGCCGGATGTAGGCGTTGGGATCGTTCAGCACACGGTCTTGCAGAACCGAGAGCATCTTATCGCTGGAAGAGACTTCGCCTTTCGCAACCATGTCGCGCAGAGAGTTGATCGCTTCGACGCGAACGCCGGGATTGTGATCGTCCACGAGAGCATCAAGGACGGTCTGCTGGATGATGTCCTGCGGCTCAGCACCGTTAAGCGCTTCAAGGGCTTTCAGTCGCACGGCGGCGTTTTTGTCTTTGTGGACGGCATGGCAGAGAGCTGAACGAACTTCGGGATCGTTGGTGCGCGAGCTAAGCGCCTCAACGGCATCGAGGCGAATATCCGGGCAGAACCGGTCGCCGCCCCGAAGGATATTAATCAGCTCGCCTTTCACGTTGTCGTCATTCACCGTGCCCTGCACAGTAAATGGCTGCTGCTCTTTCATTTGCAGCTGAATCTGTGGAGGTGCGCCATCGAATGAAGGAACGACGCTGATGCCGGCGACATCTGCTGTGTTAAGGTCCAGTGGCGCCAAATTTTGCGTAGAATCTACGGGTGCTGGATTGTTGGCTTGCGCCGGACTCGTGATGGGCGCGGACGCAACGGCGGGTTCCTCCGTTGCAATTACGCGATGGAGCACGCGCGGACCGAGCAGCAATCCGGAGGAAAAGCCGACAATCAGAAGGGCCGCCGCTCCCCAAGCAGGAGCGCTCAACAGCGCGAGCCAACTGGCCGGAAACACATAAGAAAGCGAACGCCAAAGCCAGCCGTGCTCTTCCTCGCGGTCGATTGCATCGTCAAGCGATGCTCGGCAGCTCGCTAGGAGCGTGGCATCGACTTCGGTGCGATGCTCGGGCAGGAGAGAGAGCATTTGCCGTTCGCGAAATAATGCAGAGGAACATGCATGGCATTCGGCGGCGTGCGTAATCCATCGATTGTGAAGTTCGGTTGGGAAGTCCTCGCCGGCGGCGAAGAGCATGATGAACTCTTCCCATTCGGAACATGCGGGGCCGAAAACTTCGCCGACCTCCCGCGAGTTCATCTGGGGATTGAAATCCGAGTTGTTCTGATCCGCCATTTCTTGCTTTACGCTTATCGTAATCCTTCGAGTGATGCACGCAACTTCCTTGTCGCGCGGAATAGGGAATTTTTCACCGTTTCCTCGGAGGTTCCCAGCACGTCGCCAATCGCGCGCAATCGCATGCCTTCGTAATGCTTCATTTCAAAAACCATCCGCTCGCGCGGCGAAAGGCGTTTCATCGCTTCGTGAATGCGCCCGTTGATCTCGTGGCCCAGCAACTGGCGCTCTGGATTCGTCGAGGGATTCTGCTGCGGCTGACGGTCAAAAAAGTCCCTTGTGCTGGCGCCTTCGGCGTCCTCGGGCACGGGCGCTTGATCTTCGCGGCGGGTCGTCCTTCGCCTTAGGTAATCCAAGCCCACATTCGTTGCCACGCGGTAGAGCCAAGTATAGAAACTGCATTCAAAACGAAAGCGGTAAAGGTTCCTATAAACCTTTAGGAAGGTTTCCTGGTAAATGTCACGCGCATCTTCCGGGCGATGAACGATATTCATCGCGAGGCGCAGGACGTCGCGGTCGTGCCGACGCACCAACTCGTCGAACGACTGACGGTCGCCCTCTTGTGCCTTGCGGACTAACGCATGCTCTTCGGCGACTTTTGCCGCCGCAGCCTGCCGCGCATCTGCCTCAAGCGCGATGCTTGTTCCCATCGTTGGTACTGCCGGCTGCGTGGTTTTCGCGAATCGATCCGCTAATCTTCCGAGTCCGCGTGGGCCAGTATGGCCGACGAATCCTTCCTTGGGCTTCATAATAATAGACGAGGGGTTAAGCCTTTTGTTAGCAGCGCACGATTACCGAAGATTACGTTGCCTCAAAGACAGAACCTCTCTGTTTACAATGAGATGCGAAAAATATAGTGACGGTTGCTGTGCCAATTTTGGCGCGATTGGCGCCATAAAACGCGGATTATAGGCCTAATACAGGCTCAATGCGAGCCTTATAAGGCCGTAAACTCCGGCACAAACGGCGAGGTCTACGACGGTGCCCCAATCGGTCTGGAAGCCGCGGTGGCGAAGCGATTCGGGAAGGTTGGGCATGAGAGAAAAGTAGTAAATCGCGTTCCCAAGAAGGATCGCGATGAGGTATTCGAGCCATCGGAGAGGAGTAACCCCAAGGAATTGCCAATTTTGGCGCGACATACGAGCGTTCAACTCCGAAAAAGCCAGTACAGCGGCGCGTCTGCTTGCCGGCGAGAGGCCCAAACCCATATTATTGCAGCCGCCCCGATATGGTCCAGTCGAAGGTCCAACTGAATAGTCCGGTGTTGTATTTGAAAGGCGTGGGGCCGCAGCGCGCGGCATCGCTAGCGGAGCGCGGAGTCACGACTGTGGGCGAAATACTGAATTATCTGCCATTTAGGTACGAGGACCGGATTCGATTTACGCCGATTGCCGAGATTGTCCCGGGGCAGGTGGTCACAATTCTCGCGGAAGTGGCGCCGGGCGGAGGTGGGACTGTGCGCTTCAAGCGCGGACGGGGGCCGGTATTCCATTTACCGGTGCGGGATGCTTCCGGGACGATGCACGCCAAATTTTTTCACGGCGCCTACCTGCAGGATCGGTTAAAGGAAGGACAACGCCTCGTCTTGCATGGCAAGGCCGAATATGATTTTTACCGGCCAACGCGGATCGAGATGATTAATCCAGAGATCGAGGTGTTGGGAAACGACGACGCGACGGCGGATTCGACGGAAGTCGGACGGATTGTTCCGATTTACGAGTCGATTGCGGGGATCACTTCGCGAATGTTGCGGCGCATTATCTATGGGCTGCTTGGAATTCTAGAGAAGGAGATCCCCGATCCGCTCCCGAAGGAGATCCGCGAGCGCTACAAGTTTCCGTCGCGACGTGAGGCTTTGCTCTATGCGCATTTTCCGCCGAAGGACGAGGACATAGAAAAGCTGAACAGCTTTCGGAGTGCGGCGCACATGCGGCTGATCTTCGAGGAATTTTTCTCGTATCAACTGGCGATGGCGCTGCGAAAAGCGAACGATCACAGCCAGACCGGGATTGCGTTGCGAGTGCGCGAGGACAAGATTCGCGCATCGCTGAAGCGGATTTTGCCGTTTAAGCCGACGGGGGCGCAAAAGCGAGTGCTCGCAGAAATCGTCGGGGATCTGGAAAAGCCTTATCCCATGCATCGTCTGCTCGAGGGCGACGTGGGTAGCGGCAAGACGATTGTGGCGCTCGAGGCAGCGACAATCGCCATTGAGAACGGATGCCAGGTGGCTTTGATGGCGCCGACCGAGATTCTCGCGGCACAGCACTATCTCTCGGCCCGGCGAATTTTTGAGCCGGCGGGATATCGAGTTGAGCTGATTACAGGCGGGCGAACGAAAGTGGAGCGTGAATTGGCTGCACTGCGCGTCCAAGTCGGGCAGGCGCAATTGGTGGTGGGGACGCACGCGCTGATAGAACAGGGCGTGAAATTCGAGAAGCTCGGACTTGTGATCGTGGACGAGCAGCACCGGTTTGGCGTGTTGCAGCGGAAGCGACTAATTGAAAAGGGCGCCGCGCCGCACGTGCTGGTGATGACGGCGACGCCGATTCCGCGGACGCTTGCGCTGACGCTGTTTGGCGATCTCGACCTTTCGGTGATCGATGAAATGCCGCCCGGAAGGACGCCGATTGATACGCGCTGGGCGACGGAAGAGCGGCTGAAGGGTGTGTGGGAGTTTTTGCGGCGCGAGATCGAGAACGGGCGGCAGGCGTATGTGGTGTATCCGGTGATCGAGGAATCGAAGCTGGAACTGAAGGCAGCGACGGCGGAATACGATAGGCTGGCGAAGCAGGTTTTTCCGGAACTGCGGGTGGGATTGCTACACGGGCGATTGAAAAACGATGAAAAGGAAGGAGTGATGGAGCAGTTTCGGCGGGGCGAATTGAATATTCTGGTATCGACGACCGTGATTGAAGTTGGCGTGGACGTGCCGAATGCGACAGTGATGGTGATCGAGCACGCCGACCGCTTCGGACTTGCGCAACTGCATCAATTGCGCGGAAGGATTGGCCGCGGCAAACACAAATCGCATTGCATTCTCGTGGCGGCGAAAACAATCAAGGGCGAGGCGCGCGAACGGATCGACGCGATGGTCGCGACGACGAACGGATTTGAGATCGCAGAACGGGATTTGAACCAGCGCGGGCCAGGGGAGTTCTTCGGCACGCGGCAGCATGGAGATGCGGCGTTTTCGTTTGCACAGCCGCTGCGGGATCACGAGATATTGGAAATGGCGAGACGAGAGGCGTTTGCGCTCGCCGAAAACGATGTTCGCGCGAAAGAAATAGCTGCGCGGCTGGAAGCGTTGAGTCCTGCGTGGCAGCAGCGGTATCGATTGGCGTCTGTGGGGTGACAATGCGTGTGATTGGCGGAGAATTCGGGAGCCGAAGACTGAAAGGGCCCGGGGCTTTGCGTTTGCGGCCCACGAGCGACAGATTGCGCGAGACGCTTTTCAGCGTGCTTGGGCCAGGCATACTGGATTGCCTTTTCGTGGATTTGTATGCGGGCACGGGAGCGATCGGCATTGAGGCGTTGAGCCGAGGGGCGCGGGAAGTGATTTTTGTGGAAAAGCACATTCCGACCATGCGCGTGCTACGACAAAATCTCGCTTCGATGGGGCTCAATGGCAAGTCGGGCGTAGAAGTGATTGTAGATGACACTTTGAAGGGCCTGGAAAAACTCACTGCACGCCATCTACTGGCTGATTTTATTTTTCTCGATCCGCCTTATGAGCGAGCGGACGAATATGAACGCGCCTTGAATTTTATCGACAGTTCACATCTGCTGGCGCCGGCGAGCCGCGTAATCGTGGAGCATTCGGTGAAAGCGGAATTGCCGAATCGCTTTGAGCGGATCGAGCGCATGCGGCTGATCGAGCAGGGCGATGCCGCGCTGAGTTTTTACCGGCTTGCTGCTGCGGCGTAACTAGTTGGGGTATTTGCGGGCGGAGAGTTGGCGAACGAGGTTTTCGGCCTGAAGGGTGGCAGCATTGAAATCGTGTGCGGTGCCCCAGCCGAGCACGTCGCCGCGGTCCCATTGTTGGACGACATAGTAATACTTTGGATTGATCACGAACTTGTCCGCGATGATTTCGGTGATGCAGTGATTGCTGCTGACCGACAGGCTGGCGTGCGAACACGGATTGCGGGGCTCAACAATCCGCTGCCGGTGCAGCGTTACGATGCTTTTCAAAACCTCAGGCGGGAACGACTCTATCGGGTATTGACAAATACCCGTTGCCGGCTTGCCAGGAAAGCACTCTTCTACCAAGGCTTCGTAGCCAAGCAGCTGGCTGCATTCACTACGGCCTTCGACCGCCCAAGATAGATCGCCCGCGCTGCGGAATCCGCTAAATCCCCGTTTCAAAGAGCCTTCGATGGAGTGGAGAAGCATGTCGATCATTATCGCAGGCTCAAAACGACCGCGGGAAGATACACATCGTCCGCCGAATGAAATTCCAGTGCTCCGATCTTACGAGCCGAATCTACGTCAACTCCGATAAAGCGAAGATCGTATTCGAGGCGCTTAAAAATTTCGGGACGTTGCACGCAGAAACAACGTTTGCCTTTGCGCAAACCTTCGGCGATGAAGGGCGAGAGAACCTCCATTAGGGCGTCCTCGGAACGGTAGAAAACACAGAGATGGTCGCCGTGGCGGAATTGGAATAGAGACGGGGCCGGAGAAATCATGATTTGTTGAGCTACACCGCCTGCGAGGCTAACAAATTTCGCGGGCGAGTTTCAAGAAGCATGGCCCAAGAAGGTGAGAATCGGTAACGGAAAAACGAAGAGAGAGGTCCTTCGCTTCGCTAAGGGTGGCGTGTTTTTATTTTGTATTTGCGGCAAATTGGGGTGGCAGCCGGTCACGTGCGCGAGGCATCGAAACAGTCGGGTATAATTCCCAATCCATGGCTTTGCTTCCACAGGACACCTTTGCTGACGATTACGTCGTGACCGCGCCCGTTCATTCGCGACTGCCGCGACTCGATCTGGGCATCGACTGGGTGCCACGGTGGGAAGAGTTTTGCACGAGCTTGCGCGGTGCACTGACCGGTCCCAAAGCGGAGGGAGGTGAGGCTATTTCGGGCGGCGAAGACCTGCGCGTGGAATGGATTCGCGGCTATCGGCCACGGAGCCCGTTTCTCGCTGCGGTCCTGTGCCACGCAGTTGCGATTTGGGTGATCACCCTGCCGATCTGGGGATTTCTGCCACAGACGCAGGCTGCTGCCCCGATGCAGCTCAACGTGCAGTGGGATCTTTCAGATTTGCCCGCGATTTCTCTTCCGGCGCGAGCGGCGAAAAAATCGGTTGCGCCCTCTCGAGGCGACGCTGCGAAGAAGAATCAGCAACAGCGCGGCGCCGATGCTTACAATCCGCGCCAGACGATACTTTCGACACCGGTGAAATTGACACATCCGCGGCAAACGTTGATCGAGCCGGATGCTCCCATGAAACCGCCGACGATTGTGCAGCAATTTCCGAACATCGTGCAGTGGTCCGTGCCGCAGGTGCAGCGGCCGAAAATCGAGTATTCAAGGAGCCAGAGTAAGCCTGAACTGCGTCAAATGCGCCGCCACTTGGCGGCTGCTCCACAGATTGCGGAGAGCACCAAGGCAGTCGCATTGAATATCGCGGACACGAACGATATGCGTCTCGCCCCACCCGCTCCTGTTGTATCGAAGGCCGTCATCGCGCCGCGTCGGCAAGTGCGGCGCAGTGCTGTGGCCGCGCCGCAAGTGGCCGAGACTGCGAACAGCGCGACTCTTTTGAATGTGGTCGAGACGAGTGATATGAAGCTTGCGCCACCCGCACCGGTGCCTTCGAATTCCTCGGTTATGGCGCGGCACCGAGCAGTGCGGCAGGCCACGGTGGCCCCTGAAATTTCCGAGAAGAAAAGCGGAAGTCCCGCGGATGTGCGGAAGATGATTGCGCTTTCGGCTGCTCCGGCGCCGCCCTCGCCAGACGTGCAGATTCCTAAAGGGAATCTAGCGGCGAATGTAGCGGTTTCTCCTGACGGTACGAAGAGAGGAAGCCCGGGCGGCGCGGAGCACGGTGGCAGCGACTCGAAATCCGCAACGGCGAGTGGGAATGGGGAGGCGCTGCCAGCCGCGATCAGCGTAAGCGAGTCGAGCTCGAACGTACCACTTGGCAATGGCGTCACGCATCCGGGAAATAT
>JBOGMU010000066.1:0-34024 GCA_050746865.1 Candidatus Acidiferrales bacterium
ACAGATGGAATATCGCGGCTCTGCAAACGGCCCGCGAGCGAAAGGGCCTGATCGCGCAATTTCGATTGCACGTCGGAAAGGAATTTGGCGTTTTCGGAATTCTGCTGCGCCGAGGACTTTTTGTCGCCCGCCTGCTTCCACGTGGAGCCGATGATTTCTTTTTCGCGTTGGGAGATTTGCGCGTTTTGATTGCCGGCGCCGCCTCCACCGCCGCCCGCTGCCTGCGATTGCGAGAATTCATATTCAAACGGCTGCGCCTGAATGAAATAAATATCCGTGCGGGATTGTGTGCGCGCATCGTTAGCCGTGGCATAGACGCTCACTACGTCGCCCGGCTGGACTTTGAAATTTTCCAGCGATAGAACCGCCGAGCCGTCCGCCGTCTTCGCGCCCTTTTGCTTCAGCAGGTCGATCGTCTTTTCGGGACCGCCATTCACCGAATAGTGCAACGCTAAATCCGTAAGGCCGAAATCGTCGTTCGCCTTCGCCGCGAGCGTGACTTCTTCAATCGGGTTCGCCTGATAATCGCGGCCCGGTCGATTCAGTGCCACATCCGGCGGGTTGGGCTTATCGGCTTCGATGAAATAATCCTCGGAGAGGCGCACGGGCTGTCCATCATCGACGCTCCCGACATGATACATGCCGTCCTTATCCATCGTGATCGACGCGTGGTACACGTTCCCTTGGCCGGCCTGCGTGAGCTGCACATCTTTGTCGTTCACGACGAGCATGCCATTCGAAAGCGGCTTATCGGTGACGACTTCCAAATCCGCTTTCGTTCCTTGGATCGCGTGGATATCGCCGCCATGTTCATCGGTGGAGGGAGGCATGCCGGACCATGTCGGGTAGTGATACGTGACGCGAATCTGCTTCACGCCCGCCACATCCACGACTTTCAAATTGTAGTGGCGCGATTTCAGCGGGCCAGCGACGACGTAATATTCGACGCCCATCGGCAAGCCAGCGAACAGGAATTGATAGCCGTTGCCGTTCTGCTGCGGCTGCATGGCGACTTCGTTCCACTTTGCGGTGTTCGCATAACGCGCAAAGATGCTGACTTTTTGTGCCTGCAGGCCAATCGGTAGCGCCGTGACAAGTTCGTCGGCATTTTTGCGCACCGTGGCGTTGCCCGGCGTCACGCGCAGATCGTACATTGGAGCTACGTTGCCGCGGCCGCCCGTCCAGAGCAGCGCCGAGCCGTAACCCAAAAAGCCCGGCCCCCACAGAATCATCCAGACCAGCACGCCGAGCGACGCAACGCCCACGCCCAGCGCGGCCATCATTTGGCGGCTCGGCACGAGCGATTCTGCATCGGCGTTGCGCGTGTGGCGCAGCGTGTCAGCTGCAAGAAGGTCAATAAACGGATCGGTGCCCTTCGCTTCGCGTTCCGTGAACGTGATCAGGCGCTGATCGAATGCCGGATTCGCCTTTTCGGCAATTCCCGAAACGTGGCGGCGGGTAAGACGCCAAAGCGGAACCGCCAGCCCAAACGCAATGCCCAGGGCGATCACAAAGAGCAGGATGGCGCGCGCGCTCCAGAGGCTTCCGTCGGAAAACGCATAGTGGTTGGCGATCACAACGAGCGCGATGGTGACGAGAAGAGCCGAGCCTGTGAGGACGGCAACGCCGCGCACCCAAGCCTGTCTTTTGAGCCGATTCGCCAGATGATCTAGGTAGGAATTAAGCTCAGTGCGTGCGCTCATGGCTCCTCCCGCTGTGTACCTAAGTATCTGCTTGCCAAGACAGATTCCGCAAGTGCCACCGCCGTCAGTGCCAGAAGTACATACCAGGCGAGGCTGTAAGGTGTTTTCTCCGGCGCGGAATCATCTGTCGAAGATGCTCCCGATGCGGACTGGGTGCCGGTGGGCGACTTGCCTGTCCAAAGCGACATCACATCGTCGGGCATTGGCGCGAGGTCGGATTCGCGGCGGTCGGCGTTCACCCCGACCACGTCCTGACGCCCATTGGCCAGCTTCAATTGGTAAAATCCCGCGTCGCTCAGCTGGATCGATTGCGCCTTTGCTGCCTGCTGGATCGAAAGCGGGTGCTTGCCCTCGGGGTCGGTCACGTCGACGCTCACCGCCTGCTCTTTGGCGGTGCGCAACTGCATGTACGAATCGACCAGCGCCATGCCCTCACGCTGCTGCAAGCCTGAAAGATCGCCCGCTGTCTCCTGCACGAACGGGACGAACATAGGATGCAGCGGCAGATCGTTCGTCAGATTGTCAAATCCCGATGCGAAGACAATCACTCGGCCTTCGCCGATCTGCTTTTCGAGCACCAGCGGCGTCTGATCCGTTAGATGCGCGATCACGTGCGCGCCGCTGGGGTCGATTGCCACCGCATAATAAAATTTTACGCCGCCCCATTGATCGGTTTTGCCAACGGGTGCGTAGGACGTGTCTGTGTCGCTCACGCTCGCGAATCCGGCGCCGTCGCGCGAATAGTAATGGCTTCCGGTAATGGCATTTCCGAAGACCGGCACTGTAGAAAGCCGCGCCATGGTTGTGCCAGTAGCGATCAGCAGATCGCCCCCAGCGCGGACGTAGCGCATTAGAACGTTTTGCGCGCCTTCGGAAAGAGAAGAGTCTGAAATCACCACAAATGCATACTTTGTTGGGTCGGTGCCCTGCACTTGCGAGCCGGGAACCGTTTCCATGTTGAACGCCGACTGCGCCGAAGAGCCGAGTGCCGCGCCGAAATATAGCGGCGAACGCGAATCGTTCGATTCGTGCACAAAAAGGACGCGCTGCGGATCGGAGCGGCGCACTGAGAACATGTACTGATCGTCGGCGGGCAACGCGTCCGAAGAATCGATTTTTACGACGCAACGGCTAAAGCCATAGGGAACGTCCAGCGAATCGAAGTCCACGCTTGCGCGGCCATTGGCGGGCACGCTGGCTTGTTTCGTCGCCAGCGTCTTGCCGTTGACGACCAGTGAAACTGTGCGCGTCGCAGCGGCTGTGCCAAATCCTGCCACCACAGCGTCGACGCGCGCCTTTTTCGGGTCCCACACTTGCGTGGGCGCACTCACACTTTCGACGGTCCAGTTTGCCACGGTGCTCTTCGACGCTGGATGCAGCACCAATGAGACGTTTGCAGGCATCGCCATTTCCGAGAAGCTTGGCGGCATGTTGGTCCGCTGCATATCGCTGAAAACGTGTAGTTCGATGGGCGTTTGCACCGTCTGTGCAATCGAGCGGAGTGCGCCCGCCAGCGCGCCGAAGCTCCCCCGGGAATCGCCCGGTTGGATCGCTTCGACGGCGTTTCGCAGACCGGCCGGGTCGACCACGGGTTGCGTCATTACCTGCACTTGAGAACCAAAGGCGAGCACTTGCGCGCGCTGCGCCGGGTTGCGTGACGCCAGCAAAGAGAGCGCTTCGCGCTTGGCATCTTCGAGCCGCGAACCTGCTCGCATACTCAAGGAATTGTCGACGGCGATCACCAGCAGCCTTTCGCCCGAGGCGCTCACCGTGGCGCGCTTGATATAAGGATTCGCAAACGCAAGCACGAGCAGCAGCAGAACCAGAAGCCGTAGACTAAGCAGCGCCAGGTAACGCAGGCGACGGTGACGTATCGAGCTTTGCGTCCGCGCCTCGACGAACATCAGCGAGCTGAACTCTTGCGGCGTGCTGGTATGGCGCCTGAGGAGATGCAGATAGAGCGGCACGCCGACGGCGAGCGCTCCGGCCAGAAACCATGGCGCAAGCAGGCCCATCAGTCTCTCCCCTGCCGAATCGTCAGATATTCGGAGAGCACGCCATCGAGCGGTTTGTTCGTCATGAGCAGGTGATAATCCATTCCAGCGCCTTTTGCTCCGTCGCGAAGCGCCTGAATGTGCGCGTCAATTTTCTGCCGATAGTCCTTGTTCAGGTAATCTGGCGTTACTTCCATGTGTGTGCTCGTTTCGAGATCAACAAGCACTACGGCCTCATTCATCTTCGGATCGATTTCTTTCGGATCGAGGACGTGGAATAGAACGACTTCATTGCCATGGAAACGCAACGGCTCGACGGTGCGAATGATCGTTTGCGGGTCCTCGTAAAAATCCGAAAGAATTACCACCAGGCCGCGCCGACGCAGAAATTCCTGGAAGTGTTGTAGCGGCTTGCCAAAATCGGTGCGGGCACGCGGCTCCGCGAGCTCCAGCCCGGCAAGCAGCCGCTGCAATTGGCCCTGCCGCATCGATGGACGAATATAATTCCGAACTTCGTCGTCGAAAACGATCAGGCCTGCCGCGTCGCGCTGATCTTTGATCGCCAGATAAAAGAGTGATGCCGCCGTAAAACGCGCATAGTCCATCTTCGTTACAGCGTGCGACGTGTACTTCATCGAGTTGCTGGCGTCCAGCAGGACTGTGAGCAAGCTGTTCGTTTCACCGCGATAGCGCTTCAGATACGCGCGCTCGGTTCGCGCGAACACGTTCCAATCCACATGCCGCAAGTCATCGCCCGGCGCGTAGGCGCGGTATTCGGCGAATTCCTGGCTGAAGCCGAAGTCCGGCGAGCGGTGCAATCCCGCGACGAAGCCATCGACCACCGTTTTGGCGATGAGGTCGAGACCCGAAATCGCGTTGAGCACCGCTGGATCGAGAAATCGCTGCATCTAGGCGGCCTTTGGCGGCGGCAACGTCTGAATCAGCCGCCGCAAAATTTCGTCCGCATCGATGCGATCCGATTCGGCATGGAAATTGAGCAAAATCCTGTGGCGCAGCACGGGAATTGCAAGCGACGCCACATCTTCGTACGTCACGTGATAACGTTTCCGCGAGAGTGCCCGCGCCTTTGACGCCAGCACGATGAACTGCGCCGCGCGGACGCTCCCGCCATAGTTCACGTATTTCTTCACGAAGTCCGGCGCATTTTCATTCTTAAGCCGCGTGGCGCGGACCAGCCGTACCACATATTCCGCAATCGAATCCGCGATCGGCACCATGCGAACAAGCCTCTGGAAATCGACGATCTCCTCGGCGTTCGTCATGGTCTGCACCTG
This sequence comes from Candidatus Acidiferrales bacterium, assembly GCA_050746865.1. GTDB lineage: Bacteria > Acidobacteriota > Terriglobia > Acidiferrales > UBA7541 > Palsa-295. Next base: position 4,993 of record JBOGMU010000066.1, read on the forward strand.
CGCGCTTTTTACCGTGGTCGTCAGGTCGATCACCTTTAGCTCTTCATCCGCGCTCAAGTAGTCCAGCACCGTATTAAAGAGGAAGCGGTCAAGCTGCGCTTCCGGCAGGGGATACGTGCCTTCGAGCTCGATCGGGTTCTGTGTGGCGAGCACGAAGAAGGGCGCGGGCAGCTTGTAATGATTTCCGCGAACCGTGCAGGAAAGTTCCTGCATTGCTTCGAGCAGGGCGGATTGGGTCTTGGGCGGTGTCCGATTGATTTCATCGGCCAGCAAAATGTTTCCAAAAATCGGACCCGGCACGAACGTCCACTTGCGACGTCCGGTGGTGCTGTCTTCCTCGATGATGTCCGTGCCAGTAATGTCAGACGGCATCAGGTCCGGCGTAAACTGGATGCGCCGAAATTCCAGCCCGAGCGTTTGCGCGATCGTCCGCACCATCAGCGTTTTCGCCGTGCCGGGCAAGCCCGTGATCAGGCAATGGCCGCCGACGAAAAGCGCCGTGAGGATCTGGTCGAGCACCTCCTCCTGCCCCACGATCACCTGCCGCACCTGCGTCAGGATTCCGTCGCGCACCGCATGAAACCGTTCGACCCTCTTTTGCAGTTCCGTTGAATCCAAGCCCATTTCCGCAGAGGTGGCCATCCGTCATCGTCCTTTCTGAGCGTCCTGGAGTTCCAAAAGCATCTTCAACGCGGGCCGGTAATCCGGCGCCGCTTCGAGCGAAGCGAGCACGCTGTCTTGCGCTTTATCGCGTTCGCCCGCTCCCATATATGCAGTTGCCAAATCGTACTCAGCACCGGCCTTGTCCAGAGGAGTCATCGCAACCACCGCGCTGAATTCGCGAATCGCTCCGAAATAATCCTTCTGTTGCATCAGCAAATGGCCGAATTTGGAGTGGTAGTCGGTATCGATCAGCGGATCGATGTCGTCGATCTCCTGATAGGTCACTGCGGCGCCCTTCACGTCGCCCAACTCCTGCTGGAGCGACGCTAATTTCTCGAGCACATTCGGGCGGCGTCCGCGTTCCGTTTGGTATTCGGCCAGCACTTTTTCTGCGCCCTGTTTGTTCCCTTTGGCGAGATCAGCCGCAGCCACGAACTCGTATGCGTTCGCGTCATACACGTACTCCGGATACAACTGAATCACGGTTGGGCCGTCCTTCAACACCGCGTCGTAGTCATTCTTCTCCGCTTCCGCGGCGAGCGCTTTCAATTGGTTGTGCCAATCGTCGAAATGCGACGTCACCGCCGCCGTCTGCCCATAGATCCAGGGAAGAAATTGCTTGTCGAAATCGGCGGGAGAAATATCGAGGTTTTCCTGAAACGCCTGCTCGGTCGTCATGTTCGGCTTCGCATAGGAGTGTATGAAGCCCAGTAGCTTATCGGCGCCCCAGTGATCCTGGATGTAGTCGCAAATCTTTCCGGCCTGGTAATACGAGACGATCACTTGCGCTCCATAGGTTGGCCGCACGAATCCTTTATCTAACTCCGCGACGGGCAGCAGCTTTTTATCTCTTAGCGCTACAACAATCTCCGGCGTCATTGCGTCGCCCCATAGCGGGGAAGCCTGCGTCTCCTCATGCACAGCCAAGCCTTCGGTAAACCACCTCGGCACGCGATGATCTGTCGCCGTCAACACATACACGTGGCTCATCTCATGGCGTAACGTGCTGGCCCACATGTTGTCGCCCGGCTTGCTGCCTTCCGGGCCGCTGCCGGGGCTGTCCATGGCAACCACTTCGCCAAACGTGACGCCGAGCGCGCCCAATCCAGGCAAGCCCAGAGTGCGAACGGCGAAATCCTCGTGATTAGGATAGACCTCAACTTGCACGGGATCAGGCAGCGTCATTTGATACTTTTTGCTGTACGCCGCCATCGCGTCTTTCATCACTTGCTCATAATACGGCGTGAGCGCATCCGCTTGCTTCTTGTCGAATTTCAAAAGCATCGCGCCGTCTTTTACCGTGACGAAATTCTTTCGATTGCTATCAAGAAGTTTCAGGCTGTTCGACGTCGCGAAGTCCGTAAAACCGTTGTTATAGGCAAGCTCGAGTTCTTTGTACGCTTCCACGTCCTGGCCGAGACGCATCAGATTGACGCCAAGTTGCGAATGCGCCGACCACAGATCCGGCTCGACGGCGATTGCTTTGCGGTAATAAGCGATCGCGTCGTTGTAGCGACGATTCAGCATCAGATGGTGCGCGATTAGCTCATAGCCTTCGCCGTAGCTCGGATTCACGGCGAGCATTTTTTGAATCCACTCGTCCGGGGAACGGTCAGCCAGCAATTCAACCGCTGCGTGAATCGCCATCGCGTCCAGTGCTTCGGGGGAAATCTTCAGCGCCGCGTCGGCTTCCGCGATGGCGCCGTTCGTATCCGAATCCTCTAGATGCAAGCTCGCCAGCAGCGCGTGCGCCTGGTAGAACTTTGAATCCAGAGTGGCCGCCTTAGTCGCGTATTCGGGAGCCTTATTGTCATAGCCATCCGCGCTCAGGAGTGCCAAGCCGTAATAGGCCTGCGGATTCTTCGGATCGCGCTGCAAGGCCTCATTGAACAGCCCTGCTGCGTCATTGTTGTTGAATCGCTCGTGGAACAGCATGCCCCAGCGAACGCGGTACATCGCATTGGCGGCGTCGCCCGCGACGGCCTCGCGGAATGCGTTGCTGGAGTCCTGATACATCTTGAGTCCCCAATATCCCTCGGCCTTCAGATAGGGTTGGCTTTCTTGCGTGAGCGCCTCATAGCACTTGTGCGCTTCCGCTGTTTGCCCGCGATGCGTCATCTCATGGCATTGATCTGGAGTGGCAGCTGAGCACACGGTGCCGCCACCGGCGATCGCCGCAAAGAGCACCGCAATGCACCGCGCGTTCACTTATCGAGCTGCTCCTGTACTTTTGCCAACTCCACTAGATAGCCGGTCAGTTGCTGCTTATAGTCGCTCGCATCCATCGCCGCCTTCTGGTATTTCAGTTCGTCAATCTTCTGCTCGAGAGTTTCTTTTTGCGCGAGAAGAGCCTGCTTGGCCGGATCGTTGGCGGCCGCCTGATCCGTGCCAAGCCGCACGAGCGTAATATTGGAAAGCAGCAATCCTTCGCCTGTCTGCGGCGAGGCCTCGCGAACAGCATCCGCTTTGCCCGTGTCCTCGAACTGCGCGTGTTCGGTGGCCAGTTGCTGCTCGGAATCGTAAAAATTCTCCGTTTTCTTCGCCGCGTAAACAAAAGCCTCCATCGCGCTGATCGATTCGTCTTTGTTCGTATCCGCGGCTGGATCTTGCAACGCCTCTGCAAAATAGCGCGCGAAAATCGTGGCGTTTCGCTCTGTGCCAGATTTCGTCGCCATGATCACGGCGCGTCCCGGCTTTTCCAGCGGAACGAGCGACCCGCCGCTCGCACTTGTCGTGTTTACGATCAACTGCCGCTTCGAAGGAATCTTGTCGCAAAGCGCTGCAAGATCGTCGGCCGAAATATCCGGGCCCACGAGATTGAATTTGTATTCGAAACCGTCAAACGAGCCATGCCCGATCATGATCAGCACGAAGTCGTCATCCGCCTTTGCTTCAGATGCCACTTGATGCAACGCGCTCGCAAGCTTGTCTTTCGTCGCATCGGGTCCGTAGAGCGTAGTCGCATGAACTTGGCTGCCCGCGGACTTGAACACGCGGTCGATATCTTTCGCGTTTCCTTCGAAACGCTGTTCATAATCTGGCTCGCCGCCCAAACCGGCAATCGTGACCACATAAGTCCCGGCCCACGCCGGCAGCGCAAAAAGCAGCAGGCAAACGAGGCCCAGCCAGCGCGCCGCCTTCATACGATCCCCCATTTGCGCCGCAGGAACCATTCCGAGAAGCGCAACAGAATCACCAGAAAGAAAATGATCGGCATGTCCCAAAGCTCTTTGGTGTCGCGCATCGTGATTCCCGCCGCCGAATAGGGAATCTCCGCCGGCAGCTTCGAAATATCCGACGGCGTCCAATATTTGCCGCCGGTCTGCGACGCAAGCTGCTCGAGTAGCGCTCGGTTCTGTTCCGTATGAAAATTCTCCGCTACGCCGTCGAGCCGCTGGAAGGGAACTGAGTCAGTGCCCAATTCCTGGCCGGCCCGCTGCGCCGTAACCTCCGCGATGTACGAACCCGGCTGGTCCGCCGTGAAATCCGCGTGAAACACGCCGGGCGAATTCGGCGTCGGTTCCATATTGACTATGGATGAAAAGCCGTTGGGCCCAATCACGTGCGCTTGCACCTGCGCGTCCGTGGCGGGCATATAGCTCTTGTCGCGAACATCCGCCGAAATCTCGATGTGACCATTGTCATAAATCATTGGATTCGGCACGCTCGCCACGGCTTGCCCCGGCGTGTCCTGAATCATCCAGCGCAAAAGCTGCTGCCAGAAAGTCACGTAAGACGTATCGCCTAGCGGCATCAGCATCTGCCAACGCCATGAACCTCCCGTGGCCATTACGGCCGTGCGGCCACGACCATAATTTTCCGTGACGAGCAGCGGCAGCGTGCGGCCATCCGCCCGCATCTGCAAAAGCACGGCTGCGCCGGGCTTGATCGTGCCCGCGTCCTGGTAATCCATCATGTACGGCAGCTTTTTCCATTTTTCGGCGTTCTTCTGCGGATCATCATCTAGCCGCGTGATCATGCTGTCCGCGCCCGCCTGCGTCAAAATCGGATAAGCAGGATCGCGGCGGAACGTGTCCTTGCTCGTCGGCAAAATCACCGGCAACAAATCCGCCACAGCCGAGCCTTGCCAGATTCCCGCAGCCAGTGACGAACGCCCGCCAAGAAACAGCAGCCCGCCGCCGCGCCGGTCGACAAACTCCCGCATCAGCTCCTGCTGCGCCGGCGTGAAGTATCCCGCCTCAACCGAACCAATGATGATCGCCTGATATTGAAACAGCACATCCGCCGTGGACGGGAAACCGTCGGCAAGATCGTCGGGATTGGTAATCCCTTGCCTGTAGATCTTGTTTTCCGTAGTCCGAAGCATGGAGACGAGCTGAACGTTCGGATCGTCGTCCTCCGAGCGCCGGATGAATTTGTATTCCCAACGCGGCTCGCCCTCGACGTAAAGAATTTTTCTTTTCCCGGAGGTCACATCCAGCTCGCGCGTCACGGAGTTGTTCTGCGTGTTGGTTTCGCCGGACAACACGTCCACCGAAAAACGCAGCGACTTCATCCCGGCCGCGCCCGCATTGAACGGGAGCGCCTCGGTCTGGACCTTTCCATCCGAAGCGAGTGTGATCTGCCGCGAGGCGAGAACTTTGTCACCGTCGCGTACCGCGAGCGTTGCTTTGTGTCCCGAAAATCCGCGCTGATGAAAGCTGACGCTGGCCGAAAGGCGCGAGTTTTGCAGCGCGCGCGGCGCCACGCTCGCATCGTTAATTTCAATATCGTTGGGAACTTGCTCCGGCCCGAAGCCCACCGTCTGCACGGGAATTTGACGGCTTCGCAACGCGGCGATTGTGGAGGCGTCGATGCCGCCGGAATTGTCCGCGCCATCGCTCAAAAGCACCACAGCGCCGATGGGCAGCCCCGTGGTCTGATCCGCGAAGTCCTTTAACTCGTCGCTGATCCGCGTCGCGGGCGCCGACGCATTCTTCAGATTGTCCAGGCTGCTTACGCGGGTGAGTTGGTTATCCACGCGATCGACGCGCGTCTGACATTTCTTCTGCAGCCCATCGAGGACGCCCGATTGCAGGGCGTTCACGGCTTGCTCCTCGCGCGTGGTGCCGTTGTCCGCGATGGACATGCTGCGCGAATCGTCCACCAGCACGGCGATGATGTTCTGCTGAGGCTTCAGCTCCGCGATTACAATGGCCGGCTGCCAAACAACGAGCAGCAGCAGCACGGCCAGCAGAGCCTCGAGCGCCCAGATTACGCCCGCGTGCCAACCCTTTGCTCCCGCGGCTGCTTGCGCCATGCGGCGATGAATCAGCCACGCCAGCACGCAGACTGCGGCGATCATTAACAAGTACAGGAGCCAATGCGGCCAGCCGCTTAATAAAACGAACTGGCCCTTAGAGAAGATCGCGGTCGGATACTTGAAAAAGAATTCAAACATTATCCCCACACCCGCGAGCCCCGATCGCGGCGCCTATTCAGTTGTCAGCAGTAATACAAAAAAATTGCCGAAAGAAAAATCTTAGTCATCCTGAGTGACGCGAAGCGGCGCGAAGGACCTCTCCCGCCTTCTGTCGCCTCGCGCAACATGTCCGCAGCCCGTTAGTGCGTCATCCCATATACGATGTAATTCAGCCCCACGCGAAAAGCCAGCGACGCAAAATTCTCCGGGTATCGGGGGTCGTCTGCCCATTCCCACGCATCGCCGAGGTGCATGTTAAATGTGATCGCGACGATGATCCGTCCCTTATCGTCCCGCACGGCGCGCCATCCCGGAATGTATCCAATGTCTCCGCCCGCCCCTGCTTCATACGTGCGGCCTGACCACACATACTGCTCGCCTGGAATCTGGAATCGGTGGCTCAAATCGAAAAGAACGTGAAAAATTTCGTCCGTGTCCTTCAGATCCTCCACTTGAGCATTCGGCAGAAATTGGTGCAGCCCCTGCATGAAAAGCTGCCAGTCCTGAGCACCGTGGAAGTCGTCCACCATTAGGAAGCCGCCCTTCATCAGGTAATCGTGCATCCGCTTGGCTTCGTCGGCGTTGAACGACCACGTTTCGGCCTGCACGGCATAAACCCACGGATAGTTATCGAGGGTGTGCGGATCGCTCTCGGGAGTATCGATGTCTACCACTTGCGAAGTCGAGCGTGTGTTGACGTTCGTCAAGCGCTTCATCGCCTCCAGGAACTGAATGTCCGCCTTAGGATAATCGCGCTGCCATGGACCGAAACCCTCGCCGCAGCCGCCCCCGCCGCCGAAGCCGCCAAAGCGCCGCCGACCAAACCCGCCGCCAAACCGGTCCCCGTATGCGGAGGCGTACTTCAGCCGCGTCCAGTAGAATTCAGCTTTGTCGGTAGAATTGCATTCATCGAGGTAGCGGGAGCGCGCGTCGTACGGGCCGCCGCCATACTGGAAGCCGCGTGCCTGGATGGCGATGACGGCACACACGATCAGTGCCGCTGAAACGCCAATCGACATCCGCTTGAGGAGCTTCATGCGGCCTCTTCCGTTTCCACGAGACTAACAGAATGCCGTCCTTTACTACAACGCGCCGCCGGGCAAATTGGTTGCATCCGCGGGCTGAGTTGGTTTGATAGCTGAGCCAGTGCTGCGCTCCGCGCAGATTGTCTGCCACTAACGATCTCTCGATTCGTGGGGTCTTAGTCGCTCATCGCTCAGGCTCTTTACCTAGACGGATGTCCGGCAAGTGTTTTAGGACGCTTTTTGAGACCGCACCCATAAACTATCGGCGAATCGCGTAAGGAGGGGGATGAGGACAGAGGCCCGCCGGCCAAGTTTTGAGGCCAAAACGATCCAATTCCCTGCGGCCGACAATAAATCTAGATCGCTAGTCCGCGCATTCTGCGAAAAGAAGCCGTCGGTAAAAATCCTTGGCGCCATCATACCGGCGGATGCCAAACCGTTCTGAATTTCGGAGTGCGACCAGTAGCGCATTTCGAATGTATCCGCGCGGGCTTCGCGAAACCTCTTCTTGCTTGCTGTAAAATGCTCACAAGCCCAAATCGGTTTGGCATCTGAATAAGGCATAGGCCGCCAGGTTTCAAAACCCTGAAGCATTCTTCAAAAAAGCGACAAACTTTTGACCGTTCGAGATGCTGCAATACGCGATACGAAAAGACCACGCCCATGCTGTTCGTGCGTATTGGAAACGCATCAGCGTCGGCACACACGAAGTCGGCTTGCAGTCTTCGAACTTGTGATCTTGCTGACAGACCAAATCTCTTCCTACGTTGTCTAATGGTGAGTGATCGAAAGGGCAGGCTAGAACGTCAGGCTTCGGGAGCCAAAGGATGAAAGTACGTCGGAAGATCCCATTAGGGGCTAATCCTAATGAAGTGCGCACATCCTTTGGGAGCGGGAGGGTGTGGCACATCATCCCAAAGATGCGCGGATCTTATTCTATTGTCAACGAGGACCTGTCTGTAGGATCGACTCACGAACCCAACGGCGATCAGCTTTGTTGAACCAAACGTCACAAAACAGACTGCCTTGGGCTCAGTGCGGAGATCTTCCGGCGAGGCACGCTGAGTTAACTATCTGATCCGAGGCGGACAGGCTTTTTCCGAGCTGAAGGGTATAGGTTCCCTCGTCATGACTGAGGAAGATGGCTGTTCACCAATACTAGCGCTCGTGCAGTTAATAATAACGGCGCTGCAGGAAAACAAAAACGCTTAAGTCCGTACTAGGCTACCACTTGTCCGAATGCTGACTTATCAGGAGTTTGAGCGATTCATCGACGCGGAAAACTGCCCCCGACTCAATTTGCCGACAGTTTAGTTCTGATCGCGGCTGCTTCGGTTGAACTAAGCCCGTAGGTGCCTGGAGGACACTGATCGGTTTCCTGTAACGACTCCACAATCTCTCGGATCGAGGGGCCGCTTCCATTTTGAGCCTACGGTGTTTGTCGTATGGAACTGCTCTGACGCCGGTGGCAAAGTCCACTCCCGCGGCAAAAAGCGATATTGGGAGCTTACAGTCCATGAAAGCAATTCGCATGCATAGGCAAGGCGGTCCTGAATTGCTGACCTATGAAGACGCTGAACCCCCGGCTCTTCAGCCCGGAGATGCACTCGTCCGCGTGATCGCCACGTCGATAACGAAGACAGAATTGACGTGGGACGAAACCTATACAGATTGCGATGGCCAGCCGAGGACTCCGACTGTTCCGGGGCACGAATTCGCGGGGATTGTCGATGCCCTGGCTCCGGAGGCTGCTGGGGTGCGGGTAGGGGATGCTGTTTATGCACTTTCGTCGTTTTGCCGCAATGGCAGCGCTGCCGAATTCATCGCGATCCGCGCAGCCGACCTCGCGCCTAAGCCACATTCACTGAACTTCGAGCAGGCAGCGGCGGTTCCGCTTGCAGGCCTTACCGCGTGGCAAGCCCTTTTTAATCATGCGCAAATTGAAAAAGGGGAGCGGGTCCTGATCCACGGCGCGGCGGGGGGCGTGGGGACCTACGCGGTCCAGCTTGCGAGCTGGAAGGGTGCGGAGGTCATCGCCACGGCTGCAGCCAAGGACGACAGGTTCCTGCGCGAGCTGGGCGCATCGGACGTAATCGACTACAACCACGAACATTTCGAGGAAAAAGTAAAGGACGTGGATGTGGTGTTAGACGCAATCGGCGGGGAAACGCAGCAGCGGTCATGGAGCGTCTTGCGGCGCGGCGGCATTCTTATCAGCATTGTGAGCCCGGTGGCGGCCGACAAAGCGACTTCGCTGGGCGTTCGCGGAGCATTCTTCATCGTTGAGCCGGACCGCGCGCAACTCATCCAGCTGGGTCACCTGATCGACGAAGGTACACTTCGCGTCGTCGTCGGAGCTGTGCTTCCGCTCGCGAGAGCCCGGGAAGCTTTTGAGCAGGGATCGGCCAGCCACAAGCCCGGGAAAATTGTGTTGCAAGTGGCCGCCGCAGAGTCCGCGAAAGCATAGTCGCTCGAACCTGTTCTAAAGCACAAAAGCGGATCAAAAGCTCGCATGAAGTGCCACACCCTCGCAGTCGATTTGCAGGGCCTTTTCAGCTGCCAGGTTCATTTAGCGCGCGGCGATTTGATTCTTGTCACGGACGCTGGCTTATGCCCTTCGCCGTTGCCCGACGCGCCTTTCGGTTCGCGAGTGCCGGCGATTTCCGATCTTAGTTGCCGTACAGCGGGAGCTTCGACCAGTTCCCAATCGCCGCCTTCATTCCATGGCCCTCGCGCATTTGGTTCGCCGCGATCGCCCATTCCGGTCGAGTCATCGAAATATTGGCGAACAAGGTCGGGAGTGGGTGGAATGGCGCCGATCGAGAATCTATCTTTGCCGAGGCTCTCCAGAGCGGCGGTGAAGGCTTTCATGTGCGTGATCTCCCGCGTCATTAGAAATTGCAGCGCCTGTATGGTATCGAAATCCGTCGTAAATTGAATCAGACGCTCGTACACAATTTTCGCTCGTCCTTCGGCGGCAATATCGTTTCGCAAGTCGACATCGAGTTCGCCGGTGACCTTCAGATAATCCGCCGTCCAGGGGTTACCGACGGAATTGTGAAGGGCGACGCCACCTCCGCCTGCAATCGCAATCAGGGGATCGACTTCGGCTGAACCGCGGTGATGTTTCAACGGCTTCAGGTGCATCCGGGCCAGCGAACCGACGACCTCGAGATGGCTAAGTTCTTCGGTGCCGATGTCCATCAACATGTCTTTGCGATCGGGGTCGTCACAATTCAATCCTTGCACTGAGTACTGCATGGCTGCCGCAAGTTCTCCGTTTGCTCCACCGAACTGTTCCAGCAACATATTCCCGAACTTGGGATCGGGAGTTCCGACGCGAACGGTGTACATCAGTTCTTTAATGTGGTGGTACACGGAATCCTACGCTTTCTGCGCCCTGGCAATTTTTGGTGTGGCGCCGGTGTTGTCGACGATGGTGGCTTCCTGCAGGATAGGTTTGGAAATTTCTGTCAAGAGAAAATCGGCGCTTTCCTCCTCTCCCAGAGTATGTGAGAGAAGTTTTTCAACTTCGCGTTCACCGATCTGACGAGCCAGGCACCGGGCGGTGCCGTAACCGGAAATTTCATAGTGCTCCACCTTTTGCGCGGCGGCAATAAGGCTCAGATCGGCAGCCAAATCTTCCTGTTCCTCCATCGCGTCGATAGTCTCTTTTCCTTCTTCGATGAGTCCCATCATCCCTTTACAAGGAGTAGGCTCCGGCTTCTCGCCAAGAATGTCGAAAGCGGCTTTCAATCGTTCCGTATGTCTTTCGGTTTGTTGCAAATGTTTTTCGAAGGCCTCTTTTAGTTTAGGGTGGTGCGCAGCAGCGGATAGTTCCGGCAGTGCCTGAACTAGTTGCCCTTCGGCATGCAGGAGATCTCCGAGCTCATCAATTAACAAATCCCGAATTTGGTCCATGACGTTGTTCCTCCAAGGCTACATCCTGGTTAAAAGTTGAAATCGTACCTGCGACAGTTCAACTCTCTAATGCGCCGGCCACTCGACGATAGGGGGCAGCACAAAGATCAACAATCCGATCTTGCAATGAGTGCAACGAAGGAAATGGGTGTACGCCCTCGTAGAAGAGCCGAATCAACGCCCAAGAAGCGTTTCGGTTACAGCCTGTGTCGCCTCATTTTGCCTGGGCATCCGCGCGGCGCTTGTTTGAATCAGTGAGAACGTGAGAGGATTTGTTTTCGTTTTCACTTTGGCAGACGAGTGAAGGGCCCGTGAAGAGAAGAGAGTTTTTTAAAATTGGCGGCGCGGGCGCCGCAGGCTTGCTCATCGCAAATAAGGCTGCGGAATCGCAGCAAAATTCCCAGGGAATCAAGCTAAAGCCGCCTACCGCTCCAGAAAGCGCCAACGCCCCATCGAGCGAAGGTCCCGCTGCGGATATCACTCTCCACATCTCCCCCGTCGAGGTTGAGATCGCGCCGAGCCGCTTCATCAGCACGATCGGTTACAACGGCACGTCCCCGGGACCAGTCCTGCACATGCGCGAGGGCAGACCCATCACGGTGGACGTAATCAATGATTCGGACGCCGCTGAATTCGTGCATTGGCACGGTCTCTCTATCCCGTCCGAAGTTGATGGAACGGAGGAAGAAGGAACTCCGCCCGTTCCGGCGATGGGCCATCGCAGATTTCAATTCACGCCGGCGCCCGCAGGAACGCGCTGGTATCACTCGCACGCGATGGCTAATGGCGACTTGCATCGCGGCACGTATACGGGACAGTTCGGGTTTTTGATGATCGATTCCGGCAACGATCCCGGCCATTACGACCAGGAGATTTTTCTCGCATTGCGTGACTGGGAGCCGTTCTACACCGATCAAAACATGGACACGGACGAATTGAATGGCGCAGGTCCCACGCCGGAAAAGCCCACGGTGATGGACACGCGTCCGAACGGCCTCGAAGCGACTACGCAGACATTTACCATCAACGACCGCATGTTGGGTTTTGGCGATCCGATTCGTGTCCGCGCCGGAACGCGCGTTCTTTTCCATCTCTTGAATGCCAGCGCAATCGAAAACCGCGTCATTTCGCTTCCCGGCCACATGTTTCACATCACCGCTCTCGATGGCAATCCCGTTCCCACGCCCGCCGACACGGAAATCGTGATGCTCGGCCCCGGCGAACGCGCCGACGCGTTTGTCGAAATGAATCAGCCCGGCGTCTGGATTCTCGGTGCGACGGACGATCCCACGCGGAACAATGGATTGGGCATCGTGGTCGAATATGCGGGGCAGCAAGGCCAGCCGCGATGGATTCAGCCGAAGCAAACGGCTTTCGATTACACGATTTTCGGTCACGCACCCAACCAGCCGGAGCCCGACCACACAATCGAAATGGCATTTGAGAAAATTCCGAGCGGAGCCGGCCGTTTCAATCTCTTTAACGTGAACGGCAAGCCCTATCCGCACGAGAATGAATTTGTATTGCAGCAGGGGGGACGTTATCGAATCCTTTTCCGCAATCGAACCGACGACTCACATCCGCTTCATTTTCACCGCCACTCTTTCGAACTCGTCAATGTGAACGGAAAGCCGACAGGCGGAGTGATGAAAGATACCGTTATTGCTCCTCTGTTCGGCCGCGTGTCCGTTGATTTGGTAGCGGATCATCCCGGTCTTACCCTGTTCCACTGCCACATCCAACAGCACATGGATTTCGGTTTTAAGGCGCTGTTCCGCTATTCCTGATTCGGATTTATCTACGAAGGTAGCGAAAAAGCAAACTACACGACGAATCTTCAGCCTCTAAGGTAAACCCTGTATCGCCTACGGCCGGGTCGCATGGGACACTACGGCGTCTTGCGCACCCCTTCTGCGCCAGGGAGCCTCGGAGCAGTAGGGGGGAACGATGACCGTATTGATAGCGAGCGGAAATCACACAATGCAGGATCCGATCGTTTCACGCGGCGCCTCGGCGGCGTTTTGGGGCCTTAACGTGTCGCCCCATTTCTACCTAAGCGCCGTCTCTGCACCTACAGTCGCGAGAGGGAAAGGCGGCGCCCCCGATGCCGCCGAAAACGACGGGCGCAAGCCGGAAGCCGGGAAAAAGACGTACCGCATTCTGATCGCCGATGACCACGAAGCTTTGCGGAGGGGATTGCGGTCGGCGCTGCTTGGCGCTGGCTGGCAGGTCTGTGGCGAGGCCGCGGACGGAAAGCAAGCCGTCGAAAAGACTGCAGAACTCAAGCCCGATCTAGTTCTGTTGGACCTGAGTATGCCTGTAATGAGCGGTCATGAAGCTGCGCGCGAAATCCTGCGCAACAATCCCGCCGTCAAGATCGTAGTTTTTACGATGCATGAATCGCAACAAGTGCGTGACGCTCTCAGCAAAATAGGAGTCCACGCTTTAGCCGTAAAATCGGCGCCCCTTTCGCTTTTGCTGGATACGATCCAGACCGTGCTCGGCACATAGCTTTCTTGCAGTTCCAGCGGGCAGAATGCCCGTTTGGAAAGGAGAACATATGGCGAGTCTCAAAATTCTTTTGGCTGATGATCACGATCTGATGCGTCGCGGCCTCAAATCGCTTATCGGCCCGCGTCCCGAATGGTCCATTTGCGGAGAGGCTCATACGGGTTCGCAAGCCGTCGCATTGGCAAAGCAGCATCAGCCTGACGTGGCTATCCTGGATATCTCCATGCCGGAATTGAACGGTCTGGAAGCCGCGCGCCGCATCCGCACCGTTTCCCCGAAGACGGAAATCCTCATACTCTCGGTCCACTATTCCGATCATCTGATCCGCGAAATCCTGCGGCTTGGCATTCGCGGCTACATGGTGAAAACGGATTCCGATCGCGACCTCATCACGGCGATCGAGACGTTGGCAAGACACAAGCCCTTCTTCACAACCTGCGCCACCGAGCTCATCCTTACGCATTCGCAGCGCGCCGGCGCGAATATGTCCGCGCCGATGGACCTGAGCGATCGCCTCACGTCGCGCGAACGCGAAATTGTGCAACTTGTTTCCGAAGGAAAAAGCACGAAGGAGGTGGCTTCGCTCCTTGGCATCAGCGTAAAAACGGCTGAAACTCACCGCGCCAATATTATGCGCAAATTGCAGGTCCACTCCGTGACGGACTTGGTCCGCTACGCCGTCCGAAACGAAATCGTGCAGGCTTAAACGCGAGATTCTTCGCCGCTCCTCCTACTCGAATGCTCATGCTCGCGGCGAAGTCCTAGGGGCAGGTCTCAGACCTGCCCCTAATTTTTTATGTGCGAAGTGGCTTAGCGGCTTTGAATGGCTCTGAGGATATCGCTATAGGTGACAAAAGCGATCAGCGCCAGCAGGAAGATCAATCCCACCTGGACGAAACGCTCCTTAAACGCAAGGCTAAGATCGCGCCGCATTCCGCTTTCGATCAGCAGCAATAGCACATGGCCGCCATCGAGAATCGGAATCGGTAGCAGGTTCAGCAGCCCAAGATTGATGCTTATGATGGCTGTCCACTGCAGCAGCATCGTGGGGCCTTGCTTGGCCGCTTGCCCGGACATCTGTACGATCCCAACCGGACCGGCGAGGTTACGCACCGAGACTTGCCCGGCGAACAACGCCTTCAGCATCCAGCCGATTTCCGCAACCGCGCGTCCCGTAGCATCCGTAGCGTCACTTACCGATTCAAGAAACGCCTGGTGTTCATAGACCTCTTGCGATCGCTGAAGCACGCCAATCTGCCACACCATCTGTCCATCCACCTGGTCCAGCCCCTTAACGGGCGTCAACACGGCTGGCACATCCGAGGATCCGCGCTTAACAACTAAATGGACAGGCTGGCCATTAGAATTGTGTATGGCGTCTACGAGCTGCCCGAAAGAAACCACGGGCACGTCGTTTATGCGAACGATTTCATCCCCCGCCTGCAGGCCGGCTTTGTCCGCGGGATAGCCGGGTTCAACCTGGTCAATTACTGCACGCTGCGCAGGGTAGCCGACAAGAGAAGCTGCCGCTGTCTCTTCGGTTGGCATTTTCAGTTGAAGAGATTGCTGACGGCCGTCGCGCAATACAACAATGGAAAAGTCGCTGCCTGGCCTTACCTTGTCAAGGGCCGCATATACGTCTTCCCACCGCGGCGTGCTGGTCCCATTCACCTGGAGAAGGCGGTCATTGGCGCGGATGCTATTGGCATCGTTCGATTGCGGAGCGGCGGCAACCTCTGAGGGCAGTCTCAATGACGCATCCGTCGGCATACCAACTATGGCGTAGATTCCCCAGAAGATCAGGAAAGTTGTGAGGATATTCATGAACGGGCCGGCGACGGCGATGATGAATCGCTGCCAGCGCGGCCTCGACAGAAATTCGTACGGCGCACCTGACCGTTCTTCCACCGGATTATCGCCCGCCATCTTCACGTATCCACCCAGCGGCAGCCAGCTAACCCGATAGTCCGTATCTCCACGTTTCCATCCCCAGATTCGCGCTCCGAACCCGATCGAGAAAACGTCCACGCGAACCCCGCACATTTTTGCGGCGATGAAATGTCCCCATTCGTGGATGAGGACTAAGACGCCTAGAACGACGGCGCCGGCAATGAGTTCCCTCAGGATGTTTGTTAAATGGGCCATATTCCCTCAAATTGATTCTAGTGCAAGTCGCTACCCAAGAGAAACGCACCTGAAGGGAGCGATTCGGAAACGCAAAGAGCCGGAGAGCCCGGCCGCACTTCCTTTTAAGATGCTTTTCGCCGACCTGCTGCTGCATCGTTCGCCAGGCGTCGTGCCTCCGCATCGGCCGCGAGCACATCTTCAATACCGCCGAGTGCCGTCCTCGGTATCCGCTCAAGCACGTGTTCGACGACCCTGGAGATGCCCAGAAAGTCCAAGCGATTCTCCAAAAAGGCCGCTACGGCGATTTCATCCGCCGCGTTCAACGCACAAGGCAGCGGACCGCCTATCCGCGCCGCCTCCCGGGCGAGCGATAGGCAAGGAAACTTCTTGTCCGGGATTTCTTCGAAGTCGAGCCGTTTCAGCGCGCTCCAGTCGAGAGCGCATCCTTTAGACGCGATTCGCTCCGGATACGTAAGCGCATATTGGATGGGCATGCGCATGTCCGTGGGCCCGAGCTGCGCCAGGATCGAGCCATCCACATACTCAACCATGGAGTGAACTGTCGACTGCGGGTGAATTACCACCTGTACGCGCTCGAGTTCCACGCCAAAAAGCCACCGAGCCTCGATCACCTCAAAGCCCTTGTTCATCATGGTCGCCGAGTCGATCGTGATGCGCTGGCCCATTTTCCAGTTGGGATGTGCAAGCGCCTGCTTCGGCGTCACCTTGGCTAGTTGCGCGAGCGGCGTCTCGCGAAATGGGCCGCCCGAAGCCGTGAGGACCAGTCGCTTTACCTCTTTGTCCTCGCCGGCCCGCAGACATTGATGAATGGCATTGTGCTCGCTATCGACGGGCAGCAACGCCACGCCGCGTCGTGCGACCGCCGCCATCACCACCTCGCCTGCCGCGACGAGCACTTCCTTGTTCGCCAGCGCGATGTCCTTGCCGCACTCGATCGCCTTGTAAGTGGCTGGCAATCCCACCACGCCGACCGTGGCCGATAGCACCATTTCTGCGCGCGGATGCGTAGCCACGCGCTCAATCCCTTCGGCGCCGAATAGAATCTCAGGCGAAGGACCATCTTTTCCCGCGCCGGTGTGCGATTCCAGCTTGGCGCAGAGTTGTCGCGCTGCCTCCTCCGTCGAAACGGAAACGACCGCTGGCCGATGGCGGGCGATCTGCCCGGCCACAAGATCTATGTTCGACCCCGCCGCGAGCGCGACGACTTCGAATCGGCCGGGCAAAGACTCGATCACGTCCAGGCATTGCCTTCCGATCGAACCCGTTGAACCTAAAATAGAAATTCGTTTCATGGGCAAGCAATTCTATGCGCGAGAGGCGGGCCGTGGCTAGCGCGCAGTTCGCATCGCGTTAACAGATAATCCTGAGAGCAGGGGCGAGCATCGTCGCTTTATGGCGCGACGACCCTCTCGCCGAGCCACTGGAATAATATCCACACGACTGGAGCGGCGAGAATCAGGCTGTCTATTCTGTCGAGCATCCCGCCGTGCCCCGGCAGCAGTCCACTCGAATCCTTCACGGAAGCGCCGCGCTTATACGAGGACTCAAGCAAGTCGCCCATCTGCCCCGCGATATTCGCCAACGCCGCAATCAGCAACATAACCGCGACATCCGCATGCATCCAAACAGCGAATCCGTACCCTACAGCCAATGACGCAATCACGTTTCCGGCCGCGCCCTCCCATGTCTTTTTGGGGCTCAACGCGGGTGCCATCTTGACGCGCCCGATGCTGCGCCCCACAAAAAAAGCCACGATATCGCCGGCCCACACCAGGCAAAGTGTGAACAGTACAAGCTGCCGCCCGCGAACTTCAATTTCGTCGAGCCGCACCAAATAGCTGAAGGGTAGTGCAATAAAAAGCAATCCTGCTGAGCTCACGCTGATTGCCGGAAGCGCGTCATGCAAAGGCCGCTTCATCGCCAGCACGATCCCCGCCGCGCCCAGGAGAAACGCAATAAACACAAGATCGAGCGAGAAAACGCCGCCGGCAAACGTGCGCACCAGCATATTGCCACCCGAAAACGTGTGCGTCTCGGTCAATCCTGCGGTGTATTGCACGAAGAAGATCGCCGCCGCGCATACAATAGTCCAGTTAGGAAAAGCGCGAAAGCCGGAGCGCTCGCCAAGTTTCAGAAATTCAACCAGCGCCAGAATTGCGACGAGCGCAGCAATCGCAGCAAGCAATGCGGGAGGCCCAAACCATACGAGCAGAACTACGGTGGGCGCGAGCGCAAGCGCGGTCGCTACACGAGCGAGCATTAGCCGGCTATCCTCGCCTCGTGGTTTCGTTGCCGTTGCCGGATGCGCCCGCGGCTGCGGCGCGCTTCCCAAGTCCGCCGTATCGCCGTTCGCGCTTCTGAAAGTCGATCAGCGCCTCAAACAGGCGCGCACGCGAAAAATCTGGCCACAGCGTTTCCGTTACATAAATCTCGGCATACGCGATCTGCCAAAGCAGAAAATTGCTCACGCGCATTTCACCGGACGTGCGAATCAGGAGGTCCGGATCGGGCAGCCCGGCAGTATACAGATGATTTGAGATTGCCTGCTCGTCCGCCTGAAATGCCGAAAGACCGTTTGCGCGAATGTCATTCAGCATCGAATTGAAAGCATCCACGAGTTCGGCTCGTCCGCCGTAATTCAGTGCTACGGCCAATTTCATGCCGGTGTTCCGCGCCGTCAGCCGCATCGATTCATCAATATCGCGGTGCACCGCGTCCGGCAGCTCAGACGCACGGCCGATCGCCAGAAATTGAATATTGTTCTTGTGAATCGAAGGCATCTCACGTTTCAGATATTCACGAAGCAGGCGCATCAGAAAAGCCGTTTCCGCTTGGGGCCGCCGCCAGTTCTCCAGCGAAAAGGCGTAAAGCGTCAGGCAAGGAACGCCGAGCCGCGCGCAGATATCCACGATTTCGCGAGTCATTTTCACGCCGGCTTTATGCCCGGCAATGCGTGGCAAGTGCCGCCGTTCGGCCCAGCGGCCATTACCGTCCATGATGATCGCGATGTGCCGCGGCAGCCGCCGGAGGTCGATTTTTTCGAGAAGTTGCGCTTCCTCGCGGTTTGCGGGAGTCAGCGGTTGCAGTGCTTTCACAGAGATCGCTCGGGGAACGCCCAGCGAGCGAAATTAGCATAGCGCCCAACGCAAGCGCAACCTTTGCTCAGGACCGTGACGGCCTACTGCACTCTTTGGGGAATCGAATCGTGGCCGATGAGATTTTCAAAAATGGCCAGAACGTGTCGCCTGTAGCGGATCATTCGGTCGAGCAACTCGCGGAGCTGCGGCTCGTGCGCGACCTCTTTATCCCATTTCGCCAAAACAGCCGCGGGCACTTCAATGTCCTGCCGCAGCTTTTCCGGCGAATGGCCGCGCAGAAATAGCCCGTAAAAAAAGGCCGCCTCGCGTTGCGGGAATTGAAACTCCCGCAGGATGTCATCGATCGGATTGATCGCGGTAGCCATAGCGAAAATGCAGTTTACAGGTTTCGCGGCAGCCGTCAAGAGGCGACATGCGTAAGAGGGAACGATTAACGCTTAAGGCAAGGCCAGCGAAATGCGAACAAGTAAGTCACGTGGAAACAGTAGTTTACAGAGAGTTGGTGCCGGCCGCTCCGGCCGTCAGCCGGAGCGGTATTCACCAAAGTTCCCCGAGAGGAGGGATCTACTTTTTCGCGCTTGCGAAGTTCTCGGCTACTTGCGCCCAGTTAATTGTGTTCCACCATGCCTCCATATAATCCGGCCGCTTGTTCTGATATTTCAGATAGTAAGCGTGCTCCCAAACGTCGATTCCAAAGAACGCTTTACCACCATCCATAATTGGATTGTCCTGGTTTGCGCTGGATTCAACCGCGAGCTTGCCGTCGCGGAAGAGCAGCCATGCCCAGCCGGAACCGAACCGCGTCGCCCCGGCCTGGTTAAATTTTGTTTTGAAATCTGCGAAGCTGCCGAAGGCGCCCTTGATTGCGTCTGCCAGTTCGCCGCTGGGCTCGCCGCCTCCGCCTTTCTTCATGATCTTCCAGAACATCGAATGATTCATATGCCCGCCGCCATTGTTGCGGACGGCCGTGCGGATGTTCTCCGGCACCTTGTTGATCTGCGCGAGCAACTGCTCGACGGGAAGATTTTGCAGATCAGCATGTCCTTCAAGTGCTTTGTTTAGATTGTTCACATAAGCGCCATGATGCTTGTCATGATGAATTTCCATCGTCTTGGCGTCGATATAGGGCTCAAGTGCGTCGAAAGAGTACGGAAGAGCGGGTAGCGTGTGCGCCATCTGGGGAGCGGCTCCTTGTCCAGAACTTTGAGTCATAAGTCACCTTCTGCTGAATTTTCTATCAGCATAAACAATTATACGCGCTTCAATGACCTGCGCGTCATCGGATCATGAACTTAGGGAATTGTATTGCTCGTAGGAGCGCATGCTTGTTTACCCTGAGTATTCTTGCGAAGGGCTGCGCCCTCGAAGCGACCGCGAGCCTGCAAGCGGCGGAGCAAGCAGAAAAAACCGCGCCTGCACGAAATGTTTTCTTTCAGAAGCTAAACTTCGTCATCCTGAGCGAAGCGAAGGACCTCTCTTGCCTTTCTCGCCTTTCTGCCTCTTCGCTTCCTTGCCTCTCTGCCTCCGCATTACCGTAGCGCCTGCCGCAAATCCTCGATCAGATCGTCCGCATCTTCCAATCCAATCGAAAGCCGCACTGTTCCCGGTTCAACGCCCGCCGCATGCAATTCGTCCGTATTCATGCCGAAATGTGAAGTGTAAATCGGTAAGCTCACCAGCGACTCGACTCCGCCCAGGCTCGTTGCGAGCAAAAAGACATGGATGCGATCGCCAAAACTTCGCGCCCCGCGCAATCCGTTTTTGATATCGAATGACATCATCGCGCCAAATGCGCTCATCTGCTTTTTCGCAAGACTGTGATCTGGGTGCGACGGGAGTCCCGGATACCGCACACGCGCCACTTTTGGATGACGTTGCAGAAATTTCGCCACCGCCATCGACGTCTTGCATTGCTTTTCAACGCGCACTTCTAGCGTCTTCAATCCACGAATCAGCAGAAAGGCCGCGCCAGGATCCATCGAACCGCCTAGATAGATCACATATTTGCGGACTTGCTTGATCAGCTCAGTACTTCCGATGACCGCGCCGGCAATAATATCCGAGTGGCCCGCCAGATATTTGCTCGCACTGTGCGCCACCAGATTAAATCCGAATTCAAGCGGCTTCTGCAGCACCGGCGTCGCAAATGTGTTGTCGATGATCGAAATCAAGCCCCATTCGCGTGCGAAAGCCACGGCTTTACGCAAATCGAGAAGCCTCAGCGAAGGATTTGTTGGCGTCTCGATATAGAGCACTTTCGTCCGCGGCGTCACCATGCGCTCGATGCCCGCCAAATCGGGGCCCACAAAACGCACGCGAATTCCAAAACGCGGAAAAATGTCGCGCAACAATCGATAGCTGCCGCCGTAAATCTGCGCGGATGAGATCACTTCGTCTCCCGCTTGCAATTGCGACAGCAACGCCGACGAAATTGCCGAACTGCCCGACGAAGTCACGACCGCCGCTTCCCCCCTTTCGAGTGCCGCCAGCTTCGCTTCGGCAACGGAGAGCGTCGGGTTGCCATAGCGCGTATAGATGTAGACCGAGCTCTTGCCCTCGGCCCAGCGCTTCATCTCGTCTACTGTTGCGAACGTGAATCCCGATGTGCGCGCGATCGGCACGCCCACCGGTCCGCTTACGCGAAATTTGTCCTCGCCGACGTGGATCGCCAAAGTAGAATTGCCGTGCCGCTTGCTGGGGTTTTTCATGGCGCCAGCGTGCCGCAAATCAGCCGCAATCTGCAAGCGCCAATTTGTCGGGGCGCGTCGCGGCACACCAGTTGACGCGCGCCTGAAATTCTTTTGCGCCTGCAAACGTATCTGGTGATGGCAGAGAGGCTCTCGCGATGAACGGTTATCCCGGCATGGTGATCGGCGTCACCTGGATTGTTTTCCTGGTCTTTTGGCTGATTTCCAGCTTCACTGCGAAGAAGATTGCCCGACGCGAAGGCCGCGCCGGAATCGCCCGCCGCGTTCTTACCGGATTTGTTGGCTATTTCTTGTTCTTTCGTGCAGCCGATCCGGGCTTCGGCGTTCTCTCGCACCGCTTTCTGCCGGATGACGTTCGCATCGCCTCGAGCGGCGCCGTGATCACCGCGCTCGGTGTGCTCGTCGCCATCTGGGCGCGCATTCACATCGGCAAATACTGGAGCGCCACCGTCGCGCTCAAATCCGATCATCAACTCATCCGCACCGGGCCATATGCGCGCGTCAGACATCCCATTTACACCGGCATTCTCCTTGCGCTTGCCGGAACTGCGGTCGCGATTGGATGTTACGCCGCGCTTGTTGGTCTGGCGATTTACCTCGCTGTCTTCTGGATCAAAGCGCGGAAAGAGGAAACGCTACTCGTCGGCGAATTCGGCCCGGCATTCGAAGAACATCGCCGCAGCACTGGCTTCTTTCTTCCGAAACTCTTCGCACACTGAAGGGGGTGTGGTTTGCTCCTCTACCTCCTTTATTCCCTCTGCCTCCTCTACCTCCTCGCCGTCACGCACTAACCGCTTCCGCCTCCTCATCTCCCGCATGATGCGGCTTATGCGCCGCGATCACTTTTTCAGCTAACTCTGCTGGCACGAAATCGTAATGTGAAAATTCCATCGAGTAGCTGCCACGCCCCTGCGTCAGGGAAGTCAGTTCGTTTGCGTAGCTCAGCATTTCCGAAAGGGGCACCTGCGCCTTGATGATCACGTTGTGCCCGCGTACTTCGCTGCCGCTGATTTTCCCGCGCCGCCCGCTCAAATGCCCCATCAAATCGCCCGAATACAGATCGGGCGCATAGACCTCAACGTGCATAATTGGTTCAAGCAGCGCCGCCCGGGCCTGTTTCATCGCCTCTTTAAACGCGAGCGAGCCGGCAATCTTGAACGCCATATCGCTCGAATCCACATCGTGATATTTGCCGTCATAAAGGCTCACGCGGAAATCGACCACTGGGAAGCCCGCCAAATATCCGCGCTCCGCCGAATCGCGAACTCCTTTTTCGACCGATGGAATCCAGTTCTTCGGAATCGCACCGCCGAAAACATCGTCGACAAACTCAATCCCTTTCCCGCGCGGCAATGGTTCCATCTTGATGCGGCAGAGACCGAACTGGCCGTGTCCGCCTGTTTGTTTCTTGTGCTTGCCCTCCGCGTCCGCTTTACCGCGAATCGTCTCGCGATAGGGCACTTTCGGCGGCTTCACGGTCATCTCCACGTGATAACGCTTCCGCAGCTTCGCCACCACCACTTCGATATGCTGCTGTCCCGATCCGCTCAGCAGAAATTCCTTCGTCTGCGGATCGCGCCCGAAGCGTAGCGCCAAATCCTCCTCAAGAATCTTGTGAATTGCCACGCCGATGCGATCCTCGTCGGCTCGCGTCTTCGGCTCCACGGCAAACGTGATCGACGGCTCCGGAATCCGCGCGCCCGGATAGAAGATCGGCGCATTCTTATCGCCCAATGTTTCGCCCGAAACCGTGTCTTTCAGTTTCAATACGGCGCCGATGTCTCCCGCATTCAACACCGGCACTTCCGTCGTAGTTTTGCCCTGAACGACTTGGACATGTTGCAAGCGCTCCTGTGTGCCGCGATTGAAATTCGCCAGCATCGCGTCATTCTTCAGTGCGCCGGACATCACCTTGAAATATGTGATTCGTCCGGCGAACGGATCGGCCAGCGTCTTAAAAACAAAAATCGAAACGGGCTCCGAGCTGGAAATCTTTCTCTTAATCTGATGCTCTGCCTTTTGCGCCGCGCGATCCGGCGTGCTGTAACCGACGACCTCGCGTTCATGCGTAGGCGATGGACAAATCTCGGCTATAAAATCCAAAATCGCATCGCTGCCAATGTTGTGAAGCGCCGAACTCATCAGCACCGGAAAGATCTGCTTTGCCTCAAATTCCTCGCGCAATCCCTTCTTCAAATCCTCGGCGGGCAGCGTGCCTTTTTCGAAGAACTCCTGCATCAACTCGTCCTCGCCCTCCGCCACCATCTCGACAAGCGCTTCATGCGCGGCCTGCGCCTCCTCCGCCATATCCGCCGGGATGTCCTCAATTTTGGCTTTGCCGTCTCCATCTGGCGTATAAATCAGCGCCTTCATGCTCACCAGATCGATCACGCCGCGAAATCCTTTTTCTGCGCCGATTGGCAATTGGATCGGTATCACGCCGCGTCCAAACACGTCCTGCAATGACTTCAAGGCTTTATCGAAGCTCGCCAGTTCGCGGTCCATCCAATTGACCACAAACGCTTGCGGCTGCTCATACTCCGTCGCGTAATCCCACACTTTTTCCGTCACTACTTGCACGCCTGCCAGCGCGTCCACCACAATCAACGACGCATCCGCGGCAATCAGCGAAGCCTTCGTATCGTTGATAAAGGTCGAATATCCCGGCGTATCCAAAAAATTGATTTTCTTCTTTTCGGTTTGGCCTGTTGGCGCCCACTCCGCATGTGCGATGCCTGTCTGAATTGAAATCTTTCGCGCGATTTCTTCCTCATCCCAGTCCGTCGCTGCCGTGCCTTCCACAACCTTTCCTAGGCGCTGCGTCATCCCGGCGGTAAAAAGTAACGACGCTACGAGCTGGGTCTTCCCCGTATCGCCGTGGCCTACAATGCCCACATTGCGGATTCCTTCAGTCTCATACGATTTCATTTATCACCTCTCTTTTCTGGGAAACGTAAGACCTCAGAGCTTGCGCGCCCGGAGGAGGGAAGCATGGCGGGCACGTCAGGCGTTCGTATAACGGGCGTCGCGTAGCGCAAAAGCATCGCCATGATCGGAGGTGTTTCGCAGTCGGGGCGGACTTGTCTTTTCCACAAGACAGGCATTTCGCGGGAGATTCCGAGGCGGGACGAATTGGCGCTGCGCGTTGCGATGATCATCACGCTTTCTGCTGATGCGCGATGGCCCGCTTGTTAAGTAAATCTCGCGGGTCTTGCGTCCCCGTGAACCTACGCCCGCGGAACACAGGGGCGGCAGAGCCGGGATGCTAGCACAGCGCCCGGCGAGGATTCAACCGGAGGAAGTCTGTACCGTCCTGGCGTCTTCTGGCAAATAAGGCGCAAGCCATTTAGCCGGTTTCGCCTCGTTGTCTCCGCTTCTGGTTTTTTCTTCGCGGACTCTTCTAGCAAGCTGCGGAAATGGCCGGATTGGAAGGGCGGAGCTTCGAGCTCCGCCGTAATTGCAGCCTAATGCGCAGGGCTGTAGCCCCCGAAGCCTGGTTTGCGCTTTTTCCCGCCGCCTCATAGACTCCTTGTAGGGACTTCTAGACCCGCAAATTACGGAGGGAAATCGAAATGGAACCTCGTTTGAATGCCTTTAAAGTCGCGCCGAAAGCTTATCAAGCAATGTCGGCGCTCCAGCAATACGTGAATGGCTGCGGCCTCGAAGAATCGCTAATGGAGCTTGTCAAGATGCGCGCCTCGCAGATCAATGGCTGCGCCTATTGCCTTGACATGCATTCGAAAGATGCGCGTGCCAATGGCGAAACCGAGCAGCGCCTTTATCTTCTCGACGCATGGCGCGAAGCCCCGTTCTATTCCGAACGCGAGCGCGCCGCCCTCGAATGGACCGAGGCCCTCACGAAAATCACCGAAGGCCACGTCCCAGACGCCGTCTACATGCGAGTGAAGACGCAATTCACTGACGAAGAGCTTGCCAACCTTTCGATGGCCATCATCACTATCAACTCATGGAATCGTCTGAGCATCGCCTTCCGCGCCGAACCCGGCCACTATCAACCCAAGGCCGCCCACGCAAAATCCGGCTCCTAGAAAAGAAGTCGTTATCCTGAGGCTCGGCCGCGAAGCGGCGAGCCGAAGGACCTCTCTTTTCTTTGCTCGCGATTCTGCTGGGAACGAACACGCAACGTAGCTCGGGTCTCGCGCGTCTCTGCCAGACCCGAGGCTTCTGCTTCCGCGGCAAATCAAACTTACGCTCTGATCGGTTTCCTCGCAAACTGCTCCGACCACCGAATCCGCCCTGTCAACTGCATCACCACAAAGAGCGTAATAATCGCGCCGATCGTAATCGCGAGCCCGGTGAAGCCCTCGAAGAAAAACGCATAGGAAAAGAGCACCAAGTAAATCAACTGCGCCACGCCTGCTTCAAACGCTGCGAATCGCATCCCCACCACCAGGCGCAAATACGAAACGACCAGGAATATCGATACAGCCGAGCATATTAGAAACGCCGCATTCACCGAGAGATGATCCACGAGATATGCCATCAGCAAATGGAATGAGAAGAACGCGCACGCCAGAAAGAAATAATTCATCGGGTGCAAATCGATCTGCCGAACCGTCGTCAATACGAAGAGGATGAAGAAGAAGAAAAGTAGCGAAACAGGCGCAAAAAAGCTGATCCTTCCTGTAAGCGGCCCTGGCTGAAGTTTCTGCGGCATCGCGAGCCCGATTTTGTATCCTGAAATCAGGTTCTTGTAGTTCCACATCAGCGTCCAACCCGACCCGTCGCGATGCTCCTCTGTTGGTGATAGCGAATTATCCGGAAAATCGAAGCCGGAAAAGTCTGTCGTGACGCGCAGCTCGAAATCCTTCACCTGATTTACCTGATCCCCAAAGTTGTAAGTCCACTTCTCTAAGCCTTGCGAGCGGTATCCCACTTGAAATGTGGCCGACTGGTGCGCAGGAATCGTAAACGGCGCATATGCTTGGGTTTTTGCGTTCGAAGTAGCAAGCGGTACACCGTTCACCGAAAACGTCACATCGTCGTAGATAGCCTGTGCCGTAGGGAAGTTAAGCGAGAAAACCACGCGGCGCGGCTGATCGCTGTCGTTCCGAAAATCGTACGCGCCGGCGAACCGCACCGTGTACGTGCTGTACCACAGCAGTCCCTTTTTCCGATAGTCAAGGTGCAGCGCGGCCTGCACTCGGCTTTTGTCGATCGGCATCTGAACGGACTTTGTAACCGGGGAAGATGCGGTCGTCGTCGGGATCGCCGGCGATGTGTCAACCGTGCTGTACCACGCCTCCGGTGGTGTCTGTTCCTGCGGAGCGCCCCAGAGCGAAGCGACGCTGTTGCGCAGAGTCGAATTTGAGGCGTTCGTGCGTATGAAAACCGTCGCCCCCAGGATTGCCCATGCAATGGTGCTGAAAACGTAGATCACGGCTATGGCGATGATGCGTTTGGTCATTGGATCCCTCTCAATTGGAAGTCACACGGTCGCCGCAACAAGCACACTATGCCATAAACAATGACACAGCGTAAAGTACTTTAGCCTACAGAGTGACGAGCCGATGGTCTTGCACTCTGCCGGTGCCCGATAGTTTCCGCGTCGGACCGAACGACAAATTCGTGTAACATTACGCCACCACACGCGGGCGCCAAAGTTGGGCTTCGACTTCGAAATCGGGAGGCTTCGATGAAAATGAAACTTCTAGCCTTACTCGTCATGACCGCGGCTGCTACATCGCTTGTCGCTCAGACGGAATCTTCTGCCCAGACAGCTCCTGCCGCTCAAACGCCGTCTGCCACTCAGCCGGCTCGCCGGCCTCTTAGTCCGCCGGGAATTGCTTCGGTACAAGTCCTCGGCCAATGGGTGAAGCCAAATCGCCAGACCTACACGATGGGCGGCGAAACCTATCAAGGCGGCAAGTGGATTGACATTACGTACGGGCGACCGTTGATGCGCGGTCGAGAGGCGTTTACCGGAACTGGCAGCGATTATGGGAAGTCGACCATCGCCCAAATCCCGGGTGGCCCCAATGCGCCGGTTTGGCGCGCCGGGGCCAATCTCTCAACGCGCCTCAAAACCGAGGTTCCGCTGGTGATCGGTGGTGTGACGATTCCGGCGGGAGAGTACAGTTTGTTTATTGATTTGAAGCAGCCCACGGAGTGGACGTTCATTGTCTCTAGCTATGGAGCGGCGGCGAAAATTGACCCGAACAATAAGGATGCGATCTATGGCGCGTTTGGCTACACGCCCGACAAAGACGTCGCTCGCGCGCCGATGAAAGTAGAGACGCTGCCATACGCGGTGGAGGAGTTGACCTGGGAATTTGTGGATATGACTGCGGACAGCGGCCGCATCGCAATCATGTGGGACAAAACAATCGCCACGGTTCCATTCAAGGTCGCCCAATGAAATAGCCGAACAGTCGCCGAAGTACTTCGCTTTCTCGTCCCCAGAAGTCGCGCACTTGTGCTTTCCAGTGGGCACATTTCTGGCACGACGGGCGCTGGAGCTTAGCAAGGAACTTTTCCGTATACGGTACTAACCAAGAGTTGCGTCACGAAAGACGTCGTACGCTTTTGCTTCTTATGAATTACCGCCCATCGGAATCACAACAAAGAGAGCTGCTGACGACACGCACGAGAATTTGCGTAGCTGCCTTTCTGACATTGTTTGTGTTGGTGCAAGCGATTCGCGGCCTATTACGTCCGCCTATGGTTGAAACCGATTGGGTGTCGCAGCTGGTTTGGTATTTGCACGGCTGGTTTAGCACGGTTGTGAAGGTTGGCTGCTATTTGTTTTTCTCTTGGACCGCTTTTGTGCTGATCCGAGGCGCGAAACGATTGGAAAGACTGCTTCTTCATCGGTTGGTCCGTAGAGCTTCTGCTCTCGCCCTTGAGAGTGATCGGATCGAGGTGGGCATTGACCTCACGGTTTCTCGGTCTCGTGGGTTTACTCACCGCTCTTCTTGCCGTGTTATCGCTTCTGTTGTCCCTTCCGAACGCCCAAAATCACGGTTAGTAGGTTATGCGTATTCCTGACTGTTGGTGGCCTGCCAACTCCCGCAAAGTCCGCTCAGCGCGATGTGGGTTGGGACTCCATCTTGTCCGGTTACGGCCTTTACCAGGCGCTGCGGCTTCGCGCACTGCGCACGGCCCGGCCCTGAGCAAGTTGTCATCCTGCGAAGCGCCGTCATACCTAAACCTTGACCCGATTTCGAGTTTAAGTTTGTCCCGGACCCAACTGAGTTCAGCTCTTCATCACTCACTGCACGCAGATCACTGCGTATCTACCCAGCCGGTCTCTACGATTTTTCCGCAGGTTGAACAGCCTCCCCCTTCGTACGCCCGCTTATGTTGGGCTGCTTTTGCCGCCGCTGCGGTCGGGCTGACATCGCAACCATAATTGCTGCCGGGCTTGAAATTATAACCTTCGTGTTTTAGATACGCATAAAAGCGATCCAAAATCGATTGATCGACTAAGACGCCTCCGCTCGGAAGCCGCCTTACGGGAGCCGTTGTCTGAAAAACGCCTGTGAGGTAGGTATCGATTCCTGCACCGCCTGACGT
>JBOGMU010000067.1:0-3341 GCA_050746865.1 Candidatus Acidiferrales bacterium
GATTTTAGTTACGATTGGCGCTGGTATGTGGAAACGCTGATCGGCGCGCAGTTCATCGGCCACACACTTATGCCACAGTTTCCCACCGCTATGATTCACGTGGAAAATCGCGACGATCCCGCGACAAAGACTCTGCCAAAAGACTGGGTGCGCTCGGACGAATGGTATTCATTCAAGAAGAGCCCGCGACCGCAGGGCGCAACCGTGCTTGCCACGCTGGACGAGACTACCTACCGTCCGAGGATGGTCACAAAGAACCTACGAATGGGACCCGATCACCCGATTATCTGGAAACATTTTGTTGGCAAAGGGCGCGTCTTTTATTCGGCGCTTGGGCACGCGGCGAGTGCGTATCAGGAGCCGAATTACGTAGCCGTGCTGCAGGGTGCAATTGCTTGGGCCGCGGGACTCGAAGAAACAGGCCGTGCTCAGTAGGCCCCTCTTTGTAGCGGGCGCTGCGCGCAGCTTTTGCGCCGCTTTTTGCTGAGCGTCTTTGGCTTAGCTTGCGTCGCATGCTTCAATGGCCCAAAATGGCCGCAGCAATTCCGGGAGCACGGACGTGAAACTCGAAATTTACGGGCAGTCTTACAATCTCAGCGTGGAAGAAAACGAAGAATACCTGCAGCAGCTTGCGTCTTACGTCAACGAGAAGATGTATGCCGTCGCCGATGTGGCGCAGACAGCCGATTCTCTAAAAGTCGCCGTCCTCGCCGCACTGAATGTTGCCGACGAGCTGTTCATGGCGCGCGCACGCGAGGAAAAACTTCATGGCCCGCTGCGCGAACGCGTCGAAAAATGCGTTTCTCTTGTCGAACGCGCCATCGAACAGTCCAACTAATCCGCGTTACACGCGGTGCATTGTTACGCCCGTGCGGTCCGCACCGCGTCCGCCAATTCTCTGAAAAGCGCGCGCGTCTCGTCCCACCCTAGACATGCATCCGTGATGCTCTGTCCATAGACGAGCGGCTGGCCGGGGACCATCTTTTGCGCTCCAGCGATGAGATTGCTTTCCAGCATCACGCCGAAAATGCGCCCGTCGTCTCGCGCAACCTGTGCCGCCACGTCGCGGCAAACGATGGGCTGGCGCTTGTAGTCCTTGCCGCTGTTCGCATGGCTGCAATCGATCATCACGCGCTGCGGCAGCGAAGCCGCCTCGAGTTGCTTGCAGACGTTCGCCACGGCTTCGGCCGTGTAATTCACTTCTTTGCGGCCGCCGCGAAGAATAATGTGGCAATCCGAATTGCCAGTCGTTACGAAAATCGCGGACTGGCCATGCTTTGTGTGGCCCAGAAACGTATGCGAGTGCGCGGCGGAGAGAATCGCCTCAATGGCAATTTGCACGTTCCCGGACGTACCGTTCTTGAAGCCGACGGGGCATGAGAGTCCGGAGACGAGCTGGCGATGCACCTGGCTTTCCGTGGTTCGCGCGCCGATCGCTCCCCAGCTCACCAGTCCAGCGAAATATTGCGGTGAAATCATGTCCAGAAATTCCGTACCTGCGGGAACGCCCATTTCCGCAAGGTCGAGCAGCAGGTGGCGCGCAAGGCGCAGCCCATCATTGATCTTGAAGGATTGATCAAGGTGCGGATCGTTGAGCAGGCCCTTCCAGCCTACTGTGGTGCGCGGTTTTTCGAAGTAGACGCGCATCACGATGCAAAGCTCGCGCGAAAATTCCTCGATCGCGCTTTTTAGCAGCGTGGCATATTCACGCGCGGCCTTCGGATCGTGAATCGAGCAGGGCCCGACCACGACCATCAGCCGGCGGTCTTTGCCCGCGAGAATATCCTCGATTTCGGCGCGCGCGTTGAAAACGGTCGCATTTGCGCGCTCCGTCGCCGGCAATTCTTCTTCGAGGAACACCGGCGGCAGCACAACTTTGGTCCACTTCAGGCGCAGATCTTCTGTGCGATAAAACATAAGCGTTCTAGTAGACCGCAACGAGCCGCAGTTCGGCAAGTGCCTCCCTAATGCAACGCTTCCTCGCGGACGAGTGCTCGATGATACAGTTGCCGTACATAAATATTGCCTTGGACGTTGTGTTCATGGGAGGCAAGATGAAGGCATCTGTCTTGTATCGAATCGCCGCTGCCCTTCTGCTGCTTTTCGCGTTAGGACATCCTTCGGCTTCCGGCAGTCTGATCCGACGTGGGGAATGGATGCGCTTCTCTCATCGATGCGCTCAATTCACTTCGGTTTGCAGGGCTTCAACCGCAGCTATTGGGATTTCTACCAAGGGTCCAGATTCTCTGTCGGCATATTTTTTCTGCTCTCGGCTGTACTCGCATGGCAGTTAGGTAGTCTTCCACGAGGGACTCTGGCCCTCATGCGCAGCACCGGATGGGCCCTTCGCGCTGTGCTTCGCAGCCATCACGGCCGTGAGCTGTAGATTCCTTTTCGCTTTACCGATTGTTTTCTCACTCATGATTACCGGGTACCTGACACTGGCGGCAGCTTTCATCGAACAGCCGGCCACAGCATCGCAATCGCAGCGCGAGTAATCTAGAGCGTTTGCCTTAGGTTTAAACGCGGCGCCGCGGACTTTGCGCCAAAACGGCTCCGACGGCCGCGCAAAAAGTCCGACGCCATCGGCTCTATTCCGGTACATCCACCGTCACGTTCTCGGCGGCGATGTGATTATCGTTGGTGTCGCGTGCCACGAATCGCACGAAATAGACGCCCGGCTTTACGTCCAGATCGAGCTCGGAGCTTGCGCCGGTCTTGCTGTATTGCGCGAGTGTGGCGTCCTTCAGATTGAAATTGAGCACCTTCTGAGTGCCGTCAATGTAGTTGCCGTTCCTGTCGAAAAGCGCCGCCACAAGGGTCAGGCCTTCCTGGTTCACTCCGTTTGCTTTATGGAAATGCAGTTGCGCAATGTCCAGATCGGCGAAAATATCGAGCTTCTTTCCGCCATCAGGTTTTTTCTCAACGCGTGTTTGCAGGTCGACAGGCAAATCGTGCTGCACGCTTTGCGAAAACAAAGCGTCGTCGATCTCGCGCCGCGCAGCCTGGGCAACAGTTTCTCCGCGCGCGGGCGCGTAAAAGCCGTGACGCGCTTCGATCGCGTAATTCTCTTTTGAGGCGAGTGTCACTTTCAGATGATGATAGTGACCATCAGCCTTCAGATTGCGCGGCGTGTATGTGAGTAAGTAGTAGGCCTCCGGCGCCGCCGCGAGACTTCGCAGGCCGGCATCAAAGTCATTGTCGTTGACGAACGCCTGGCCGCCGGTGCTGTCCGCTAATTCAACAAGCACATTGTTCGCTACACGCTGGTCGGCCATGCGAACGGAATCGAGCAGAGCTTGCCCAGCGGGTGAATGGGCCACCCCTGGCTGTGAAATGTC
>JBOGMU010000068.1:0-4035 GCA_050746865.1 Candidatus Acidiferrales bacterium
GTTTGACGCTTTTTTGCCGCAATGCTACATTCAAATGCACGGCCGACGTAGCTCAGTTGGTAGAGCAGCCGATTCGTAATCGGCAGGTCTCCAGTTCAAGTCTGGACGTCGGCTCCATCCTCTTGAAAACAAAGAACGAAGCTAGTTGACAAAAGCCGATTTGGTTCCATTTGGTTCCAAATGACCTGCTTTTGCCTGCGACTGAACCGCGATTTCGCAGGTGCGAAGCGAAAATCTCCCGCGTTGGCGTAACGGTGGTCGCGGCAACTGTTTCTGGACAGAGCAGAGTAATGCCGGTAACGTACCTCTTCCGAGGGAACACATGAGCAGAGCAATCGAAAATCTACAAGCAGCGCAGCAGCGAGCGATGGCCGGTCGTCCCAAAGTTGGTGGATTTCCGTACCTCGCCGAGACCCTGCGTCGAGCAGGCGTGATCCGTAACCTTTGGTTCCTGCCCGCATGTCAAAGCCTATATCTCACAGAGCACGGTCCGGTCGTTACTCAAGGTACGCCTCTCGTAACCGGGACAGTTGATGTGCCAGCGTTTGATCGAGAGGCGCTTATCGCGGCCCTGCGAACCGACCAGGCGGGAAAGAGCACGTTTCCCGAGTTCTTGATTGCAGCGTGGCGCGCTGGGGTTGTCCGCTATGACGTGGATTTCGTAGGACGCAAAGTCGCCTACTACGGCTCCGGCAATGAGGAGTATGTCGAAGATTATCCCCCTGCAAACGTCGAATAGGATCGCCAGATTAGGAAATCAGCGTCTCGAGCTAAGAAAACTAGGCTCAAACTGGAGCCTAAACAGGAGAAATAGGATTCGCGAAGAGCAAACCATCACAAATCACAAGTATTTACCGTTTTCCAGGTAATTGGCAGGTCTCCAGTTCAAGTCTGGACGTTGGCTCCATCCATTTTGCGCCACCGCCGAAGCCATTTCGCGGTACTCATCAGTCTTTCAAGTGGATCTCGCCCGAATCTACTGTTTTTCCGGTTCGCGCGATCGTCTCGAAAAACATGTCATCCCCGACAATTTCGACGGCCATGAACGTGCGATCCTGGTCGAAACCTGCCGCTTCAAAAGCCGCCGGCCGCAAATCGCCCTTCCGCAACTGCCCTCCCGATCCTTCAACGAAGTAGTAAATTCCCTTCTGCGGCTTCGTTCGCTCATAGATGTGATCGTGTCCCGAAAACACGACCCGCACTCCTGTTTCGACAAACACGGGCTCCAGTATGTGTCGCAGTTCGATCGATGATCCATGAAAGCCACCGGAGGAATAGAGAGGATGATGAAAAAACGGAATTTTCCAGGCAGCGCCCGAACTTCTAAGATCGTCCCCAAGCCACTTCAGTTGGTCGGGGTCCATGTAATTGCTATCCAATGCGTAAAACCGCACGTTCCCCTTATCGAAGGCGTAATATCGATGACCGCCCATATTGAACGGTTTGTACAATTCCTCCGCCGGAACGTCGTGGTTGCCCAAGCTGGCGTAGAATTTCACGCCCTCGTCAAGAAGCGGTTTGTAAGGATCCTCAAATTTTTTCGCGAAGTCGCGCGGCGATTTGCCGCCGTAGATGTTGTCCCCCACCATGATCACGAAGTCAAAAGGGAAGGTCTTGTGCAATTCCGCCATCTGCGCGGCGATGTCATATTGCGGTTTGCCTCCCGTTCCCATGTCGCCGATTACGACAAAGCGCACCGAACCGGACTTAAGCGGCAAAACGGTCTGTTGCGCCGCGCCGAGTGCCGGCCACACGCATAAACACAAAAACCATAAACACAAGATGCGACGCATAATTGTTGTCCGCTAGAGTGGAAAAACTCCCCGTATGAAATCGATCAGCAATCTTGCCTTCACGTCTTCCAACGCAAAATCCCGCCCTATAATTCGGTACTCGATCCTCTGCGGCAGCTTGGGCAGCAGCAGAAGGAGAGTCGGCGGCACCGTCGTCGCCGGCAGGGACGCCGGATAGATTTGGTTGATCTGCAGGGTCACGTTCAGCGGTTCACCCTGAAAGATCGTTTTGTATAGCTCGCGTCCCTTCGCACCGCTGAACGCCGTCTGGATCACTTTGCGGAACGCCGCGCTCCCGCTTTCTGAAAAAATATCGCCAACTTTTGCTCCTGCGCGCGCCTCTCCGATCTTAGTCGCCAGAGCGTGTTCATGCGCCTCAATCGCTTGCGCATCGTCCGTTGACTTAGTCGACGGCAGCTTCGACTCTAGCTGCTTGCGTAGTTGCTCGTACCGGTCGACGTTGCGCGAAAACTCCTGAAAGCCCGGATTATTCGCCACACTTTCCGTCTGCTTCGATTGCCTTCCGGCTCCTGGCCCCGCGCACGCTACCATCGGGAAATACAGAATAGCGGCGGCAAGAAGTGCGTATGCTCTCCACGACTTCGGGCATCTTGCCGTATTTTGTTCTGCCTTATGCACAGGCCCTTCCCTGCGTAACGTCTTTCACCGCCTGCTTTACGGCTTTCTTCACGATTTTTTTCACCGCGCGCTTTACGGTTTCATCGTGTATCGCGTCGTCCCCGGCCTTAGCGACAACTTTCCTCACCGCCCTCTTCACCGTCAACGCAACAGGATGGAGTTCCTTCAATAAGACCTCGTTCACTCGATCCGCATCGCCGCTTTTCTCGTTCGCATGCGCAGTTTTGACTTTGTCTCTGGGCCTTTCCGCGTCCGCCCAGTCAGCCTCAAAGGTATCCGCCAGCGACTTCACGATTCTTGCATCGCGGATGATCACGCCAACTTCGCGTCGTTTGTCGAGCTCCATGGCTCGCAGGCTTTGGCTTCCCAGGAACGCCTGATGACGGTCTCGAATGATGGTCCGCGTGTGCAGCCGCAATTTCTTGAGTTCGGCGCAACGCAATTCGTCGCTCCCCGAGACGCGACCAACAATCCGGATTCCCACGCCTGCCTTGGCACGCTCTTTCAGAATTTTCGTCATCTCTTTGTCGGATATTTCCGGATCGTAAATAAGCAACTGCTTTCGCGCCCGCCGCACGAAGGCGCTCAACTCTTTTCGCGCGTTCGCCGGACTCACAATGAATGAAGACAGGCCCGAGCTATAATTCGCGCGGGTGCTATCGGCTTCGAAGAGTTTCACTGCCTCTTGCACTAGCGCGGCATTCTGCGTTGAGATGCCAAAGCCGCGGCTATGCGAAATGTCCAGATGCGTGAAATTGAAGGAAAGCACGTAAAGCGTTTTTCGATCCACGATCATGAATTTGTCGTGGTACCTCACCAGGTCGTCGCCGGTTCGCGCAACGATCACGCCCGCATCCAGCAGGCGCATCTCAAGATTACGCAACAGCCGTTCCCCGCCGCGATTGGCGTAGGCGACTAGAGCTGTCACCTTCACCCCTCTTCCGGCTGCGGCCACGAGCGCCTCCTCGATGTCTCTGCGATCCATCCGGAAAATGGTAATTTCGATACTCTGCTTGGCATTCTTAATTGCGGAGAGAAGAGGTGCGGCGGTTTGGTCGGGTTCGATAATAAGCTTCATCGCGGATTACCTCCTCGAAACGGTTTCGTGAGCATCTGACGTCTGAGTGTTGTAAAGTGATGCGTATTCTCCGCGCAACCCGAGCAATTCTTCGTGACTTCCTCGCTCGATAATCGCGGAGTCCCGTACGACAAAAATCACGTCGGATTGGCGGATCGACTCCAGATCGTGAGCGATCACCACGCAAGTTCTGTTTTTCATCAGCCGCTTCAACGCTTCGAGCACCGTCTGTTCGGACGAGGCATCGAGCCCCGAGGTCGGCTCGTCAAGAATGAGGATCGGTGTATCGCGAATGATTGCCCGCGCAATCGCAATGCGCTGCCGTTGTCCGCCGGAAAGAGACATACCGCGCTCGCCTACAAGCGTGTCGTACCCGTCCGGCAATCTCTTGATGAACTCTTCGGCATTGGCCAACTGGGACGCTCGCACGATTTGTTCCGGCTTTGCGTCTGGCTTGCCATATGCGATGTTTTCCCAAATCGTGGTGTGAAAGAGCAGCGTCTCCTGCAAGACGAAACTCATCTG
>JBOGMU010000069.1:0-5958 GCA_050746865.1 Candidatus Acidiferrales bacterium
GTGCCGCTTATAGTGCGGCTCTGTATCGCGCGTCCACTGTTCTGCCAGCCATTGATATTTACGTTACCCGATACGTTGCCGGTAAGTGTTCCGATGAAGGAGGTTGCAGTGACAGGGCTTGCTGAGTTGATCTGCAAAGCCGACGACTGCAATACGCTTGTTCCGTTCAACGAACCGCTCGAGATCGTGCCGGATTGTTTGAATGCTTCGCCGGCTCCAAAGAGAGCGCCCGCCTGCGTCTGATCCGAGCTGCTCATGATCAGGAAGCGATTTGCCGAAATTATGTAAATCTGATTCTGCTGAATAACGGTGTTACCGTTGATGGTCGTCTGGAAAATGATATTTCCAATGCCGCCGCCTATGAAGTAGGAGCTGCCCGTGCTGCTAATAGATAAAGGCGTCGAGGACGACCATGTTGTACTCGAAGATCCATCAAGCTGTCCTTTGTCGTTCAGATCGAACGAGCCTCCGGTTACAGTGCCGCTAGTTGCATCCGTGTTTGCAAGAGTGATGACGCCGGCCATTGCCTCCTTGCCGCCATCCGGCGAAGCTGTGCCTTGCGGCGACGACATTTCGAAAACGTAGTTTCCGTTGATGACATTTGCGGAGAACGCTGTTGTGTCTTGTTCGAGCGCTACGCCGGACGTGAATGGTCCCGTCGCATCGGAACTGACCATGTGTACTGTCGATGCGATGCCAGACGAAACGACCGATACCGAAATTAGGTAGTTCTGCGTGCCTGAGTTGCTTGTGAGCGTCATGCAACCGCGTTGATCGCCGCCGATTTGGTACTTGCCGCTCACGCTGCTTTCCTGAACTCCGGGGGCACTATGCGAGTTCATGTCCAGATTGCCAGCAACAATATTGCCGTTGCCGTCGATGTAAAGTTCCGCTCCGATTAAGACAGGCTGTGGACTTGTTTCCCCGGCGCCCTTTCCATTGTCAAATCCTTTTACCAGCATTGCGTATTGCCCGCTCAGGAGCGATTCGTTGCCGCTGCCGCAAGGTTGTGAGACATTTAGCGAGAACGCCATCTGTGCCGAGTTTGCGGTCGGGAGTTGCGAATCATGAACGTCGATAACGATTGCTATATGTTCCCGGCGTGATCGCTGTGCCAGCAATCGTTGCCTGATTGTTGGCGCTCGAAAGACTCAATCCCATCGGTAGTTGAGTTCCTGAAGCGTCGATGCTGAAGGTGTATGGACTCGTCCCGCCCGCCGCGCTGATGGTGGTGCTGTAAGCGGTGCCAACAAACGCGCCCGGCAGGGAACTGGTTGTGATGCTCAACGGCAATCCGACAGCGATCGTGTATTGAGCGCTTGCAGATTGGGCAGGACTGCTGGAATCCTTAACTGTCACCGTGAAGCTTGATTGTCCGGCTGTCGACCCGGTTGGTGTCCCCGAAATGACGCCCGTCGTTGCGTTGAGATTCAACCCGGCCGGTATCGAACCTGAGGTGACTGTGTATGTGAGCGGAGCGGTTCCGCCCGTTTCCTGGAGCGTTTGACTGTAAGCGACGCCGATCATAGCTGAAGCCAGTGTGCCAGCCGTCAGACTTGGAGTGTTGATAATCGTGATTGTCATCGACCGGCTGAAGCTGCGTTCTTGTTTTGCTGTAGCGGTAATCGTGGCAGTTCCCACTTTACTTTAGTGGCTTTGAAAACTACCGAAATCACTTGTGGTGTCGATGAAGACCTGAATCGTAAATACTTTGAACGCCGTAAAGATGTCTCATAGGTCATGCATCCTAAAGGGCTTCTAAATTTGCGCGACGCCACGCCCCACCTTAAGATTGGACCTTCATGACTGAATTCATCCCGCACTGGGCGCTTCACAATTCACATCTAATGACAATTGCCGCTCATCTGTGGCGGCGCCGGTTTCCATCTCTGCCTGCCGGAGAGCCGCGCATCTTTGAGACGGAACCAGGAACCCGCGTGCGCGCCACGTGTCACTGGAAAGAAAGTCCCCGACTTTATCGCACCGTAGTGCTACTGCACGGACTGGAAGGGTCGAGTGATTCCGGATACGTCATGGGCACGGCGGAGAAGGCATGGCTCGCCGGATTCAATGTGGTTCGGCTCAACCAGCGAAATTGCGGAGGCGGCGATGACTTGACGCATACGCTTTATCATTCCGGGTTGAGTTGCGATGTTCGTGAGGTCCTTCTCGAATTGATTCGGAAGGATCGACTTGCCAATCTTTTTGCGGCGGGATTTTCCATGGGCGGAAATCTCGTTCTCAAAATGGCGGGCGAATTCGCGGAGGTAACCCCGCGCGAAATCAAGGGCTTTGTCGCCGTGGCGCCCGCACTCAATTTGGCAGCATGCGCCGACGCATTGGCGGAGCGTCGAAATTTCATTTATCAGCGGCATTTCGTACGACGATTGAAGGCGCGAATCCGAAAAAAGGCGCTGCTTTTTCCCGAGACATACAAACTGAATGGACTGCACAAGATTCGTACTGTACGCGAATACGATGATGTGCTCACGGCGCCGCATAGCGGCTTCCATGACGCAAACGATTATTACGCCCGCGCCAGTGCCAATCAGTTTCTCGCGAAAATCGCACGGCCCACGATGATACTCGCAGCGGAAGACGACCCTTTCGTGCCTTTCATCACGATAGCGAATGCTGTCAATTCCGTGAATCCGCTCCTTGAGCTTGTCTCAACGTGCTACGGCGGCCATTGCGCATTTATTTCCTCGTCGCGCGGAGAACGGTTCTGGTCCGAAGCGCGGATCGTGGAATTCTGCGAACGCGCGTCAAAGGACCACTCAACCGCGATAGTGCATCCGAATATTTAAATCCGCTGAGTCAGAAACACATGCAACCTGACGACAATGTTGGATTAATATCGATATTGTATTGAAACGGACGGTATTCCGGCGAGATGGCGGAACGGATTCAAACTCAATGTTGCATCGTCGGCGGCGGACCGGCTGGAATGATGCTAGGTTTTCTGCTGGCGCGGGGTGGCATAGATGTCGTGGTGTTGGAAAAGCACAAAGATTTCCTGCGCGATTTCCGCGGCGATACCATACATCCCTCCACGCTCGAATTGATGTACGAACTCGGAATCCTCAAGGAGTTCCTGAAGCGCCCGCACCAAAAGGTGACTCAACTGTCCGGGCAGATCGGGCGCGAGACCGTAACCATCGCGGATTTCACGCATCTGCCAACACATTGTAAATTCGTCGCACTGATGCCGCAATGGGATTTCCTAAATTTCATTGCGGAGCAGGCCCGGACATATCAGGGCTTTCGGCTGAAGATGGAGGCGAAAGCCACCGGACTTATAGAAGACGCCGGGCGCATCGCGGGCGTACACGCGAGCGCGCCTGGCGGACTTCTGGAAATTCTAGCTGATCTCACGGTCGGCGCTGACGGCCGCGGCTCTACAATCCGCAAGAGCGCGGGGCTCCAGGTGGTTGACCTGGGCGCGCCGATGGACGTGATGTGGATGCGGCTGAGCCGCCGCGAGAGCGATCCCGGCCAAACATTCGGCCACGTCGAGCGGGGCAAAATGATGGTAATTCTTAATCGCGAGGATTATTGGCAATGTGCATTTGTCATCCCT
This sequence comes from Candidatus Acidiferrales bacterium, assembly GCA_050746865.1. Taxonomy (GTDB): domain Bacteria; phylum Acidobacteriota; class Terriglobia; order Acidiferrales; family UBA7541; genus Palsa-295. Next base: position 3,581 of record JBOGMU010000069.1, read on the forward strand.
AAAGGCACAGCAGAAGATGTGAAAACGCGCGGACTTCCTGCATTTCGCGGCGAAATCGCAGAACTCGAGCCGTTTCTTCAGGGTCGCCTTGAAGAGCTCCAGGACTGGGAAGCGGTGAGCGTGCTCACGGTTTCCGTTGATCGGTTGGTCTCATGGTCGCGGCCCGGCCTTTTGTGCATCGGCGACGCGGCGCATGCAATGTCGCCGATCGGCGGAGTAGGGATAAATCTCGCAATTCAGGATGCAGTCGCAACGGCGAATATATTAGGTCCGAAGCTCCTGCGCGGCAGGGTGACTGAGGATGACTTGAAGGCTGTGCAGAGTCGACGGATGTTTCCTACGCGCGCAACCCAGTCGTTGCAGGTCGCCATACAGAACAATGTGATTAGCCGCGTTCTTACAGACGTGGCTCCGCTAAACTTGCCTTGGCTTTTAAAGCTGATTCGTGCCATTCCGTACCTGAGGCGATTCCCGGCGCGAGTGGTCGGGATGGGATTCCGTCCGGAACATGTGAAGTTTCCCGCGCACATATCGAAAGGGAAGACGAAAATCTAATGGCCCTTGCCGTCTTGGTGCGGCTTGTGCCCGGTTTTCGGAGAAGGTCCGTTCACGATCTTTGTTGCGTCCGGGTCCGCCTCGATTTTCACGTCAACCTCGGCACCCGGCTTCAAAGCAACATCTCTGCCGTCTTCATCCTTCAGTCGATTGTCCACGCGAATTTCGCGATATAGATGATCCGCTCCCTCGACGGCAATTTGCGCCTTTTCAGGCTCGTTCGGAATGATTGGAGTTATGATCTTCTCGACGATCCCGGGCATTGTTTTCGTGGCTCTTTGCTGAAACGACTGCTTTTGGTCGCTCTGTTGGGACATCGGCGCTCCTCGCGAGTGCCTGCGGCTGGGGACGCGGCGCAACGCAGTGAAAAACTAAGCATTTCCTCTGCGTTCGAAAACCAGACTTCTCAGGTGAAGTCATTCTAGCAAGGTCTTCCGGAAATAACATCCGTCGAAAAAGCGCTCTTCAGATGGCGTTCAGGTAAAAAAGCGCGACCGTCCGTGCGATGGTTGCGGCTCTGATTCGCGCCCGGTCGGACGATGGAGACGTCCTTTCGGGGCTTTTTATCCTAAATTCCTTCGTAGGGCTGATCATTGAGTCAACTGCGTAGGAAACAGTACACATCGTGTAAGAATTTCAATGTCTCGCGACCCATGAAATGCCGCACGCCGGCTCGGTAGCTATCCTAAACCTCCCAAAATCTGTAGATTACCCGGGGGCGTTCAGGTTCGTCGCTTTTGGCGCGGGGCTTGCACTACTGCTCGCCAGCAAGGGGTTCCCACGGAGGAATAGAGCAGATGAGCGACGAAAGAGATGTTGTTGTGACGGACAATTCAGCACCCCGATGGATCGGGCTGGCCGTTGTAGCGTTAGCAGTTATTTCAATCACCGGGTTGGCAATTGGCTGGTCGGCGTCCAATCATGCGAAGACGGTTCAACAGGCATTGAGCACTCAGAGCCAGACGGATAAGCAGAACGAAGACCTCCTCGCGCAGCGCCTTACCAAGACGGAGGATACGAACGCGCAGCTAGAAGGCGAGCTGAGCGTCGTGACCGATAAGATGAAGCTCACGCAAACGGAGCTGACTCGCGCTCGCGCCCAGGCCAGCAAGATCAAGGCTGATGATGCGAAGCAGATTCAGTCTCTGCAGAGTAATCTGAGCGACATCAATGGTCAGGTCGCCACCAAGGCCAGCATCGATGATATGAACAAAATCGGCACCGATGTGACCGGCGTCAAGACCGACCTCGAGACGACGAAGAACAACATGAGCATGATGCACGGCGAGTTCGGCACTCTTATTGCCCGCAATCATGACCAGGTCGAGGAGCTCCGCCGCCTTGGCGAACGCGACTACTATGAGTTCACGATTAACAAGAAGGACACGCGCGAGAAGGTGGGTAACGTGATGGTTGAACTCCGCGGGACCAACACAAAGAAGAGCCAGTACAACGTCACGATCTTCGTCGACGACCAGCGCCACGAAAAGAAGAACCTCTCGGCCAACGAGCCGCTCTATTTCTTCGCGAGCGGTGCGCGTGCGCCCCTTGAGTTCGTCGTGAACCAGGTCGGCAAGAACAAGATCGTGGGCTACCTGAGCTCTCCGAAGACGGCGCCTACGCAGGCGTCAACTTCTACCAATTCCTCAGGCAATTAAAACAATAGACTCGCTACCCTTCCAGCGTTGAGCGAGTTACCTGCCAGACGGCAGGACAAGGCAAAAAGCGCCACGGGCAACCGGGGCGCTTTTTTTTTCGCGGAGCCGCATCGTCGCCGAAATAGGACGCACATAACTTACCCGACATCGCACCCAGGATGGTAA
>JBOGMU010000070.1:0-3951 GCA_050746865.1 Candidatus Acidiferrales bacterium
ATCCTGTTTCGTGGGATCTGAAAGTGTTCTTCATTTGCGCTCTCCTACTGTCGGTATCTCTTCTCCCTGTCGTGCCCACAACGGCGCATCCGCGGCAAGCGCCCGCAAGCGCTTCGAGTGGCCCGCAAGTCATTAAATCTGAAGCAGATCTGGTCGTATTACCCGTGACGGTCACCGACCGCCACGGCCACTCCGTGGTGGGATTGAAACAAGAAGACTTCCACGTATATGACGACGGGAAGCCTCAAACTATCCAGCTGTTCATGCACAACGACGCCCCGGTTACCGCCGGTCTCGTCATCGATTGCAGCGGCAGCATGAAAGAGAACCGCGACGAAGTCGCCGCAGCGGCGAAGGATTTTCTCGGCTCCAGTAATCCGCAAGATCAAATCTTCGTCGTGAACTTCAATGAAACGGCTCATCTTGGCTTGCCGGCGAGTCTCCCATTCACGGGGGATGTCTCGCAGCTCGTCTCTGCTGTAGAAACAGGGCCATCTAAGGGACTAACGGCTCTTTATGATGCGGTTGCCCTGGGTCTGCGCCATCTAGCATTGGGTGCGAATCAAAAGAAGGCTCTCATTATCGTGAGTGACGGCGGCGATGACGCCAGCTATATGAATTTGAAGAAGATTCTGGCTGCGGTCCAACGCAGCAGCACGGTGATCTACACGATTGGTATTGTGGCCTCAGATCAGGCGAATGTGGATCCGGGCGCACTTAAGAGGATGGCCAAAGAGACGGGCGGGCAATCCTACTTTCCAAGGTCAATTGAGCAATTGCCCGGCGTCAGCCAGCAGATTGCTCGCGACCTTCGCCAGCAGTACACGATCGCATTTCTGCCCGATCAGACAGCGCGAAAGGCTGGCTTTCGGAAGATTCGGGTTACGGTGAAAGCGCCAGGCCATGGTGGTTTGAAGATTCGGACGCGACCCGGTTACCTGGCGGGCGGCTCTGGGGGGAGCGCTGACGGCGGAGACCGTTGAGTCTTCCAAAGAGCGGCTAGCAATTGCGATTAGGACATATGCCGTTCCTTTGTTTTCATACACTTACATTGATTTTTAATTCTTTGCAGTTGCGATTAGAGGCCTGAGAAACCCGGCTTTTTAGCAGGTTCGGCAACGTTTTAACCACAATTGGACTGGTTCTGCGTACTTATTGCACGGAATCGGCGGCGCGGGCCTGGGGCTTCTGCGAGTGGGAATGCGTTTGTGCCGTACGCGATTCGGCGTTCGCATTTGACCGGTGACGCTTATTCTCAATGCTGGCGCGAACAAATGCCGCGAACAGCGGATGCGGAGTAAGCGGCTTGGATTTGAATTCCGGATGGAATTGGCAGCCCAGGAACCAGGGATGGTCCGGAACCTCGACAATCTCTACGTAGACACCATCGGGTGTGCGACCAGTGATGCGGAATCCGCCGCGGGTGAGGATATCGGCATATTCAGCATTGAATTCGTAACGATGGCGATGGCGCTCTGAAATTTCGGTCGTTCCGTAGGCCTGCGCCGCGAATGACCCGGGCTCAAGTTTGCACGCCCACGCGCCCAGGCGCATCGTGCCGCCCATCTCTTCCACGCCCAAAAGCTCGCGTAACTTGTAGATCACGCGGTTTGGCGTGCCAGGATCGAACTCAGTGCTATCTGCGCGTTCGAGCTTTGCCACGGTTCGTGCATATTCAATGGTGGCACACTGCATACCGAGGCAAATTCCGAAAAACGGCACTTTCTTCTCGCGGGCGTAGGTGATCGCATGAACCATGCCCTGAATCCCGCGTTTGCCGAATCCACCGGGAATCAGAATTCCGTCCACATGACGCAGGAGCCGCTCGGCATCGGCGGCCGATTCCATCTCTTCCGCTTCAATCCAATCGATCACAACGCGATGACGGCTCGCAAGACCGCCGTGCACAAGGGCTTCGCGGAGGCTCTTGTATGCGTCCTCAAGCTGGACGTACTTCCCCACTACGCCGATGTGAACTTCGCCTTGCGGCTGTTCGAGCGCCTCAAGCATCGCGAGCCAATTACTCAGATCGCGCGGCGGCGCTTCCAGGTGTAGCAACCGCAAAATCTGCTCGTCGAGGCCTTCGGCGGCGAAGGACATTGGCACTTCGTAGATATTTGCAACGTCCGGCGCGGAAATTACGCAGGCTTCGGCCACGTTGCAGAACAGCGCGATTTTGCCTTTGAGATCGGCGCCTAACGGACGGTCGCTGCGGCAGATCAGGACGTCGGGCTGAATTCCAATACTGAGCAGCTCTTTTACGCTGTGTTGGGTCGGCTTGGTCTTTAGTTCCCCGGCAGTGGGGATATAAGGGACCAGCGTAAGATGCGCGAAAACGACGTTTTCGGCGCCGAGTTCGAGCCGCATCTGGCGGATCGCTTCGAGGAAAGGCAGCGATTCGATGTCGCCCACTGTGCCGCCAATTTCAACGAGGACGATATCGACACTATCGGAGACCTTGCGAAATGCAGCCTTGATTTCGTCGGTGACGTGTGGAATTACCTGCACGGTCTTGCCGAGATAATCGCCCCGGCGCTCTTTGGCAATGATCGATTCGTAGATGCGGCCGGTGGTCCAGTTGTGGTCGCGAGTCAGGCGAGTGGAGGTGAAGCGCTCGTAATGACCAAGGTCGAGGTCGGTTTCCGCGCCGTCATCCGTTACAAACACTTCCCCGTGCTGGTAGGGAGACATCGTTCCGGGATCGACGTTCAAATAGGGATCGCACTTCTGGAGGGTGACGCGAAGGCCGCGACTCTCAAGCAAGCGACCGATGGAGGCTGCTGCGACTCCTTTGCCCAGCGAAGAAACCACGCCGCCCGTAACAAAGATGTACTTCGGGCCGGTCCGCAAAGGGCTCGACATCCTCCAAAAGGAATGGCGGTACAACCGATTATCGCGGCAAACACGAAAACTGTCAAAGGAGAAATTCGCGGCACTAAACTCCTGCGGACTGTAGAGCAGCATCGCACTGGCGTTTAAAAATCGTAAACCTTAAACAATGCGCTGACGAAAGATACCGAGACTTATCCAGTCAGGAGATTGACACGTCGGACGCGGCAATTTCTGGTCGGGCTTTGGCGAGGGCGTATAATAAGAATATCGGCGTAGTCGCATGGAATCCTTGAAGTCTCTTCACAAATCGGGCGAATTGCATGAAGCGCGTTGGTGGGAACCCGAAGCAAACGGCAAAGTGCATTGCTATCTTTGCCCGCGCCACTGCCATATCGGCGAAGGGCAGGCCGGATTCTGCTTCATTCGCGCGAATGAGGGCGGAAAGCTCTATACACTTGGCTATGCGCATCCTGCCGCGATCCAGATTGACCCGATTGAGAAAAAGCCGCTAAGCCATTTTCTTCCGGGCACGCGCGTCTTTTCGATGGGCACGGCCGGATGCAACATGGGTTGTTTCTTCTGCCAGAACTGGGACATTTCCAAATCACGCGCCGACCAGGCTAACTCGGCGCACATGCCTCCAGAAGATGTGGTCGCGCTTGCGATTGAACACAGCTGCCCTTCGATCGCTTTCACGTATAACGAGCCGACGATCTGGGGCGAATACGTGATCGACATTTGCCACGCCGCGCACGACCGTGGGGTCAATACGGTGATGGTGTCAAACGGCTACATAACGCGCGAGGCTTTTCATGATATTTACGAGCACGTTGACGCGGCAAACATCGATCTGAAAGCATTCACGGAAAATTTCTACGGACGGATTACATTGACGCACCTGAAGCCGGTGCTCGATACGCTCGAATGGCTTAAAAAGGAAACGAATGTCTGGTTCGAGTTGACGAATTTAGTGATTCCGACTCTGAATGACGCGCCCGAGGAGACGCGTGCGCTCGCCGAGTGGGTTCTCGAACATCTCGGGCCGGACGTTCCTTTGCACTTTACCGCATTTCATCCCGATTTTAAGCTGCGCGATAAGCCTCGCACGCCGCCGGAGAC
>JBOGMU010000071.1:0-19527 GCA_050746865.1 Candidatus Acidiferrales bacterium
GCGAGGCTCTGGTGGCCGTTCTTACGCGACAGACCGCCGCAACGTGGCTATGGATTTTTGCCGCTCATCTGGCACCACAACTGGATTCCTCGGCGGCGTCGCGGAATGGAATCGGGCTTATCAACGCGGAGAGGTGGTTTAACGATGTTTGGCCCAGAAAAACCACTCAGCGAAGTGTTGTATCAGAGACACTTGAGCCAGATGCAGCCGACGCCATTCCCGGGGCCGAGCGCCCCGTTTGAAGCCACTGATGGTCGCGGCGGCGAAACGGTCATCCACGTCACCGAGCCGTCGCTCCAAGATCGATTGTGGTCTCTGAAAATCTCCGACCCAGAATTAAAGAAGCGCCGCCGGGAGTTGCTCAGCGCTTTGGCGGTTGCGACCTCAGAGGCAAAGACCTTTCTCGAAACATTTGCCGAGCGTCGCCATGCAGAGCTAGAAGAGGAACTCGAAGGAATCCGCAAACGTGGCCGGGAGCAGGAAAAAGCCATCGAGGCACTGACAACGGATCAACAGAACAAATTCGTCACCTTCCAGAATTTGCGCAATCGAGCAGAGGAGCTGAAAGGCAAGATCGTAGACGCGCAGTGGGTGCCCGTCGGCCGATTTGCTGGCAAGGCAGAGCGCGACAAGTTGCAAAGGAAAATCGACGGTCTGCAAGAACAGTTGAACGATTTGGGCGGTCAGATGTCGTTGGCAAGTCAGGAGCATAACGAAGCGCGCATGGCGCTCGAAGAGGCGCACAAAGTGATGCAGCAAATCTCCAACGACGAGGTTCGTTGCCGTGGTGAACTTTCGGGCGCTCCGTACCGCGATCCCGAAACCGCGCTGATGGTGACAGTCTGATTTTTACGAGTTTGTCGCTTGCGCGTGCATCGCAAGTGGCAAAAGTCCTGATGGGCCTATCTCCCCCATCGGGCATGGGCGGTAGCGTCACCGCTCAATGGCGCTGAGCGCGATTGGGATTACTCGTCACTGGGGTCTCAGTCGCGCTCGCCCTCAAGAAGAGGGGGGTTGGGATTTCAACCGCATGACTCGAACGCATGTGGTCCTTTGCCCGCCCCCCTCGCTCCGATCACTTCACTGGACAATCGATTAGTACCGGATGCATCATGTCGTTGCTATAAGGCCCCTCACGTATTAAGCAAGTCAAACCTTGGGACAAATGAGGTAGCGGATGTTTTGCCGGGACTGTGGTGCCGCGGTCGGCGAACGTGACCCTTTCTGCGCATTTTGCGGCGCAAGGTTGACCGCTATCCCGCCGAAGGGTCGGACTGACTTGAATGGGATCACGCTATCGGAGCCAGAAGAGTTGAAGCAAGCTTCGTTACGAGAACTATCGCAGCAAGCAGTCCCTCAACCTGCCAAGCAAAATGCCCCAGTTCAAACTAAGACGAAACTCCCGGGCAAGCTTTGGGTACTGCTGATTTGTTGTGCAGTCCTTTTTCTATATGCTCTCAGCAAGGCTCTGCAACCCGATCCGCAACAAGTAGCAACGGCTTATTGCTGCAAAACGGATGCAGCACAGAATGCGCCGCAGAACGTGCATGAGGTTCCCACAGCGCAGGCGATTCCGACAACGGCCCAATCGGTTGAGCAAGAATCGCTACCAGAAGAGGAAAGCGAGTTCATTAAGACGATTACCGCCTTTCAAACCAGCTATGGCAATTTGGCAAATGAATTTCAGAAATCCGCAGCTCGTAAGCAAAGAGCCGAGGACATCGCTGAAATTCTGTCTACTCGTTCCGTTAACGGTTGGGTCGGCCAAGTCTCAGCGATGCACACGACGTCCGACGGGCGTGGCGTTTTATCAATAAGGCTTCCGGTAGCCACTCACATCGAAGTGGAGACTATGAATAACGGTTTATCAGACATAGGCGACAACACGCTCATCCCTCAAGGATCGCCGCTCTATAACCAGATAAGCGGCCTCTCTGTCGGGGATGAGGTGACTTTTGGCGGGAGATTTGGCTCCGGGGAGATGGATTACATCGAAGAGGCGAGTCTGACAGAAGAAGGATCAATGACGGAGCCGGACTTTGTATTCACGTTTGCGAACGTCTCAAAACAGTGACTGTCAGGCAGCTCTCTTAAACACGCCCTCGAACGCGAGTGTAAACATAGAACATACCTCGCCCTTGGCACCACTCGAAACGTACTGCCCCCAACTAACGACGCGGGCGCGAAGTACGTAGCGCGCTGCGATGGCCGATTGCAGCGCGGAGACGAGTTGTTCTGTCTCCAATGCCATCAATCTGGCAACGCGCGTGGGCGGGTTCAGCGGCCCAGAGCTTTGCGAATGCGGGCCAGATGATGCCAACTGTGGCGCATGGCGTGGTCTTCGATCACAAACTGCGCTGTGACCGGTGCGCCGAAGCTCAGCGAGAACGCCGCCGCGCGATCCAACTCCTCGTCCGTGAACTCGCGTACAGCCGCCGCTGCCTCGCGGCTGTTGCGGCGCAGAAGTTCGAGAGCCGCTGCCTTTGTGACGTGAGCCTGCTCGCGAGCATGCTTCGCGTTTATATCGGCAACGACTTCCCAAGTCACGTCCGTGATCGCCTTGCCGCCCGCGACTAGCTTCGCCACGTCAATCTCGATTGGATACATGTTGGCAACGTGATGCACGATGACGCCAATGGTGCGGTGGTCCGTGGCTGATGTCGCGGTGTTCCATTCTGCTTCGGAAAGTCCTTCAGCGAATGCGGCGAAACTGGCGGCGCCATCTTCGAGACGATCAGCCAGTGCCTGGGCACGAGTCATAGAGCCTCCTGGTTTGTAAGGAGTATAGGATCCGTCTGCAACACTTCCACTCCGTGTGGCAATGACTTCCAGGTATTCACCATCGACTTTGGTCGTATTGTCGCGCGAATAGTTATGTTCCGTCCACAAGAGCACGAGTTCGCCGCGCAAACTCTCCTGTCCTTTTGCGTCAAGAGAAGCGAACGCCCGCGTCATAGGGCCGTAGTTGGCGTGAAAGAAATCCACCCCTTCTTCAGGCGGGAACGGATAATCAAAACGATAGGCGAAGCGTAAGCTTGAGCTCCGATATTCCTTCGGTGAGGCGCGCGCGAACGGTCGACTCATCTCCCCGCAAGACCGGAGACGGCATGCCCGATGGCGCGATATAACGTGAGAGGTGGAGCGCTTCAGCCGGTTCCTTTGCGTTCCGCCTATGACTTACCTGACGCAGTGGCGTCTGCAATTGGCGGCGCGCGAGCTGACGATGACGGCGCGTGGCACGGCTGACGTTGCCGCCGATGTCGGCTACGAGTCTGAGGCCGCCTTCAATCGAGCCTTCAAACGCGAGTTCGGATTGCCCCCTGCTCGCTACCGCCGCGAGGCCAAAGCAAAACAGGCGACGAAGCCGCAAGTTATCCCGTCGTTCACCCCTCGGCTCCGGACAAGTTCTTAATGTGAACAAGAACCCGCATGTGAATGCGGTGGATGATGGATTGCGACCATAGCGTCCAGTACGTCTCCGGCCATAGGCCGTGTTGATACCACGTAGTTCCTTCCAGCAATGTGTGGCCGTTTGGCAATGGCGTCAATAAGAACTGACCCTGCTTCGAAATAAAGTATCCGTGAAGATGCCGAGGCATGATTTTGCCATAAGGGCTCCATTCGTTCAGCGGCACGGGATTTTGCGCGACGGAGAAACGGAGCAGGTGCGGTTCGTCCCAGACTTTTATCGGCTCTACAAACGGGCCGGTCGAAAATTCGCAATAGCGCACGGCGCCCGGGCCGGTGCCGTCAATGTGCGCCCGGATGGGATATGCGATCCCCGTCTTGAAATACCATTCAGTGGGCGGCGGCAATTCGGCAAACGCGACAACATTTTTCCAGACGCGCTCGGGTGGCGCGGCAATTTCAATCGAGGAATGAACCTGAAAAACATGCGGCTTTGCCGTTGCGTCGAATCCCAATCCCCCGATACTAAGAGGCAAAAGCAGCAGCAGTGCAGTGCCCTCGGCCACGACCTGTTTATGCGTTAAGGTAAACGCGATCCATCCGCCCAAGGCGCCCAGCGGCAGCGCGAGAGGAATAGCCATCCCGATACAGATGAACCCCTCGAACCCGAAGGCGAGGAATCCCGCGCTGGCGATCAGATCAGCCGTCATCCCGATCAAGGCTGCCTTCGAGGCGGTTTTCGGGCTCATCACCAAAGCAGCGAGTGCGCCGAGCGCAGAAGGAAGCGCGAGGAATAGGGTGAAGCCGTACGTCCCAGTGCGGATCATCAATGTCGCTAAACCAATCATTATCAGGCCTAAGATAAACGCGGCGGTCATGCGTTTGGCAGTCGTCATCGCGGTCCCTCTCTATGCGTTCTTTACCGTTTCAATCAGTTGAATAACTACTTTGCGCAAGGGCCTTGTTAGCGGAAGGCCCGCAATTTTCAGAAGCGTGGCGACGATTTTTGCGCCTAGCGCTAAAACGCGACCGGTGCGCCGCTGCTGGGCCGAGTCGTCGGTAACCCAGAAATAGATCACGCCCATCTGGAACAGCCAGAGCGCGTCGGGCATATGAGACTCGAGGTCTTTTGGCAGGCGAACGCGGCACTTCGCTAGTACCCTTTCGAACCAAGCGACGTCCGTTTCGCGGATCGGCTTGTTGTTGGCGGCAAATGGAGAGAGCAGGTGCGCAGGATCAGCCCCGTTTTTCAGTAGTGCGCGGAGAACAGTGCGGTAAGGCGCGAAGTAATCGAGCTTCGCCTGGATCAGCGCCTTCAGGCTCTCTTCCAGATTCCCCGGCGCATTCGCCACAGCGTCTGCGATGCGAGGCTGCATCTCGTCGCAAGAGTGCTGATAGAAGGCGAGAACGATGGCGTCTTTCGAGGGGTAGTAATAATATGCAGCGCCGGTGGCGACTTCGGCGGCTGCCGCAATATCCCGCATCGTTGCTTCGTCAAAACCCTTGGTGCGGAAAAGGTCGAGCGCCGCGTCAAGAATCTTGCGCTCCGTGATCTCGGATTTTGGGGAAGCCTTGCTAGTACGTTCTATGTTGAACATGTTCAAATGTTAGCGAGACGCATCCGGTATGTCAAGTGCGTTGTTGAACATGTTCAATAAATAGGTACGGAAGCACGAAGCCCCGCAGCCTTGCAGGTCGTGTCCCTATATGCGTCTTTGCCTTTTGCGATGCTAGGGTGCTGGATTGGGCTCAGTCTGTGCAGGCCCCGGTGCGGTTTGTGGCTCGGCTGGAGCGGCGGGCGCCAATTCTATTTGCGTCCTGCCGGGCGACGATCCTATTTCCGGGTGGTCCTGAAGGTACTGCTCGATGGGCTCGTTGCGAAGCGTGAAGTGGAATCCACGCTGGGTATTCACGTCGATCGTCTTCTGCAAGTCCAGACTGTCGAATGGAATCGTGTGTTCCGCGGACTTGCCGTCTTCCGTCATCGTGAAATGCAGTTCGTTGTTCACTACCCAGTAGTCGGTCACGTTGTAGACGGTGCCGTCCTTCAGATAGAGCTCGACAAGGTCGCGTTGCGGTCCGCTGTACAAATAGAGCGGTTGGTACGCGGGAACTTCATATGGCTGCGGTTCATACAGTGTGCTGGAGCCGGAAAGAGAATTTCCGAAACTATATCCCAAGCCATATCCGGGCCTGTATCCGTAGAATGGCGTAGTGTTGCAGCCCCAATACCACAGTGAAAATGGGCCGCAGCCCTGCCACCAGAGGGCATTCCATCCGTTGAATCCCGCGCCTAGGCCAAAGAACAACGGCGGCTGTCCAAAAATTATCGGATAGCTGAAAATCGGAGCGACCGGCCGAATGAGTGTTGGCCGGGGCAGAGGAAGCCGCTTGGGCGGAATCAGTTGCGGACGTAATCCGGGAGCCCTGAATCCAGGCACAGGCCGCCATGGCGTCCCCGGCATAGGCATCGCGCGTGGCGCCACAGGCGTTATAGGCCGTGGCGGCGGGCTGACTGTAATCGGGCGCGGTGGCGCAACAGGCCGTGGCGGCGGAGGTATTGGAGCGGGGCGCGGTGCGATTGGAGTGCGCTGCGCGCCCATTGGTGGCCCGCCGACGCGGCCGGGGAAGTGACCGGCGCCGCCGCCGGCGTGAGCTCCGCCACGTTGCGCGAGCGCCGTCGGCACGGCAATAAGCGCCATGGCGGACGCAATTGTCAAAATTCTCTTTGGAATCAATCCGCGAAGGTTAAGGTGCCTCATCTGGTCACCTCGCTTGCGGCGGAGCTTAGGAGGATGCCGCTAAATCCAACTCGTTAGCACGAGTGTAATACATTGCAGCTCTCTCGGCTAGCTACGCCCAACTGAACGCCGTGAGACGGTAGGGGCACACGCCTCCTGCGCTCACCATGCTCCCTCACGTTCCCTAAATACCGGCCGGGCAGGGTTGTGGCACAGCCATTCGTGGCTGTGTGGAATTTTCGCGGTTACCGCTCGCGCATTTTGGAGAGCAGGCGCAGCATTTCGAGATACATCCAGACCAGCGTCACCATGATGCCGAACGCGCCGTACCATTCCATGTATTTCGCTGCGCCGGAATGAACTCCCGATTCGATAAAGCCGAAGTCCAGAATCAGATTTAGTGCGGCAACGACTACGATGAAGACGCTGATGGCAATTCCCCACGGGCCCGCGCTATTGAGAAGCGGTACATGCTTCCCGAAGAATCCCAACACGATGTCCACGAGATATACGACGAAGATGCCCCCAGTGGCGGCGACGACGCCCATGGCGAATTTCGGAGTCGCCCGCAGGACGCGCGACGTGTAAAGCATCAGCATTATGAGCGTTACGCCGAACGTAAGCCCCAGCGCCTGAATCGCGATCCCGTGGTAAGCCTGATCGAGGAAGGCGGAGATTCCGCCGAGTGCCAGGCCTTCGAAGATGGCGTAGGCGGGCGCGGTGATCGGCGCCCACTGCTGCTTAAAGACGGTTACAAGCGCGAAAATCAGGCCAAGGATTAACCCGCCCATCATCCAAATCCCGACCGTTTCTGGCTCGGCTTTGGCCAAATACCACGTCCAAGCCGCCGACGCTGACGCCAGGAAAAGCAGCAGGCCGGTTTTGTTCACCGTGCCTTGCAGTGACATAGTTTCGCCGCCAAACGCCACGGCGCCTCGGTCAAAGCTCTTTGAGTTCAAAGCGGGATTGGACGTCTTAAAAAGACTGGGCATAACAATTCCTTTCGAGTGCTTCTATGTCGAGGTTACTTCAATAGAGTACTACAGTTCATTCGGTGACGTCGCGAAGCCCAATAGACAAGCCGAAGCACCTTTTCCGGGTTTTTGGCGGTCTAGACGAGCAGAAACCCGTTGAGAATGAATATGGTATTCAAGCACCTTCTAATCGCGGTTGCTAGCCGGGGGAAAAGCTGGCAAGAACTATTGCGGAGACGGTGTCGCGGTGAAGTTGCCATCCGCTCCAAGCTCGGGAACGTCCACGGTTCCGGTCATTTTCGTCGGGGTCGAGGACGAGTCAATTGTTCCTTGATACGTCGGAGTGACCGGCCCCCCCTCGTACTGAGTTTTGTACGACCAGGTCACCTTGGTGTCGTTTACGGTGCCGGTAAGCGCCGCCGTACCATTGTCGGGAGTGCCGCAGGTGCCGGTGAGGGCATCGGCCTTCTGCATGAAATTGCAAACGATGACGTTGTCATAGCTGCCGATCAGGATGTGAACCTGCCAACTGCCGCTGAGTGCGGGAACGTCAGCAGCCGGCGCCATAGCGGCGGCAAAGACAAACAGAAGGCCAAGCGTCAATGGTCTGATCAATTTCACGTGTACACCCCTTACCGTGTGGCGGAAAATGGAGAACCTACGCGGAAATTAACACACTGGCGGAGCAAGCGCAATTCGAGCCGCGACAGCCTTGTTGCAAGAGATCGCGTGCTGCGATTAGGTTGACCGCGGGTGCTGGTTCTGTAACCATGACGGAGCTAAATTTTGCGGCTGCATAAACTCAGCCGATCTGCGGCGGCAGAGTTGGTGTGAATCGATGAAACGACGAATCGACAAGGTGGCGGTGTTGGGGGCGGGAACGATGGGCGCGCGGATTGCAGCGCATCTGGCGAACGCCGGTGTGCCGTGCTACCTGCTCGATATTGCGCCACGCGAATTGACTCCCGATGAGCAGCGCAAGAATCTAATGCTCGACAGTCCGGCGGTTCGCAATCGCATCGTGATGGCGGGGCTTGAAGGGGCGAAGAAATCGCGGCCCGCTGCGTTTTCCACGGCAGAGGCGGCCCGCCTGATCACTCCGGGGAATCTGGAAGACAATCTTGGGTGGTGCGGCGAGGTGAACTGGATCATCGAGGTCGTTGCGGAAAATCTGGACATCAAGCGCAAGCTGCTTGAACGCGTCGAGACCGTGCGCAAGCCGGGAACGATTGTTACTTCGAATACATCCGGGCTGCCGATCCATCTGGTGGCCGAAGGCCGCTCGGGGGATTTCCAAGAGAATTGGGCTGGAACACATTTTTTCAATCCTCCGCGATATATGAAACTCGTTGAGCTGATCGCGGGTCCGAAAACGAAGCCGGACGTGCTTGAGACGCTCGAAGAATTTTGCGACAAGCGGCTCGGCAAAGGCGTTGTTCCGGCGAAGGATACTCCGAATTTCATCGCCAATCGCATCGGCACCTTTTCCATGCTGAGCGCGATCAACCAGTTGACTGCGCTCGATATGACGATCGAAGAAGTGGACGCCTGCACGGGCCCAGCGCTGGGATGGCCAAAGTCCGCGACGTTTCGAACGGCGGATATCGTAGGGCTCGATGTGCTGGTCCACGTGATCCGCAATATTTATGAGAATGCACCAGACGACGAATCTCGCGAACTCTACCGGGTGCCGCCACTAATCGAAGAAATGGTGAAGCGCGGCTGGCTGGGCGAAAAGACAGGAAGCGGTTTCTACAAGCGCGTGAAAAAAGGAGACGAATCGGAAATCCTAACGCTCGACTGGAAAAAGATGGAGTACCGGCCGCGCGAGAAGGCGCGATTGGCTTCGATCGAGGCAGGAAAGAGTATAGAGAGTACGCCGGCGCGGATTCGTGCGCTGCTCGGTCCATCGCTCGAAGGGAAAGAGGGCGATAAGGCGAACAGGTTTCTGTGGAATTCCATTGGCGCAACGTGTCTTTATGCGGCACGGCGTGTACCGGAGATTGCGGCTACAGTCGTTGACGTGGATCGCGCGATGCGATGGGGATTTGCCTGGGAACTGGGTCCGTTCCAAACCTGGGATGCTGCGGGCGTTGAGCCGATGGCGAAAGCGTTCGAGCGCGAAGGGAAGCAGTTGCCGCCGATTGTGACGAAGGTGCTCGCATCGCCCGCGAAGTCGTTCTACGAAAGCGAAAAAGGCACGACAAATCACTTTGATCTTGCCGCGAACGCGATGCGTCCGGTCGAAGAACCCGCCGGAATCATCATTCTGAAATCGCTGAAGGATCGCACGGCGGTTGTGCAGGAAAATTCGGGTGCGTCGCTGATCGATCTGGGCGATGGTGTTCTCTGCTGCGAATTCCACACCAAGATGAATGCGATCGGCGGCGACATTCTTTCGATGATCCAATCGGGAGTAAAGCGAGTGGGCGCCGATTTTGACGCGATGGTAATCGGCAATCAGGCGCCGAACTTTTCCGCCGGAGCGAATCTGTTTTTGCTTTTGGTAAGCGCGCAAGAGCAAGAATGGGATGAGCTACATTTAGCGATTCGCCAGTTCCAAGCCGCGACGATGGCGGTCAAGTATGCGCGCGGCCCAGTGATAGCGGCACCCGGGGGAATGACGCTGGGTGGCGGATGTGAGGTTTGTCTGCACTCAGCGCGCATTCATGCTACCGCTGAGACGTACATCGGACTCGTGGAGGCCGGAGTTGGGCTGATCCCTGCGGGCGGGGGCTGCAAGGAGATGTTGATCCGTGCCGCGGAGCATGCGGCAGCGGGCGAGGACCTCGACCTCTTCCATGCGTTGAAGCCCGCATTCGAAAATATTGCAATGGCAAAAGTCTCGACGAGTGGAGAAGAAGCACGCGGGCTTGGATATTTGCGTGCGACGGACCTGATCGCGATGAATCGCGACCGACAAATTGCGGACGCGAAGCAGACCGCGTTGGGAATGGTTAGAGCAGGATATAGGCCTCCGGTTCCGGGGCCGATTCGCGTTCTGGGGGAAGAGTTTTATGCGGCGGCGAAGCTTGCGATCCATATGATGGTGCGGGGCGGTTATGCCTCGGAGCACGACGCACTTGTGGCGCGAAAGGTGGCGTACATTTTGGCAGGAGGCGCGATCACATCGCCACAGACGGTAAGCGAGCAATACGTACTAGATCTGGAGCGGGAGGCGTTCGTCAGCCTCTGCGGGGAGATCAAGACGCAGGAGCGGATTTCGCACACGCTAAAAACGGGCAAGCCGCTGCGGAATTAACGACAAGTGAGGCAACTGTTTGGGTTGACCGGCGTTCTTAAATTCTGGCTTTTTGCGCAGGCCTAAGCACTTTATACTCCTTCGCTGGCCATGAGATGGAGAAGGCGGTCGTTTGAGAGAGATTTTTTGGGGAATGCGGCGATTCCCATCGTTCCACTCCATTTGAAAACTTGTTCGGGGAGATTTGATGAGACGCGGTCCTGGTAACGAGCTAACCCTGTGCTTACGCGCCTTGCTGTTGGCGGCCGTCGCCGCATTGGCCGGGTGCGGAGGGGGCTCGTACAACAAAGGACCGAACCCGCAACCGGTGGCCACGTCTGGAACAGCGGTGATTTATCCGCAGAATGCGAGCGTTCCGGTCGGCGGCACAGTGGATTTTCTGGCGACCGTACCCGGACAATCAAGCGCGACATTCAAGTGGGTCGTCACGGGCAAAGGGAGCATTGATGGCAGCACGGGCGTTTACAAGGCCGGAACGTCGCCAGGTACTGACACCGTGAAGGTAACGTCGGGGAATTTTGCCGGAACCGTTCAGGTGACGGTGACGGCGGCTCCGATTAATGGACTCACGATGAATCCGGCGGCGCTTTTTGTCGAAGCGGGAAGCACGGTACCGGTCACCGCGCTCTCTAATGGGCAGCCTGCGGCAGTCACGGAGTGGGACGTTCACGGCGCGGCGAATGGCGACAGCGTCTACGGCTTCATCGACAATTCGGGAAATTACACCGCGCCGCTTACTCCGCCACCAGGCGGGACCGCGACAATCACGGCGAAGACTGCGGCAGGCGCGGGGAATGCGGTAGTGACGGTCGTCTTCTCGAATGCGTCCCTGAATGGACCGTACGCGTTTTCGTATTCCGGCAAGGATGCGAAGGGCTTTTATGAAGCGGCGGGAAGTTTCACAGCCGACGGCGCGGGGCACATCTCGAACATGATCCAAGATGTCGCTGCGGCGGATATCGCACCCAAAGCACCCGCTGCAGCTGCCACAGGGACTTTTTCTATAGGGCCGGATGGAACGGCACAGGCGACGATGGCTGACGGTTCGACTTGGGCGTTTGTGTTGACCGGGAATGCGACCACGCTGGCCGGTAAGCCTGCGCAGCAAGCGCTAATGATCCGATTCGATAAAACTGCATCGGGAAGCGGGACCATTAGCCAACAGGATCCGGTCGCCGTGGATCTGCCGATGCCGTTTGGACCTTATGCATTTCAGGTTTCCGAGCAGGGAACTTTCAAGACGTTTTTTGCTGCAGCGGGTAAGTTTCAGTCGAGCGGGCTGATCGGCAATTCGGGATCGCTGACGCCCGGCGTGTGGGATGTTAACGAGGTGGGATTGGTTCAAACCGATGACACGTCCCTGGCCGGATCATTTACGCCGGATGCGTCGAATCCTGGCACTGGCAGAGGCACTCTGACGTTGACGACGACGCGGAGCCTGACAAAGCAGACTTCGTTCGTGTTCGCGTTTTATGTGATTGATGGCACTCACCTGAAATTGATCGAAACGGACGGCCAGACATTCAGTGCGGGCGACGTCTATAGCGCGCCGAACACGAACGGATTGTTTTCGAGTTCCTCGCTGAAAAAGGGGAATTATGCGTTCACGACGTCCGGCCAGAATGCAAAGGGTGCGTTTTCGCAGGGCGGCGTATTCACGTCGACCGGTACCGGGCAAATTACAGGTGGGGAAATGGACGTGAACGCTGGTGTCGGCTCGATTTCGCTTGCATCGTCGATCACGGCAGGGAGCTATTCCGTTGATCCGCAACTGGGACGAATCACTTTTTCGCTTACGTCATCGCTGGCAGGCAAAACAGTCGGCACATGGAACTATGCCGGCTACCAGGCGTCGAATGGCTCGATGGTAATGGTGGAAACGGATAGCGTGAACGTATTGAGCGTTGTCTCAGGCACAGCCTACCTTCAGACGAGCGATGTCGGCTTGCAGGGCGGCTATGCAGCGAACCTTACGGGCACAAGTTCAGGGACGCAGCAAGACGTGGCTGGACAATTTGCGGTGAGCAATACATCGATCTCCACGGGCACGCTAAACTTAAACACATTACCGGGCGGCTTGACGACGGGCGCTCCCATTACACAAGCACTCGTTGTAGCGCCGGATACAAACGGGAGGGGAACAGCAACGATCAGCACGAGTTCCCAAAACTACCCGATTGCATACTATGTGATCGACCAGAATACGGCCCTCTTGATCGAGTCAGATGGCGCACGCAACGCGACTGGCGTTCTGATGCGTCAATTCTAGCTTTACCAAACACCTCAAAATAATAGGTTTATCGCTCTCCGGTCCGACCCTTCGCCGGGCTTGGCTTCTCCATTGAGCGATTTGGGCGCGGCCTGCGCCCGAACTCGGCGCATTAAAGCAGAAAAAACCCGTACCGATTGGACATGTAGTACCAAAGGCCTATTGTCTGCTAGTCCTAGTACTATCAAAATCCAAAGCAGATGATGCGATGCCGCATTCAGCCTAGTCAGCAAGAGGATGCCTGAAATGAGCCTTTCCAAAGACACGGTGGAAGTCGGTAGTCCCGACCAAAAGACAGGCGCTCCTGCCGCGCAAAGTAAACCGGATCTTAGTAAATTGCGCGCGGATGCCGTTTCGCTCGATGTGCCAGTCCGCGTCCACGGATCACGAGTCACCGAGGTCGTTCGTGGGTTGACACCCCATACCGAACCGTTTGAAGAAGAAGCATCGACGATGATCGTGTTTCCGCATGGCGGCGTGGTGCGGATGGCGACGACGGTTGGCGTTGGCCAGATGCTGGTGCTCACGAATCTGCGGACGAGCCAGGATGCGATCTGCCGTGTGGTGAAGGTGCGTGCGTATTCGAATTCGCAAGCATATGTTGAGGTAGAGTTCACACATCGGCAGGTGGGTTACTGGGGTGTCCATTTCCCTGCGGACGACGAAGAGTCTTTTCCGACGGCCCCTCCGCCAACGCCATCGCCCGAACAGGATAGGAAACCGGTGGTCTCGTCGGTAACTGTAAAGGTTGAACCGCTGCCTAAGAGTCCGGCCGCGCCCGCCAAAAACGAATCTGTTTTTGCGCCAATCGGATCGCAGGAAGATGTACAGCCTCCTGCAGCGCATACCGAGTTGAGGCCCCGTGCGGTGTTGTCTCCACCTGCGGCGCGTGCTACCGCGTCTGCTCCTATTGGAAATGGCGCGCGGTCCCCTCTGACAAAAATCTCGGCGTCTGCTTCTCCAATGCCGTCTGTGGAAGCAGAGCCCAGTGTGACCGAAAGCAATATCGAGATGGAAGACCGTCAAGCAGCGGAAACGTTTGGAACGCTGACGGGCGGAACAGGCCGGACTGGCCAAGCCGTGCTTTCCTCTGCTTTCGGTGCGCGACTGGATGCGGGGGTTTCCACCCCGGCCCAAGGTGTGGCGGCAAGCAACAATTGGATGTGGGTCGCGGCTTGTCTCTTTTTTCTGCTTGCGGGATTAGCTGGAGGGGCGTTTTATTTCCGGCAGCACTCGACAGAAGCGCAAACAGGGACAAAGGCCCTCGAGGCGATGTCGCAGCCTGTCGCGCCAGCCACCGTCGCGCCAGCTATGCAGCCGCCTGCGATACAGCAGGAAACGGCGTCCGAGCGCCCTGAAGCGTCAGTTGCGGCTCCAACAGCGACAAACGCAGAGCATCAAAACCGGGCCGCAACGAACGCTCCGGAACAGCCGGCCCACATAGTAGAGAATACCCCCGCGCGTGGCTTGAGGCCGGCGTCGCCAGCGGAGCCTATTTCTGCGCCAGTATCAAAAAACTTTGCCCCTACGAACGCTCGGCCGGTGGCTCGCGCTATCGAGAGGACTAGGGTGGCCGCGGCGCCGTCTCTCACGACAGCGCCCGCAGTAAGCGTAATGCCAAGCGGGTCGGAAGCACTGCCGGGAATGCTGAACTCATCGGAAGCAGCACTGCCGCCGCCCCCGCAGCAGACGCTAACGCGTGTGCGCGTTGGAGGCGTGATCGTGCAGCCGAAACTGGTGCACTCCGTCGCTCCGAACTATCCGTCCGCGGCGCGAACCGCCGGAATCTCCGGGAATGTTGTGATCGTGGCCCACGTAGAAAAGACTGGAGACGTGACATCGATGAAGGTGGTCTCTGGACCAGCCACTTTGCAATCAGCTGCCATGAGCGCGCTTAAGACTTGGAAATATCAACCGGCGACGCTGGATGGATCACCGATCGCAACGGACGTCACGGTGACGATCAAATTCCAACGGCAATAACCCGCGACCAACCAGGCAATTACTTTCAGCGCCGCGCGAGCCAAGGAAGAAAAAGCCGCGCGGCGCTGTTGCATTTTCACGGGCAAGAGCATCCAATAGTCAGAACCCAGAAGTTCAAATTACGAGAGGCCAAGAAGATGCGAGAAGCCTTCGTTGTAAGCGCTGTTCGAACCGCGGTAGGAAAGGCTGGAAAGGGAACTCTGCACGCGGCGCGGCCAGACGATCTGGCCGCGGTTGTGATCCGCGAGGCGATTACGCGAGTGAAGGGGCTTGATGCAAAGGAAGTGGAAGACGTTGTGATCGGCTGCGCGATGCCTGAGGCAGAGCAAGGAATGAACGTGGCGCGAATTGCATCGCTGCGCGCGGGTCTGCCCGTCGAAGTGCCTGCGATGACAATCAATCGCTTTTGTTCGTCGGGCTTGCAAGCGATTGCTGACGCCGCGCAGCGAATCATGGCCGGGCAAGGCGATGTGGCTGTGGCAGGCGGAACTGAATCGATGAGTATGGTGCCGATGGGAGGCAACAAGGTCGCTCCGAATCCCTGGCTAATGGACCACTATCCAGATACGTATTTGAGCATGGGGCTTACCGCGGAGAATTTGGCAACGAAGTACGGAATTACGCGCGAACAAGCGGACGACTTTTCGCTCAAGAGCCATCAGAAAGCAATAGCAGCGATCGCCGCAGGAAAGTTCAGAGATGAAATCGTGCCGTTCGAAGTTGCGTACAACTATGTGGAAGCGAGTGCAAACGGCAATTTGTCGAGGCCGAGCACAAAGCCCAAAACACTGAGTGTTCTGTTCGATACGGACGAGGGACCGCGTGCAGACACTTCAATGGAAGCGCTGGCGAAATTGAAACCTGCTTTTCATGCGAAAGGGACCGTAACGGCGGGGAACAGTTCGCAGATGAGCGACGGTGCTGCGGCAGCCGTGGTGATGAGCGCCGAACGTGCCAAGGCGCTGGCCATTAAGCCGATGGCGCGTTTTGTGGCCTATGCGACCGCAGGTTGTCCGCCAGAGATTATGGGAATCGGTCCGGTCTATGCAATTCCGAAAGCGTTGAAACTCGCGGGACTGAAGCTCGATCAAATCGACGTGATCGAGCTGAATGAGGCGTTTGCGGCGCAATCCCTCAGTGTGATCAAGGAACTCCGTCTCGACCCGGCTCGCGTAAATGTGAACGGCGGCGCGGTGGCACTTGGTCATCCACTTGGATGCACGGGAGCGAAGCTTACGGCGACGATTCTGCGAGAAATGGAACGCCGGAATGCACGGTACGGTATGGTGACAATGTGCATCGGCGGAGGAATGGGCGCCGCGGGAATTTTCGAGCACCTCGCGTAAAGCTTTCAGGCTGATGCACGTTCGCCCGCAACAACGCCGCTGTGCGCGTCCAGCGGGAGCGTCGCACTGACCGTCGTTCCCCGGTCGGTAGAATGCACGCCGAGGTGACCACCGAGCTGAGAGATACGTTCGCGCATACCGCTTAGGCCGACGCCCATTGCCGCGCCCCTATCAAAATCGCGCAGTTTCGATGCTGGAATGCCGCGGCCGTCGTCCTCGATAGCCACCTTTACGCTAGCTGGCGTCCAAATGACGCGAACCGTCGCCGAGGCGCCGGCGGAATGGCGATGGACGTTTGTCAGCGACTCCTGAACAATCCGGAAAATCGCGATCTCGCAATCCTCGGGTAGTCGATCAAAGTTGCGCGAGAGTTCCAAATGAGTCCGGATGCCGCACCGTTTCGAAAACCCTTCAACATACCATTTAAGGGCCGCAGGGAGACCCATGTCATCGAGCAACGGGGGGTGGAGCAAATAAGAGATTGTGCGGACTTGGTCTGAGACGTTATTCGCCAGTGCCTTGGCGTCGATGGCTACGGCCAGTTCACGCTGATTGAGATTGGGCGAACGCGCAAGTTGTCCCAGATTCATATTCATGATTGCAACGGCTTGTCCGACGCTATCGTGCAGATCGCGGGCGATCCTGCGACGCTCGTCATCCTGCATTCTGAGCAACTGCGCGCCGAGTTGACGTGCGGATTCTTCCGCTTGCTTCAGTTCGGCTGTGCGCTCGCGGACACGATACTCGAGCTGCTGATTGAATCCGCGAAGGGCCTCCGCTTGCGTTTGCAGCTCGGTGTTAGCGATTTTCAGCTTGTCTTTCGAGCGGCGCATGGCCTCCGTGGCGGCAACGACGAGAATACATCCGCCGGTATAGGTGACGGTTTCCGACAGTTCCTTCATGCTGGATATCCGAAGAAGGTGCGGGGCAAACAGCCATCTTACGCACGCAATGCCGAACACGCTGGCAGCAATCGAAGGTCCTAATCCCAGGCACACTGCTGAAAGGACTACCGCGGCGTAGACCAAGGCGAAAGGGACGTGATCGCTGAACCAAGGATTGAGCAGCCATCGACCGTAAACGGCTGCGGCTGTGAGAACAAGCGCCGCAGCATAGCGCGTGATTTGATTCTGACCGATCATCGTGAAGGTTGCGGCCAGATGAGGCCGGGAGCGACCAGCAAACCTGGAAGATGCGGCGGGCAAATCGTCAGCGTATAGGGGGCTCTGCCGTATGGAAGCCGTGATCATCTGAGCTTCAGACATTTCCACTTCGCCAATCCTTTATGGCAGGCTTGTTGTATACACTAGGAAGCGAGCCGAATAGACGAAATTCTTGAGAGTTGTGTCTATTTGACCCACGGCTCCTTTTCGAAACGGCGCGGGCATACGTGTTTTCCTGTATTGCCCATTTATTGCGGCAAATCTAAATAAGGTCAAGCGTTGGGGGGTTCATGACGGATTCAACGGCGCAAAACGCCGGAGAAGTATCGCCGCTCAGTATCTTGATTGCAGACGACTCATCAGCTATACGCGCTGTTCTGCGACACCTGGTGGCAGGATGCGCAGAGCAATGGCATGTCTGTGCGGATGCAATCGACGGGCGCGAGGCGATCGAGAAGGGGATCAATTTGCGACCGGACGCGATTTTGCTCGACCTCTCGATTCCGGTTGTATCCGGCCTGGAGGCAGCGAAAATTCTCCAGAGAGAATGTCCCGCGTCGGAAGTGATCCTGATGAGCGCACAAGAACCCGCCGTTCTTGAACTAATCGCCGCAAGCGCGAAGGTCCGGTATTCCATTTCGAAAGCGCTGCTCGCGGAGCAATTGACTCCGCTGATGCAAAGGATTTCGCTATCCAAGCGAAGCCGTTGCTCGGCTGCGTAGCACCTTGCCCACCCATCTCGCGGAAAACACGACCTGCGTAGCGCCCCGAATCCGATCCCTATCACGAAAGACGGCGTGCTATATTTGTCATATAGGCAGATGAGCGCGCGAGTTTGCGCCCAACCTTACACGAGGAGTGGCTATGTATCCGGAAGAGTTTGTGAAACCGATGCGTGAAGAATTGACGCGGGTTGGATTCCGCGAGTTGCGTACCGCGCAGGAGGTCGATTCGACGCTCAAGGAACAAAGCGGAACCGTGCTCGTGGTGGTGAATTCGATCTGTGGATGTGCAGCCGGGAAGGCGCGACCCGCAATTGCCAATGCGTTGAACAATAGCGCGCGGCCGGAAGTGCTTACGACCGTTTTTGCGGGTCAGGATCAGGAGGCCACGGCGAGAGCGCGAAGCTATTTCACCGGTTATGCGCCGTCGTCGCCCTCGATCGCATTGATGCGCGACGGCAAACTTGCATTCATGTTGGAGCGGCGCGATATTGAGACGAGCGATCCGTTTACAATCTCGCAGAAATTGAAGCAGGCATTCGATCAGTTCTGCACACCTGCTGCTACTCGCCAGTAGCCCATTTTAAGGGGCGCAGCTAGCGTTTGTACTGCGCCCGATTCGTTTCTATACCTTTGCCATCCATTTTTTTAAATTCCACCCGGTAGAAGTGAACCGGGCGGGACTCCGTGTCTGTGACGTGACGCGGTGCCTGAACTGCCATGTGCTACGGCTGCGACCAATCGGCGCTCTCATATTGCTGGGTCGTTGAATTCTCTGTCCGGTCCGTGAGTGCCAGTGAAGAGGCTCGGTCTGGCCTGGCTGAACCGTTGCTTCGAGCAGACGCACGGACTCGTTTTCAAAGAGTATGCGGTGGACACTCGGAGCAGCATGAACCGCCTCCAGGGCTAAAGGCCATTTCAAGATTAGCTCTGTGTTTGCGTTTGAGCCCATGTCCCCAGTAGAAATGCGCTGGCGAGAGCGGCGGCGAGTACACACGTAATTAGTCGGCACTTGACCCGCTCGTTGCTAGCGGCTCTTGCTGAGTGAGGCAGTGGAGCGTACCCAACCCCCACACCAGATCACGCGCGTGGATGCCAATCACTTGGCGTTCTGGAAAAAGCTCCGAAAGCTTCCGCAATGCGACAACGTCGTTCGCGTCATTAAATGTGGGCACGATGACTACACCATTGGCGATGTAGAAGTTCGCATAGCTGGCAGGAAGACGTTCGCCGAGCATCATAACGGGTTGAGGAAAGGGAAGCTGAACGATGCGCAATGGACCGACTGCCGGATCTCTTGAGGCAAGTTCGAGGCGCCGCACGTTATCCATCGACAGGGAATGATTCTCGTCGGACGGGTTGGGCTCAACGGCGAGCACTACGGTATCGGGCGAAACGAATCGAGCGACGTCGTCGATATGGCCGTGCGTATCATCGCCGACGCAACTTGTGCCTAGCCAGATCGTTTTGCGCGTGCCGAGCCACTCCGCAAACACGCGTTCATATTGCTCACGATCGAATCCGGGGTTCCGGATTTGGACGTCACTTAGCAGCCATTCCTCGGTGACGAGCAAAAGCCCCTGGCCGTTCGTTTCGATGCCGCCACCCTCTAAGACGAGGCGTTCACGAGTTCCCGGGCGAAATGGTTCGATTCTCGAT
>JBOGMU010000072.1:0-6540 GCA_050746865.1 Candidatus Acidiferrales bacterium
GGTCGACGCCGCAGCGGCGCTTTGCACGTCCGGAACACCGCGCATATTAGCGAGCGCGCCACCAACCTCGAGCCAGCAGCTCACATCACCGCCGGTCTTCGCGGACGCACACGTGTTTTTACTGAAATTGGCTCTCATGGTGATAATGTGGTCCGTTCGAAATCCCAAGCGCACCGCCATCAGCTTCCCAAGGCTTCGCGCCGCTAGTGTGGCGCCGATCACAAGCACCACCGCCATCGCAATCTCGAATACAGCAAGGGCGCTCCGCATTTTCCTCGTGCGCCGTGCCGAATAGCCGCCCTGTGAGCCACCCATATTTTCCTTTAGCGTGGCGCCGATTCGTCGCGCGGACGCTTGAATCGCAGGTGCCAGACCAAACAAAATTCCCGTCAGCAATGAAATGGCAATTGTGAACCACAGCACATGCGCATCCATCTGAAAATGCCCGGACTCCTCGATCCCCGGCGGCGTTATCGTTCGCAGAACGTGCACACCCCAAAACGAAAAGAGCAGTCCAAGCGCTCCACCAGCGAATGCGAGAAGCACGCTTTCCGTTAAGAACTGGCGGATAATGCGCAGGCGTGAAGCACCAAGCGCTTCTCGGATTGCCACTTCTCTTTGCCGTGCCCATCCTCGCGCCAGCAGCAATCCGCTCACGTTCACGCACGCGATCAGCAGCACAAATCCCACCGCTCCCATCAGCACCAATATTTCGTCGTCGAGATCGCCGAATCTCCGCTTCAATCCAGTCGCCTCAAAATTTCCGCCGGTAAAAAACCGCGTGAAGTATCGCGTGAGCCGCGAGCTTACCGTCTTCAGTTGCGCATTGGCCGCGTCGATGCTCACTCCGTTCTTCAGCCGTGCGAGCACCATTCCATCCACGGACTTATCGCCCGCTTCACCCGGCGGCACAATCAGTGGCAGCCAAATGCCTTTCACTCCGCCATAAAGCGGAAACGTGCAATCCGGCGGCATCACGCCGACCACTTCATAGGCCTTGTCGTCCAAAGTTATCGAGCGCCCTATCAGCGAGGGTTCGGCACTCCACGTTGCGCGCCAAAGCTCATAGCTGACCACGGCAACCGGCTTCGCGCCCGGCTGCGTATCCGCGGGTAAAATCGGTCGCCCGAGCAAGGGTTTCGCACCAAGGACAAAGAAAAAATCGCTCGAAACGTGCATCGCCGGTACGATTTCAGGCACGGCGCCGCCGGTCAGGGTCGCACCTCGCTGATTGTCGTATAGAGCCATTTGGGCGACGGCGGGTGTCTGCTCGCGTACCTGCTTCCATATACTGGGAGAAAACAGCATCGTCGCTTCGATGTTTTGGCCCGGAAAGCGGCGCACTCCTTCAATCGAGACCAGCTGCGAAGCATCGGCATAGGGCAATTGCTTCAACACAATTCCATTCACCGCGCTGAAAATCGCCGTATTCGACCCAATCCCAAGCGCCAGCGTCACTACTGCCACCGCTGTAAATCCTGGATTCTTGCACAGCATCCGCAATCCAAACCGCACATCCGCAATCAGCGACTCCAGCCACGGCAAACCCCGCTCCTGCCGAACCGCCTCCTTACGCAAGCTCTTCCTCAAGTTCCGCATCTCGCCGCCTCTTGCGAAACGTCCCGGTAAACCGCATCCACCATGCCCGAACTATTGGCATTGCCTTACCCTTCTTTAACACATCGCGCCAAGCATATTAGACACCATTGAAGTGAAAGGCCGCGCGTATCGCTCGGATCCAGCAGCGGATACCGCACGGTCCGCGCTTCGGCCGGAGCACTATGTTCGGATACATGTCGGGTTTCCTTCCGTCGCGGAAAGCTCATCCCAGTGCCTCTCGAACGGCTCCTTGCCGCGCGCCGTGACGACGATTTGCGCCTCCGTGGCAGACACTCTGTCAAAAATGAAATTGCCTTTGGAATCAGTTTTAGTCGTCACTGAATAAGACGTCCCTTGCAACGTCACCTCCGCACCCGTGATCGCCGTGCCTTTTGAGTCGCGGACGTTGCCTGTGATCCGCGCCGCCTGCGCCAGCGTGGAGGATCCGCAAGCCGTAATTACAAAAATGGCAACCGCTAGCCGATTGCGGGTCATCTAGCGCCCGACCCGCCTTTCAGTCGGGCATTTTTGCTCTCGCCCTTTTTCGTTTTAACCACCACTTGACTTTCTCGTCGCTGGCCGCAAGCTCCTGTCGGTATTCAACAGGAATTTATTGCCGCGCCCAGCATTTGTCAAGACAGAATGCCGCCCATACGCGCGGGGGGCCAGCAATCACCATGCACGAATCACCAAACACTGCCTGTAACCGTGCCATTGTTGCCGCGCAGTAGGGCGGGTGCGATAATTAGCGTATTCGCGCGGCTCGCGGGAAAGATGCTGCGTGCGAACTGGGGGCGTTATGGCAATGCGGGATGCTTGGGTGGAAAAGAGAATCGCGGCGGCAGGCGGCGCGGAGCCTTCGAAAAAACTCGGTGCCATAGCTCTGGGAGAGGAGCCTGCAAGCAGCGGCGACCGCGCTGAATCGACTCCGGCGCTTGGCGCGAACGCATGGCCCACGCTGCGCGGCGGCCACCGCAACTTCTCTCAGATGCATTACGCGCGCCTGGGCGTAATTACCGAAGAAATGGATTACGTCGCGAAACGCGAGAAATTGCAGCCGGAACTTGTTCGCGACGAAGTCGCCCGCGGACGCGCGATCATTCCCGCAAATATCAACCACCGCAATCTAGAGCCGATGGGCGTCGGCGTCGCGTTCTTTTGCAAAATCAACGCGAACATCGGCAATTCCGCGACAACATCGAACATCGGCGAGGAACTTGAGAAATTGCATCGTGCGGTCCACTACGGTTCGGATACGGTGATGGACCTTTCGACCGGCGGCGACATTCCCGGCATCCGCAAATCGATCATCAACGCCTCGCCCGTCCCGATCGGGACCGTGCCGATTTATGAGGCAATCTCGCGCGTGCGCCGTGCCGAAGATTTGAGCATCGAGTTAATGCTCGAGGTGATTGAAGAGCAGGCAGAGCAGGGCGTCGATTACATGACGATCCACGCGGGCGTGCTGCGGGAAATGCTCCCGCTCGTGCGCAACCGCATCACGGGCATCGTCAGCCGCGGCGGCGCGCTGATGGCGCAATGGATGAGCTATCACAAGAAGCAAAATTTCCTTTACGAGAATTTTGACGCGATCTGCAAAATTTTCCAGAAGCACGACGTGAGCTTCTCGCTCGGCGACGGCTTGCGTCCTGGTTGCCTAGCCGACGCAAGCGACGAAGCCCAATTCGCGGAATTGAAAGTTCTGGGCGAACTGACGAAAAAGGCCTGGGAATACGATGTGCAAGTGATGATCGAAGGCCCCGGCCACATCCCGTTGGACCAGATTCAACTCCAGGTGCAAAAAGAAAACGAACTTTGCCACGAAGCGCCGTTTTACACTCTCGGCCCGCTCGTCACGGACATCGCGCCCGGCTATGACCACATCACCAGCGCGATCGGCGCGGCGATAATCGGCTGGCACGGTGCGTCGATGCTCTGCTACGTCACACCAAAAGAGCATCTCGGGTTGCCGAATGCGGATGATGTCCGGCAGGGAGTGATCGCGTACAAGATTGCGGCGCACGCGGCTGATGTGGCACGCCATAGGCCTGGCGCTCGCGACCGCGACGATGCCCTTAGTTACGCGCGCTTCCTTTTCGATTGGGAAAAGCAGTTCCAGCTTTCGCTCGATCCCGATACCGCGCGCGCCATGCATGACGAAACGCTTCCCGATGATTTCTACAAGGAAGCGAAATTCTGCTCGATGTGCGGACCGAAGTTCTGCTCGATGAACACGACGCAGGTTGCCGAAATGTATCAAGGCTTCGATCAGAAAGAGCGCGAGGCCCGCTTCGCAGAATTGCTCGGACGAGTCGAGCAGGCAGCGGCGGCCAAAGCTCAGTAGCGGCGGAACAAAACGCCCAGCGCGAACGTATTGATGGTTGGAGCGTTGAAGCTCACTACGAGCTTCTGGTGTGCGAAAGGAGCGCTCGCATGCTTTCACTGATTTTTATCTGCATCTTATACTTCCTGCCGTCGATCATCGCTCACGATAAGCACAACTTTGCCGGCATATTCGTTCTGAATTTTCTGCTCGGCTGGACGGTGATCGGCTGGATTCTTGCGCTCATCTGGGCGTGCACAGCGGATGTACGTGCGCCGTTGCTTGCCGTCACGGGGCCGGGGCGTTATTGCTGCCGCTGCGGCGCATTGAGCCAGCAGGCGGCGCACTTTTGCTGGTCGTGCGGTTCGCGCATCTGATTCGATATTCGATATGAACTGGCTCGGTAGAATCCAAAAGGCCGGCGCAGTGGCGGCGGCTTCTCTCGTGATAGTTGGCGCCGCGGCGCTTGGCGCGACGAGCGACGCAGCTTACAAGGCTTCGGTCGAGAAGTGGCGCGCGCAACGCGAAGCTCGTCTTAAGGCCGATGACGGTTGGCTCTCTGTAGCCGGATTATTTTGGCTGCATGATGGGGCAAATCGCTTCGGCTCTGACCCCCGCGCTGACATAGTGCTGCCCAACCCCGCCCCGACAGACGCGGGCACGTTTGATTTTCACGATGGAAAGACGGTTGTACACGTCGCTTCGGGCGTTCCGGTGATGGTCAATGGCAAACGAGTTGAAACGGCGACTTTGCGGCCGGATTCGGATCCGAAATTCGACGATAAGGTCGATCAAATCACGTTAGGCAATTTGAGCATGTATGTCCACGCGAGCGGCAGCCGCTACGCCGTTCGCCTGCTGGATAAGAATAGCCGTCTGCGCAAAGTCTTCACGAAACTTCGCTGGTTTCCGGTCGATCCGTCGTATCGAGTGGTTGCGCAGTACATTCCGTACGACAGGCCGAAGACTGTCACCGTGCAGAACATCATGGGTGACTTCACGCCGACGCAAATGCCCGGATATGTGTCTTTTCAGCTACACGGTCAACCCTTGCGGCTCGACGTGGAGAGCAACAGCCCCAATCCCGGCCTTTCGATCACGTTCCGTGACCTGACCAGCGGCAAAGAGACCTACGGAGCGGCCCGGTTCCTCGTGACGGACAATCCGAAAGACGGCAAAGTCGTTCTGGACTTCAACGAAGCCTATAATCCGCCTTGCGCCTACAATCCCTACACTACCTGCCCGCTCCCGACACTCGAAAACCGGCTCCACGTCAGGGTCGCGGCGGGCGAAATGACCTATCTCGGCCCTCATTAATCCCGCGTAGCTAGACGCCGGGGCATTTTGATGGTGCGAGGATTCGATTTGCAGCCGCTGCGGCTTAAAATCCTCGAAAATCCTGCACATAGACCGTTCCCAAATTAGCGCGTTCCTTGTATAGTACGGCGCTGTGCCCCCTCGCGCCTGACCATCGAATGATACAACCTCCTCCGAAGCCAAAGCGCTGGCTCCTGGCCGTTGACCCGCGTGTCTATCATTGGGATACCCTCTTTGTTAAGGGTAAAGAGATGTGGCGCCACGCCGGCAACCGCCCGGACGCCCTTCGGCAGCTCAAAATCGTTCGCAAAGGCGACCGCACTCTGTGTTACCACGGCAAGCCTGAACACGCCATTTACGCCTTGGCCGAGGTGAGCCGGGATCCATACCCCGATCCGCATGATAAGGATGGGAAGAAGCTCGTTACCGATCTGCGCGCCATTGAGCGTCTGCCCCGCCAAGTCACTCTGGCCGAACTTCGCGCCAATAAGGCACTGCGCAAGGTGAAATTCCTCAAAAACACGCGCCTTACGATCTGTCCGCTTACCGAAGAAGAGTACGCGGAGATCCTGCGCATGGCCGGCATCGTAGCCTCGCCGGGCATTCCCTTGCCGTAGCTTCAATCGAAATGCCTTGTCGAAACGTCGAACTCAACAAACTGCTCTAAATGTCGCGTGATGCTCCGTTGGAACCGCTCATACCTTTGAGTCTGTGCGGACGGCGATGCAAAGCGTGTGCAAATCTTGTATAAACAAATATGCGGGGCTGTAGCTCAGATGGATAGAGCAGCAGTTTCCTAAACTGCGTGTCGGGAGTTCGACTCTCCCCAGCCCCACTTTGCTTGACGGGCGATTCGCGAACGGCTCGAAGCGGTGCCGGCAGCCAGAGGGCGTTGTGAAGCTGAAAATCGTACAGATGGGCGAGCCGGTGCTGCGCCAGACTGCGCGTCCGCTCACGGCCAAAGAGATCGTCAGCGAAGAGACACAGCGGTTGATCGTGGACATGCGCGAAACAATGCATGACGCGCCTGGCGTCGGCCTCGCGGCGCCCCAAGTTGGGTTGCCGATTCAGCTCGCGGTCATCGAGGATCGCGAGGAGTTTCTGAAGGACGCCTCGCCGGACATACTCGCCGAGCGCGAAAGAAAGCCCGTTCCCTTTCACGTGATCGTCAATCCCCGCATCCTGCATGCGCCGGACCCGAGCGTTACCTTTTTCGAAGGCTGCCTCAGCCTACCTGGTTTTACGGCGCTTGTGCCGCGGACTCGGACAGTCCGCATCGAATGCCTGGATGAGCGCGGCCA
>JBOGMU010000073.1:0-28380 GCA_050746865.1 Candidatus Acidiferrales bacterium
ACCGTCGATCCGAAAACTCACACAGCGTATCTCTTCCAACCCGAACGCGGTCCTGCTCCGCCACCAGCCCCTGGCGAGCAGCCTCCCGCCGCAGGCCCCGGCGGACGAGGCCGCGGTCGCGGACCGCAAGGCCCGATCATCGCCGGATGGTTCATCGTCATGAAGCATTAGCCACCGCATTCGAACCGACCAAACTCGCGGGAGCCGCACTATTGTTTGAGCAGGCTCCCGCTCCAAAACACCTTGCTAACGCGCAGGAAACTTCCCACAATTATCGCAATGGGAGGTTTCACATGACCCAGTACATTGTCGTCGGACTTTTCCCAAGATTTGGTGACGCCGAGCGCACGATTCAGGATCTCGAGCTGGCCGGAATCGTCGGTGAACAAGTGGAAGTGATCGGCGATATTGATGAAGATGTCCGCACAGAGAGCACACCGGGCGAGCGGACGACAAACCCTCCCGAGTCTTACCACAGCAAAATAGCGCGATTGTTTCATGGTGCCTCAGAGGCCGACGTCCGTGATGAAGCGGGCGAATTGCCCGATTACATCGGCGAACAGCAGTTCTATACGAGTCACGTCAAGGAGGGCCACGCCGTGCTCGTCATTCGCACTCCCACCGAAGCAGCCGCGAACCGTGCCGCCACAATTTTGAAAGACCACGGCGCCCACACCCCGCGCCAAAAATCAGTCACCGTCCGCCGCATCGAAAGTTAACTCGTTCTTCACTTACGGATATCGATTCCACTTGACATGCGACAGTTGTCGCGCTATATGTGACAACTGTCGCATGTAGATCCGGAGGAAATCGAATGCCCGGCAAGCCCACCGAACGCCTTACCCGCCGCGAAGGCGAAATCATGAATGCAATCTTCGCGCTTGGCAATCGCGCCTCCGCCGACTACATTCGCGCTCACCTCACCAGTCCGCCCGGCGATTCCGCCGTTCGCGTGATGCTCGCCCGTCTCGAAAAGAAGGGCCTGCTCAAACACGAGCAGGAAGGTGTCCGCTACATGTACTCGGCCACAATCTCTCCGGCGGCCGCCAAACGGAACGCACTTCAGCAATATCTCCATACTTTCTTCGGTGGCTCACTGAGAAAAATGATGACGGCTCTTGTCGCCGATGAGCGCTGGACCGACGAAGAACTCAACGCGCTCAAGACCGAAATTGACCGTGTTCGCCGGGAAAGGAAGAAGAACTCATGACGCCCGCCATCGGCCACGCAATCTTCGCAATCAGCGACTCCTTCGCCGCATCAATCATCGTCAAAGCCACAATCGTCATATCGATCGCCCTCATAGCCGCGTACTTCGCACGCCACAGCCGCGCCTCAGTCCGTCATGCAATTCTCGCGGCGGGATTCGGCGTGCTCCTCGCCTTGCCTATCGCGGCAATCATCGCTCCGCCGCTCCACATCGCACTGCCGATAGCGCAAGGCTCTTCAACCCTTGCTACAAACCCAGTGCAATCCTTTGACGAGACCTCGCTCGTGCCGCGAGCCGCCACAAATGCTCCTTCTTCCGCACAATCAGAAACGACGAGCTTTTCCCTTTTCGATCTCGTTTTCGCTCTGTGGGCTATTGGCGCTGCGATCTTTCTTGCGCCCGTAATCATCGGCCTCTGGCAGGTCCGTTCGCTGCGCCGCACCGCATTGCCGT
Organism: Candidatus Acidiferrales bacterium; assembly: GCA_050746865.1. Taxonomy (GTDB): domain Bacteria; phylum Acidobacteriota; class Terriglobia; order Acidiferrales; family UBA7541; genus Palsa-295. The sequence goes on from JBOGMU010000073.1 coordinate 1,664, forward strand.
GGCCACACGGAAACTCCGTCGCTTCCGCGATTGCAAACGAACTCAAGATCAGCCGCGGTATCGAAGTGCTGCTCCATGAGGCCGTCGCAGGTCCGATGACGTGCGGCATTTTTCATCCTGCCATCGTGTTCCCAGTGCAAGCCGAAAATTGGGACGACGCCGATCTGAATCGCGCCATCGCTCACGAACTCGAACACGTTCGCCGTGCCGATTGGCTCACGCATTGCCTCGCCCGCATCGTCTGCGCCGCCTATTGGTTCCATCCCGTGGTCTGGATCGCCTGGCGCCAACTCACGCTCGAAGCCGAACGCGCCTGCGACGATGCCGTTCTCGCGCACTCCGAAGCCACAGCCTACGCCGAACAACTGGTCGCGCTCGCCCGTCAACTCACCGCCGCCAACAAATCCCCTCTCTTAGCCATGGCCAGCCGCTCCGACCTCACCGCGCGCGTCACCGCGCTTCTCGATAAACGTCAGCACCGCGGTCGCGCCGGATTCTTCACTTTCGCAATCGGAGGCATTGTCACAGCACTGTCCGTGCTCACGATCTCACCTCTTAAGCTGACAGCAGCGCAACCTGGCGGGCGAGCAAACCGCGCGTCGCTTACATCATTCGAGGTTGCGTCCGTTAAACCTCACAAACGAGGAGACCGTGAAATGTTTCCGGAGTTTCTGGCGGGAGGCAGATTCACTGAAGCGGGTGTACCCTTGCGACTTGTCATTGCGGTCGCCTACAACATCCCCGTGCAAGGCACGCAGCTTTCTGGCGGCCCCGATTGGATTGGCACAAATGACGAAGCCTATGACATCGAGGCGAAGGCACAAGACGGGGCTCTAAAAGGCCTCTCCGAAAAAGCACGCAATCAAAAAATGCGTCTAATGCTGCAAGCGCTTCTCGCGGATCGGTTCAAATTGGTGATGCACCGCGACATGAAGGAACAGCCGGTCTATATGCTCACCGTGCCGAAGAACGGGCCGAAACTGCAAAAATCGAAACTCGCGCAGGAGGCGTGCGCCGACCTGATAACCCTTTGTGGTACTGGTGGAGTTGGTCAGGGCCGCGGCATCCACCTGAAGGCAACGACGATCACGGACATGGTTTTCGAATTGAACAATTTTACCGACCGCCCGTTGCTCGATCGCACGGGCCTCACTGACCTCTATGACATCGACACTGATGGTTGGGTTCCGATGCGTGACGATCTGCGTCCCACTCCTCAGCGTCCGATGAGCCGCGAGGCCGAAGCCCTCGCGGATCCAAATCGCCCAACCTTATCCATGATCCTGAGCGAACTCGGATTAAAAATGGAGCCATCGCAAGCAATGGTCGAATCCTTCACAATCGAACATGTAGAGCGTCCGACTCCCAACTGAAACGCAGAAAACACGACTACGGCTCCAAAATGCAGTCGAGATTTCAAGCAGCCTCAAGCCTCAACCTTAGTCCAACTGCCTTCGCAACGGCATACAATGTGGAAAGGCGCGGATTTCCATTGGCGGACAGCGCCCGATAAAGACTCTCGCGTTCCACACCGGCCGATTTCGCGATTTTTCCGATACCGTGCGCCTGCGCCACGTGGCGCAGTGCAAGGAGAAGAACTCGCGGTTCGTCGGTGTCTTCGAGGGCCGCTCGGAGATACTCCGCTGCAAATCGTGGGTCCTGGCGGATCCGGCGGATCATCGTCTCATCGTGCGAAACACTCGTTTTTCGTTTCATTTCTTTTCCGTCCTGCCCTTGTAGTCACTCAGGTATTCTTGTGCTCTTGCGATATCTCTTGCTTGCGTACGTTTGTCCCCGCCGTAGAGGAGTAATGCAGTCGATGGCCCAATTAATGCGTAATGAACGCGATAGCCGGGTCCCCAGTCGATCCGCAATTCGTAAATGCCCTTCCCCAGCGATTTACAATTGCCGAAATTGCCTGCAGCCTGCAGCCAATCGATTGATTCGAACGGCGATCCTTGCTTGGGCCCGAAGATCGGCCAATGCCGATACCCATTCATCGAAAACATCTTTGCCGCCTGGTCTTAAATCGTGACGAAGCTCGATTGTACCCTCCATTGTAACTTATAGATCACATCGTCGCAAGACTTAGGCTCGTGAGTGCTCTTCGCGCATACGCTACCGGGTGACCGGCAATTCGCGATTTGCCATCCATGATAAAATAGTAGGCAAAATGAAATGATAAAAATTCGGTCAATGCCTCGTCCCAGCCGTCCTCCCGCTCCCGATTCGGACCATTGCAGCGAAGAAATTCTAATCGAGATCAGTCGATTAGAGAGGCCCGTAAATGACTGAAAACAAAACACCGCTGCCGGTTCTAATCGAGAGAAAAGGGGAGAATTTTCAGCCGCAACCAAAGCCCGCCCAACTCAGCCCCGATCAGCTCCGCGAGCTTTATTACTTCCTTCAACTGAATCGCCAACTTGAAACGCGGCTCGAGCGTCTCTTCAGGCAGGGCAAAATCGTCGGCGGCCTCTACTCCAGCCTGGGGCAGGAGGCGATTTCCGTCGGCGCCGCGTACGCCCTCGAAGCCAAAGACTGGCTCGCGCCAATGATCCGAAATATAGGCGCACTTTTAGTGAAAGGCGTGCCCCCAAAGGACATTTTCACGCAACATATGGCGCGAGAAGCTTCCCCAACGCGCGGCCGCGATGCCACAAGCCATATGGCAGATCCGAAAAATCGGCATATCGCCGCGCCCATCTCAATGCTCGGCGACCTAATCCCGGTCCTCACCGGCGTCGCCATGGCGGGCCGCTACCTCGGCCAAAAGATCGTCGCCCTCACGTTTATCGGCGACGGAGGCAGCTCCACCGGCGCCTTCCACGAAGGAATGAACTTAGCCGCCTCGCAGCGCGCTCCGCTCATCGTGATCCTCGAGAATAATCAGTGGGCGTATTCAACTCCTTCGCAGCGCCAAGTTCCTCTCCGCGATTACGCCGAACGCGCCAAAGCCTATGGAATCCGCAGCTCCATCGTCGATGGCAACGACGTCCTAGCCGTGTACAAAGCGACAAAAGAAGCCGTCAACGAATGCCGCAATGGCCGCGGTCCCTGGCTCATCGAAGCAAAAACGATGCGCATGAAAGGACACGCGCAACACGACGCCGCCGATTACGTCCCGAAGGAAATGTTCGAGTACTGGAAGGCGCGCGACCCCATTGATCGTTACACGAAATATTTAATCGAGCGCGGCATCCTCGACGAAAAACAAAAATCGGAAGTCGACGCGCGCATCGAGCGCGAACTCGATGCAGACCAAAAGTTCGCCGAAGAATCGCCGTTCCCGAAGCCGGAATCAGCGGCACAGGGCGTCTACTGCGAAGGCTGCCACATAATCGAAGCAGACTGGCAGCGCCCGAAAGAAGAAGCGATGCCGCCCGCCACCACAACTCAGGCGGTGTGGGAAATCGCCGATTTCGGCTCGCTCGCTGAGCCATCCCGAACCACGCAGCCGAATGCAAAGCCGCAGATGAACCGCCCACAGCATCGGCATCAGCACGAGGACCAGGGGCAGCAGCACCGTCCGCAAAAGCCGCGCGAAGTCACGCAAGAAGAACCCGCTCAACCAAGCTCCGGCGAAGAAACTCCGTTGCGCGTTCCGTTCGGCCGAGGCCCGAAAGACCGATCCTTCGCGAAAGAGCAGCCACAGCCGCCCGCAAATCCGCGCAGCCAGCGAAGCCAACGACCGCCGCAACAGCATCGCCGTGACAATCGCCAGCATCACGGAAAAGGAAAGCGCTGATGCCCGAAGTCACAATGCTCGAAGCGATCCGCCAGGCGCTTTTCGAAGAGATGGATCGCGATCCCACCGTCGTCACGATAGGCGAAGACATCGGCGTCTACGGCGGCGCCTTCAAAGTGACGGACGGCCTTTACGCGCGCTTCGGCCCGGAACGCGTGATCGATACGCCCATCAGCGAAACGGCTATCGTCGGCGCGGCCTGCGGCATGAGCTACCTCGGCCTGCGGCCCGTCGCCGAATTGCAGTTCATCGACTTCATCGCCTGCTGTTTCGACATGGTGACAAATTACATCGCCAAATCGCATTACCTGTGGGGCGCGCCCGTGCCGATCGTGATTCGCGGCCCATCCGGCGGAGGCGTTCACGGCGCGGCCTTTCATTCCGCGAACCCCGAAATGCATTTCGTGCATACGCCGGGGCTCAAGGTGGTTTATCCTTCCACGGCCTACGATGCGAAAGGCCTGCTGAAGTCGGCGATCCGCGACAATAATCCGGTGCTCTTCTTCGAACACAAGCTGCTCTACCGCCGTTCGAAGGAAGAGGTTCCCGCGGAAGATTACACCGTCCCGCTGGGCCAGGCAGCCATTCGCCGCGAAGGCGACCGACTGACGATCGTGAGCTACGCGGCAATGGCGCACGTCGCGCTAGAGGCAGCAAGCAAGCTGGCCGGCGAAGGGATTGAGGCCGAAGTAATCGACTTGCGTACGCTGCAGCCGCTCGATACGGATGCAATCATCCAGAGCGTCAAAAAGACGAATCGCCTGCTGATCGTCCATGAAGACACGCGGACAGGCGGAATCGCAGGAGAAATCGCGGCGATGATGTGCGAAAAATCCTTCAGCGACCTAGAAGCACCCATCGCGCGGGTGACCGCGCTTGATACGCCCGTGCCCTACTCCCCGCCTCTCGAAGAATTCTTTCTTCCCAATGCGGAAAAAGTTGTCGCTGCGGCCCGGGAATTGGCACAATACTGAAAGCACGGCACATAATCGAAAGTGAGCGCAAACTGTGGGGAAAACAAAAGGGGTTAATGTAGCGGAGTTCGATGTCGGAACGCAGGTCCGCATCGCGGATCGCGCTTTCCTCGAAGCGTTTCTAGAAGCCGGGCAATATCACAATGAGCTTGAGCCCGAGCAGTTGGAATTTGCCGACCGCGTTGCCACGGTGCGATCGGTCAACTTCTTTCACGGCGGAGATGAGATTTATCAACTCGAAGGCATACCGGGCGTATGGCACGAAGAGTGCCTGCGCGCTGCCTGAGTTTCACGATCCCAGGAGAAAATCATGGCTGTTGACGTCATCATGCCCCAAATGGGCGAGAGCATTCATGAAGGTACGATTACAAAATGGCTGAAAAAGCCCGGTGAAAAAATCGAGCGTGACGAGCCGCTTTTTGAGATTTCCACGGATAAGGTCGACGCCGAAATTCCCGCTCCTGCTGCCGGCGTTTTGAAGGAAATCAAAGTTAACGCGGGGCAAACGGTTCCCGTGCAAACGATCGTGGCAACGATTGATGCAGCGGGGTCGGCAACCGCAGCCGCTCCGGCGCCCGCTCCCGCGAAGCCAGAAGCCGCAAAGTCCGCGGCACCCGCCGCTTCGAAGGGCGCCCCCACAACTGCTCCCACCAGTCCCGGCGCTCCTCCGCCGAGCGCGTCAGCGTCTTCGGGTGAAAAAGTTCGCAGCTCGCCGCTCGTTCGGCGCATCGCCCGGGAGAACAACATCGACCTCACGCAGGTTCCCGGCACCGCCGCCGGCGGTCGCGTGAGCAAAGATGACATTCTGGCAGCCGTAGGCAACGGCGGCGCAGCAGCACCCGCAGCGCAAGCGCCTCGGCAAGCGCCACCTGCCGCTGCTCCGTCATACACACCGCCTCCCGCGCGACCGGCTGCACCTCCGCCACCGCCGCCACCCGCAACAGGCGGGCAGGCGTCCGCGCTACTCGAAACAGCGGTTCCTCGCGAAAAGCTTTACTTCGGCAATTACGAAGTGCAGCCAATGTCCACCATGCGGCAGAAAATTGCCGAGCACATGGTGCTTTCGAAGCGCGTTTCGCCGCACGTGTACTCGGTCGAAGAGGTCGACGTCACAACGATTGCCAACCTGCGCGCCAAAACGAAGGCGAAATTTGAGCAGGAAGTCGGCACGAAGCTGACGTACATGCCGTTCTTTATCCGCGCGGCCGTGGACGCGTTGCGCGCTTACCCGACGGTTAACGCCTCCGTCGATGGCACGAACGTCGTCCTCCACAGAGAATGCAACATCGGCATCGCCGTCGCGCTCGATTGGGGATTGATCGTCCCGGTGATCAAGAATGCCGAGGAAAAGAATTTCATCGGCCTCGCACGCGCCACAAACGATCTTGCCGAACGCGCCCGCGCCAAGAAGCTCAAGCCCGAAGAAGTAGCCGAGAGCACATTCTCCATCACGAATCCCGGCGTCTTCGGCGGCTTGTTTGGCTTGCCGGTCATCAATCAGCCCAACGTAGCAATCCTTGGCCTTGGTGCGATTGAAAAGCGGCCCGTCGTGATTGACGATGCGATCGCCGTTCGCAGCATGGTCTATCTAACCATCTCTTACGACCACCGCGCCGTCGATGGCGCTGTGGCTCACCAGTTCATGGCCAAGATTCGCCACGTTCTCGAAAGCTGGACCGAAAGCATCCTGTAGTTTCAGTGAGGTCTCGCGTGCGCCAAGAAATCCGCCGCGCGAGACCTTCTTCTCACCATGCACGCCTCTGCCGATCCCAAATCGCGGCCCGATTCGCGGACAGGCTATTGGTCCGGCCCCTGGGGCATTCCGCCCTGGACGATTGATTTTCAACCGAGTAAGAAACCGCTTCCCGAATCGGCTGATTTCGTCGTTATCGGTGGCGGCTTCACGGGACTTGCCGCTGCCGCTTGGCTGCGCCTCTTGGCTCCGGATAAGAGCGTGGTTGTTCTTGAAGCCGAGCACATCGGCTCGGGCGCCAGCGGACGCACCGGCGGACAGTTTCTCGGCGAAACCGCTGCCGGCGATCAAGAGGGCCTCGGCGATGTCATCGCGGGCGTGCAGTCAATTTTTTCCAGGCTCAGTGATGCCTGCGGATTTTCCATCACCGGACGCGGCAAGCTGATGCTGCCGGGAGCATGGGAGATTGCGCGTAAAGGGGCGTCGAAAGATTCGCCAATCGAATGGAACGACTCGGGAACACTGCGCGTGGTCGGCGAAGTCCCTGGCGGCACGATTGATCCCGGCGGACTGGTCGCGGCTCTCGCGCAAGCCGCTGAGACCCTTGGCGCCGCGATTTTCGAGGATCACTACGTCGAGCGCATCGAATGGACGCAGCCGATTCGCATTGAAATATCACAGGGCCGGACGATTCGCGCCGGAAAGCTTCTTGCCGCCACGAATGCGCTCTCGTTGCAGATGACCGGCTACGGCGAGGATGCTTACCCCAAGTTGACGCTGGCCGTGGCTACCGCTCCGATTTCCAATGATGCGCTCCACGCGATTGGCCTTTCTGAACGCAAGCCCTTCTACACCGTCGATTTCCCATATTTATGGGGACGTGTTTGTGCGGACAATTCAATCATCTGGGGAGCGGGCCTCGTCGATCCGCCGCCTTCGCGCGATCTGCGGCAAGTCGATGTCGCCGATGCAGAATCGAAGCTCCTCTTCGCGTCCATGGAGAAGCGAGTCCGCGGCTTGCATCCGGCCCTTCGCGAGGTGCAATTCACGCATCATTGGGGCGGTCCGATTCTTTTCCGCGAAGGCTGGTTGCCACCCGTTCTGGATTGGCATCCCGCAAGCCGTGACGCCATCGTTCTCGGCGCATACACAGGCCATGGCGTGGCGTTGTCGTCCTATCTCGGCTCATGGGCCGGGGAAGCACTCCTCAGCCGCCGCGAATTGCCCAAATGGGCGGCAATGCGGCATTAACGAGCTCTCCTGCTCGCCTAAGTGCGGGCTACTGCCTTCCGGTTTTCGTACCACTGTGCGTTGAGTTCTTTGAACCGATTCCATTTGTTGGGAAGATCCGCCTCGAAATAGATCGCTGAGACGGGGCAGACCGGGAGGCATGCACCGCAGTCAATGCACTCCGCGGGATCGATGTAGAGTTGAGGAGCCTCCGCGAATCCATTTTCATCTTTGCGTGGATGAATGCAATCCACCGGGCACACGTCGACGCAGGCGGTGTCCTTCACCCCAATGCACGGCTCTGTGATCACCATTGCCATAATCATCTCCTCGGACGAGACAAAGAATGCCGTCCCGAATATTTCTCAGCTTTCCGACGGAGAATAGCCTTCTTAACTGGCAGCAGCGATGACTTAAGTCACGGTTAGTCGCGGTTCCAAAGCGAAGGATCAAATACTGCGGGCAATTTCATCGCGCAGAACATCGAGGTCCGGGATGTTCACAGTGCGCTTCGTCATGTGAATCAACCCTTCGCCGTGCAGTCGCCCAAGATTGCGCGAGACGAGCTCTCGCACCGTTCCCAGGCGCACAGCGATTTCCTGGTTGTTTTCAGCCAACTCGAACTGAATGCCCAGGGATGTACGCCTCCCGTTGTCCTCAGCTAATCGCACGAGGTGACCGATCAGCCGGGCGCGAACTGTTGATGAGGATAGCTCCTCGACAAGACTGACCAGATGTCGCAATCGGCGGCCAAGTACTTTGAACACCTTCAAGGCCATATCAGGATTTTGCAGACAGGTTTGTCGAAAGCGATCTGCGGACAAGCGCAACACTACGGCCGCGGTAACCGCTTGCGCCGTCGCAGGATAAGAGCTGCCGTCAAGAACAGCAATCTCGGCTAGTGAACTGCCTCTCCGTTCGATCCCGATGAGCTGCTCTCGGCCGTTCGGTGCCGACTTTATGATCTTGACCTCTCCATCCTCCACAACCAGTAATTCGTGGCAAATGTCGCCCTCGGTGAAGATAAGAGCGCCCGGCTCGAAAGTGAGGCGAGTAACGCCCTCCGCCAGCAGCGTTAGCTCCGCATCGGAAAGATCGGCGAATAGAGGTAAGCGACGAAGTGTCGCAATAGATTGGGTTTGGATCGGATGCATATATTTTGAGGTCGCTGTAGCTTTCCTATAATTTACCCGTGTACGCTAGCGTCCAGCCGCAAAGAATAGCATCCTAGGAGTGTAAGAACTTCCCGGAGGTTTTGTCGCAGGCGTGTCTTCCTGGCATGAAATCTGGCAGCTGGCCATCGAGTCGCTGCGCGCGAATAAATTGCGCGCAGCGTTAACGATGCTCGGCGTCATTATCGGCAGCGCGTGCATCGTGCTGGTGGTGACGGTGGCGTTGACCGGCAGCCGCTATATCAACGGCCAGATCGAAGCCATCGGCTCGAACGTGATCCATGCCTCGCTGGAACAGGGAAATACGTCAAAGACTGTCACGCTCGCAGATCAGATCTCGATCGGCGACATGGATGCCATTCAGCAACAGATACCGGAAGTTGTCCATGCGGCGGGAACCAATGATTTTTCGATGACGGTAATTGCAGGCGGTAAGACGATTCCAGTCGGGATGATCGGCGTGACGCAGCAATTTGAGTCGATCCGCCAGCTTGTCGTTCTAAAAGGGCGCTACTTTGACGATGACGACTTCAATTCCGTCAGCAAAGTTTGCGTCGTCAGCGAACATCTGGCCGACCAGGCGCTGGATGGCAGCCCGATTGGGAAGACGCTTCATATCGGTGAACTGAATTTCACGGTTATCGGAATTTTCCGGGAGCGCCAATCGACATTCGGGCAATCGGAAATTCGTCAGGATTCGGTTTTGGTGCCGTTTCCGCTGATTAAGTACTACACGGGCGACGAATACATCGTTACGCTCTATGCGCAGGCCGATAACCGCGATGATGTCGGCCGGGTGACCGAGGAAGTTGCGGCGCTTCTCAAGAGCCGCCACCGGCCCGAAGTAACGTACTCGGTGGAAAATCTCACCTCGATTCTTGAAACGGCGCGGAATATTTCGTGGGCGATGACGGTAGTGCTCCTCTTTGTAGCAGCGCTGGCTCTGCTGATCAGCGGCATCGGTATTATGAACATCATGCTCGTCAGCGTCACCGAGAGGACGCGCGAGATTGGCATACGCAAGGCTCTGGGTGCGCGGCAGAAAGAGATTCTGTGGCAGTTTCTGCTTGAGGCCATCCTTATCAGTGGCATTGGCGCAACGGTGGGTGTCGGTATCGCGGTATCAATGCGTTTTGCGGCGGAAACGGCTTTGCGCGTCTTTCAAGTGCCAACGGAGGTCCCAATTCCCATCTCGCCGCTGTCCGTCCTTGTGGCGTTTACGGTATCCTGTGCTACGGGCATTCTCTTCGGTTATCTGCCGGCCAACAAAGCGGCGCGGCTTCAGCCTGTGGAATCTCTACGCCAGGAATAAAAGGAACCTAAGAATTGTGCGGAATTGCCGGATTCACGCATCGCCATCACGCGCCTGATCCTTCCCGGATTGAAGCGGCCATCGCAACTCTGATTCACCGCGGGCCGGATCAGCAAGGCGTGTTTCATTCGAACTTCGCGTCCATGGGGGCTGCTCGACTCAAGATTCTCGACCTTGAATCGGGAAATCAGCCAATCACCTCTCCGGATGGCGACTGTACGATTGTTTTCAACGGCGAAATCTATAACCATCTCGAAGTTCGACGTGAATTAGAGGCGCTCGGCCATCGTTTTCATTCCCACTGCGACACGGAAACCGTCTTACATGCGTTTCTTCAATGGGATACGAACTGCTTTACGCGCTTTCGCGGCATGTTTGGCGTGGCGCTGTGGACGGAGTCCGCCAAACGCCTCATTCTCGCGCGCGACCGCACGGGCATCAAGCCGCTTTACATCGCGCGCCGGGGAGATGATCTTTACTTCGGCTCGGAGTTGAAGGCGATTCTCGCGCATCCGGAGATTCCCCGGCAGCTTAGCTTGGCGGGCCTGGATTGTTATCTTTCGCTCAACTATGTGCCGTGTCCGTGGACGCTCGTGGAAGGAATCGAAAAACTTCCGCCGGGTTGCTGGCTCGAATGGCGCGACGGAGCGATGCGCTCGGATTTTTATTGGAAAATTCCGCAACAAATTCCCCGGCGCAGGTCCATGGACGCGGCTCTTGAAGAACTCGATGCACTCCTGAAGCGGTCCGTCAGCGAACACCTCCTCTCGGATGTACCCCTTGGCGTGTGGCTCAGCGGCGGCATGGACTCATCGACGATCCTCCACTATGCAGCTCAGGCATGCCCTTCTCGGCTGAAGACGCTTTCGATTTCATTCCGAGGCCGCACGTTTGACGAGACGCCATATATTCGCGCCGCTGCATCGCATTACGGCACAGATCACTCTGAGTTTGACCTGAATCCCGAGGAAAACCTCGCCGGTGCGATCGAAGAGTTCGCCTATTTTTCCGATGAGCCGACGGCCGATGCAGGCGCGCTGCCAGTCTGGTTTCTCTCGAAGATGAGCAAATCGCAAGTGACGGTGGCTTTGAGTGGAGATGCCGGCGACGAACTCTTCGGCGGTTATGTCACCTATCGAGCAAACGTCCTTGCGGCACGTGCGCGCTGGGCACCGAGCGCTATGCTGCGCACGACGCGATCCGCATTGCGCCACTGGCCCGTTTCAGACGACAAAATCAGCTTCGAATACAAAATAAAACGATTCCTTGGGGGCTGTCTGATGTCGCCCGAGCGCGCGCACGTTTACTGGAATGGGACGTTCGCCGATTCGGAGAAACAAACGCTCGTGAATTGCGTGTTGCCGCAGTCGCTCTCCCGCGTATTGAGCGAACTTCGGGACCGCTTGCCCGGAAGCGATGGCATCGCGCCCTACCTCTGGTTCGACCAGCGCTTTTATTTGCCGGACGACATTTTGATGAAAGTAGACCGCATGAGCATGGCCCATGCCCTGGAGGTCCGGCCTCCCTTCCTGGATCACCGCATCGTGGAATTTGCCGCAGGACTGCCGACTTCGTTTAAAATACAAGGCTCGCAACAAAAAGTGATCCTGAAGCGGCTGATGCGCGACAAGCTGCCGAAGTCGATTTTGACGCGCGCGAAAACGGGCTTTGATATTCCCGTGCATGACTGGTTTCGTGGAGCGCTGCGGCCGCTGCTGCTGGAAACGCTCCAACAGGGCACTGCAGCGCACGGTGCGCTGTTTCGTAAGGACGCGATCGAGGGTTTCGTACAACGCCATCTGGAGAGAAAGGAAAACCTCGGGTACAACCTGTGGGGCCTACTAATTCTGTTTCTGTGGATGAAGAAGTGGCGGATCCAAACGACGCCCACTTACGCGCCGAAACCGTCGTTATCGGAAAGCGTTCTCACCTCTACCTGATTGTTATCCTCATCGCCAGCGCCATATACCTTGGCTGCATGGTATCGCCGCCGTACCTGATGGACGATGTGGATGCGGTGCAAGCCTCGATTGCGCGCGAAATGCTCGTCACCCGCGACTGGGTGACGCCGCACATCAACGGGATCGCGTTCCTTGAAAAGGCCCCATTCGTTTATTGGGCGATGGCCGCGTCTATGAAGACGTTCGGCGTGCACGATTGGGCGGCGCGCCTTCCCAGCCTGCTTTTCGTGATCCTGCTCTGCTGGTTGACTACTGCCTATGGGTTTTGGGCTTTCAAGAGCCGCGCCGGGTTTTACGCGGGCTTATGCATGGCCACGTGCATTGGCCTGTTTTTGTTCACGCGGATCATTTTGCCCGATGTAATGCTCACGTTCACGATCGCGCTCGCATTTTGGTCATTCCAACGCGCGCTCGACGACGATGAGCAAAATCCACACCTCTGGGCCTTTCTCCTTGCTGCGAGCCTCGGTCTGGGACTGCTTGTAAAGAGCATGATTGCCGTCGCGATTCCCGTGGGAGGCGGTATCGCCTACCTGCTGGCGACTCACCAGCTCTTTGTGCGCCGAACGTGGCAGCGGTTGCGTCCGCTCAGCGGCGCGATTGTCATGTTCGCGGTTGCGGCGCCCTGGCACATCCTTGCCGCCATCCGCAATCCGCCATTATGGGCGTGGACATTTAAAAGCGGCCCGGGCATGTACCACGGCTTCCTTTGGTTCTATTTCATCAATGAGCAGGTGCTGCGTTTCCTGAACTTGCGATATCCGCACGATTACGACACGTTTCCGCGCCTGTATTTTTGGCTATGCCATCTTGTCTGGCTGTTTCCGTGGAGTGTCTATCTCCCTGCGGTGTTCAAGTTGGCGTACCGCCCCAAAGGGCCTGAGGATCGTGCCGCGCAAACGCACTTGCTTGCGCTCTGTTGGGCCGGCTTCGTGCTGATTTTTTTCACGTTTTCGACCACCCAGGAGTATTACTCGATGCCGTGCTATCCGGCATTCGCACTGCTGCTTGGGTCGGCAATGGCGTCGGGGAGCGCATGGATCCGCCGCGGATCGCGTACGCTTTCTGTAATCGCTGCGTGCTGCGCGATTGCGGTGCTCGCAATTTTGTTTCTTGATCGGAACGTCGCCACGCCCGGCGATATCGTTTCCGCTCTGACTTCGAATCCACAAGCCTACAAGGAATCGCTGGGACACATGGAGGATTTGACGCTCAGTTCATTCGCCTACCTGCGGCTGCCGTTGGTTATGGCCGGGATTGCGTTTCTGATCGGAGCCGTAGGAACGATGTTTTCGAGCGGGCGGCGCGCGTTCCTATCCGCGGCTGCAATGATGATTCTTTTCTTCCATGCTGCCCGAGTGGCGATGATCTCTTTCGATCCCCTGCTCTCGTCGCACCACCTCGCGGAGGCCCTGCTTCACTCACCGGAGGGAACGATTGTTACCGAGGGCCACTTCTTCGACTTTTCGTCCGTCTTCTTTTACACACAGAGGACCGGGCTGCTTTCCCCGAATGAACACGGCAGGGTGAACCTTGAGTACGGTTCAAATGCTCCCGGCGCCGCTAAGGTCTTCATCGACCATTCACAACTGGCGCAGCTCTGGAAAGGAAGCGGTCGCTGCTATCTGTTCGTAGTTGATGGGGATGTGGCCGCGTACCGGGCAATCGTCGGTGGGGACCGCATGTATACGGTAACTTCGCGTGGAGGCAAGGCCCTGTTTACAAACGAGCCCCTGCCGGGCGCTGCCGTCTCGCTCGCCCAAACGCCGCGTTAGGCGGTTTTCTTCAAAATCCTCAAATGACGTGTGTAGTAGGACGTGGCGCAGGCGTGAAAATTGAACGGCCTTCGTGTTTTTCTAATCGCAACTGCTAAGAATTAAAAACCGACGTAACTACATGAAAACAAAGGAAAGGCACACGTTCTAATCGCAATAGAAAGGCAGTTCTGAAAAGCCCGAAGCTATTCGCCGAGCGTAGACGCTTCACGCATCACGGACGATTCGATCACCTCGACCGGCGTAGTGACCGGGATCAGCAGGCCATGCCGAATTTCGTATTCGCCTCCGCGCCAACGGAACCGGTGCACCACAAAGCTCGCGATCCATAGAAAAAGCGCCGCCAAATCCCAGAGAGGGATCATCCAGAGCTTCGCCCACAGCTCGTGCCGGCCAAGTCCGCGTATGCCGATGACCCAAGTCATCGCGATCCGCATCGCCATATACAGAGCGAAATAACAGAAGACAATCGCAGCCGACGGCGCAATGACGGTCGCCAGAGCCAATCCCAGCAGCCCTTGCGTGAAGAGTAGCCCGAAGTGGCCCCAGGGCCGAATGCTTCGCATTTCGATAATCCAGCGCAGCCGCTTGTGCAAGAGGTCCCGCACCGAACCATAGTCCGCCACGACCTGAATGCAGTATGGGAGCAATTCCACCCTGTAGCCTTGCTTCGCGATTAATTGCCCGACGAGAAGATCATCTGCCGGCCGGTCATTGATGGACTCGTACCCGCCAAAATCGGCAATGCGCTCTCGCGTGGTGGCAATCGTTGGTCCCAACGTAAACTTCACTCCCTCCAAGTTCCAATCGGTCAAAATGCCTGCATAGAACTCCGAAACCATGCTGATGGTCTGCAAATGCTGTGTGAAGCCGACGTCCCCGGATTGCAGGTAAAAACAGGTAACCGCGCCGACCTCTGGATCAGCCAGCGGAGCGATGAGCGTGCGAAGGTAATCCGGTCGCACGCGGACGTCGCTGTCATTGATGACAAGGTAATCGTGTTCGGCCTCTGCCGTAAGCCGGGCGAGTTTTGCTACTTTGTCATTTGCGGCATCGCTGCGCGAGCCAAAGAGAACTCGAATACGCCTATCCGGGAAGTCGTTCCGCAGTCGCGTTATGACGGAATAGACAGGATCATCCGGCCCATCGATGCAGAACACGATTTCGTAATCCCGGTAGTCCTGAACGCAAAGGCTGGCGAAGTTCTCATATACGTCGGGATCAGTGCCCCGGACGGGTTTCAATATGCTGACACGCGGTGTAAACTCCCCTTCATACGCGACCGCTCGGGATGACGCCTTGCCTGCAGGCCCAAAAAAATTCCAGGAACTAAAAAGCGAGAGACCGTAATACACGAACGGGATGAGTGTGAGAACAAGCAGAAAAATGCCCCAAACACTGATGGACATGCGCCCCCTGTGGACCGGCTACCGTCGTGTCTCTGAAAATGGACACATATTTACGGCCTCTGAAACGGCCCGTCCGTTGGGCGGAGCATACCATCGAAATTCCCGTCTTGATACAAAAAACACCATACAAAAAACACCGTCTTCTGAAGATGAGGCTCGCCTATTGTTTACAGATATTCTTGTGAGCCGTATCAAGCCATTTCGCATGGACTGACGGGATTTGCTGTTATGATCGCCTTAAGGTGGCGATTGGCTTAACCTTGTCTCAAGGAGGAGACATGAAGATTGCCGTGCTGGGTGGAGATGGATACTGTGGCTGGGCCACAGCGCTCTACCTTTCCCAAAGGGGACATGCCGTAGCGATTGTTGACAGCCTGATCCGCCGTCACTGGGACAACGAGCTTGGGGTTCAGACGCTTACACCCATCCGCGCACTTCCGGACCGGCTGCGCACATGGCAGGAGGTGAGCGGCAACACAATAGAGTCCTTCGTAGGCGATATCACCGAGTACGAATTTCTCGCATCTTTTATCCGCGAATTCGGGCCCGATGCGGTGATTCATTTTGCCGAGCAGCGTTCAGCGCCTTACTCGATGATTGATCGGCAGCATGCCGTCGGGACACAGGTGAACAACGTCGTCGGCACGCTGAATCTGGTGTTTGCGCTGCGCGAATTTCGCAAGGATTGCCACCTTATCAAGCTCGGCACGATGGGTGAATACGGCACGCCCAATATCGATATTGAAGAGGGTTACATCGAGATCGAGCACAACGGCCGCAAAGACGTGCTGCCGTTTCCGAAGCAGCCTGGCTCGTTCTACCACCTGTCAAAAGTTCACGACAGCCACAACATCGCGTTTTGCTGCAAGATTTGGGGATTGCGGGCCACAGATCTGAACCAGGGAGTCGTGTACGGAACGGTGAGCGATGAAGCGGCCTTGGACGAGCGGCTGATTAATCGCTTCGACTACGACGAGGTATTCGGCACCGTGCTGAACCGATTCTGTGCGCAAGCCGCTATCGGGCATCCGCTCACGGTTTACGGCAAAGGCGGACAGACACGCGGCTTTCTTGATATTCGCGACACGGTGCGCTGCATCGAATTGGCCTGCCTCAATCCCGCCGCTTCCGGTGAATTCCGCGTCTTCAATCAGTTCACCGAGCAGTTCTCTGTACTGGATCTGGCCCTGGCCGTGCAAAACGCAGCGAAGGAATTGGGTCTAAAAGTGACAGTCGATCATCTGCCCGATCCACGCGTTGAAGCCGAAACCCACTATTACAATGCCAAGCATTCCAAGCTGATCGATCTAGGGCTCCGCCCTCACCTGCTCTCGAGTTCCCTGCTGGATTCGCTGATGAACGTCGCGATCCGCTACAAGGACCGCGTGGATGTCTCGATGATGATGCCTCGGGTCAATTGGCGCAATGCGACCAATGAGAGAAACCGCGCCGCCGCACAAACCATCGCCGCAGCAAAATAGGATTATGCTCCGAAGGGATTGGGGCGATCAATCTGCCGCGGAAGCGCCCACCGTCCGCGGCACGGCCGGAACGAGCTCGCCATTGCGGATGTAATATCTGGCTCCCCGCCAGCGCACGGTTCTTCTCAAGAAACTCGCTAACCAAAGACAGAACGCCATTGCGTCCCAAACGGGGACGAGTGCCATCTGCTTCCCTAGCCCTTTTTGGCGCAGCCCCCATTTGCCAATCATGGATGTCATCGTCAGCCTTAAGAGCGCGTACGTTCCCAGGTAAGCGCAGACGGTTCCCAGGGTAGGTCGAATCGCAATCGCCACCAGTGACCAGAAAAGTCCTTGCGTAAAAATCAGACCGAGATGGCCCCATGGCCGCATATGCCGCATCACGACCATCCAACGCAAGCGCTTGTGCAGAAGGTCGGATAGCGAACCATAGTCGGCTACTACATCAAAGGAATACGCGAGCAGTTCCACGCGATAACCTTGCTGAGCGATGAGGCGGCCAACGAGCAGATCGTCACCGGGTTGATTTTCGATGGCTTCGTAACCGCCGAAGCCAGACAAGCGCGCGCGCGTGGTAGCAATCGTGGGACCGAGCGTGAACTTCACGCCGTCGAGCTGACGCGCGGTTAAAATTCCCGCGTAGAAGTCGGAGATCATGCCTATGGTCTGAAGGTGTTGTGCAAGCGTGTGCTCCTTGGAGTGCGCATAGAAACACGTCACCGCACCAACCGCCGAATCCGCAAGCGGCGCGACAAGCGTCCGCAGATAATTCGGTGCGACCCGCACGTCGCTATCGCTGATTACCAGCGTCTCATAGCGCGCTTCGGATGTGAGACGCGCTAGACGCGCCACTTTGTCATTGATCGCGTCGCGGCCGGATCCGTAGATCAGCCGGATACTGTGGCCGGCAAAATCGCGCACGAGTTTTTTGACGACGGGTACGGCCGGATCGTCGCGATCGATGCAAAAAAGAACTTCATACTCGGGATAATCCTGACGGCAGAAACTGGCAAAATTTTCATACGCTCCCGGGTCGAGGCCCCGCACCGGCTTTAGAATCGAAACCAAAGGCGTATAGCCGCCTTGAGGACGTGGCTGAACGGACGGATCACCGAAGAATCTGCCGATGGCATAAATCGCGATGACGTAGTAAATGAAGGGGAAAATACAGATGAACAGCGCGGCGTCCATCGCGAGTGAAAACCCCGGTTGCATCTACTGATTGTTGCACGACTACATGCAGGAAAATTACCCGAGTTCTAAAAACGAGTCAGGGCAGCAGCATTGCATTGCGAGCCGCGAATTCCGTCAGGTCTACTGCAAGTGCGGACGAAGCGTCTCTGCAAACCTGTCGAGTTGCCCCGGCGGCACAATGGCAATCTGTTGATCGTCAAAGAGACGCTTCACGAACTCGTGCCGAACATTTCCCGTGGCGGGATCCGTTTCGGTCAGCGCCACGAACTCCGCGTGTTGGATGCGCCTGCGGATGCATTCGGCCGTATAAGCGAAGACTTTGGCACGCGTGGTATCACTCTTAAGAGGCACAATCTGCATGTATCCGCGAGTGCCGTTGAAGCGGTAACTGTAATCGATCTTCAGGGGATCGCCGGGCTCTGTGAACTCATCGACGCGGATTCTCTTCTCCAACTGCGCAAGAATATGGCGCCGCCGGAAGACATCATCGATCCGCTTGCGAATCCATTGCGCCGTGGTTTCGATCACTCCCGACCGGGCTGTACGCAGGACCGAAACCTGCTCGCGGAATAACCGTTCCAGTTCGATGTCGAAATCCTCGGCAAGGACGCCTTTGTGCGGCCCAAATTGGAGCGTGTTAGAGAGCGTCTGATCGAGTTTTCCAAGGTAGACGGCCACTTGCTCAGCCGGTGCGTGCAAGCGGGCTTCGAATTCGCCGGGCAACGAACGCAGCAGGCTTTCATCCACGCCGGGATGGAGCCGCCGCACGCGGGCAATTTCGGCATCCTCCTCGATCAAGCGAATTTCGCGGCGAGGATTTGTCTGCGCACCGTTCGAAACCTCCTCGAGTAGTACGCCAACGTTCACCCACTCATCGCGAACGAGATTAGGCACGTATCGCAGAATGCGATAGCGGCAATTCAAGCGCGCTTCTTCAGGCATGGTTCATTTCCAATTGAAAAAAGGCTGTGCCGATGACTTCCAAGCTGAAACGATCAGTTCCCGCACGAGCGTCCGGCGCCGGCTCAAATGCTCGATCATTTTCTCGAGCGCGTCGTAGTCGGAATTGTACCACTCGGGCGGGACCTCGTCCGCCATCGCACCGAGCGCAGCCAAGTCCATTTTTTCGATTCGCGTCAACCAAGGCTCAAACGAGTCAATACCGCGCACGCTGTCATAGACGCGATGTCGCGCGTACAGTCCGCGCAACGGCGCGTCCGGGAAATTCCATTCGCCGGCATTAAAGCAAAATCCGTTGTCGATCATCAGCGCTTCGTAGCGCGCCTCGCCTGGCCGCCGGAAGAAAATCGCCTGGCGCCCGTTCGTGTTGCACGTCCATTTATCGAATACAAGCATGCCGAGAAAGTCGTCCAAATTCTTCACTTCGCGCAACGCGTCCTCGGGCAGGAAATCGTAGACGGCACATTCGGCAGGCGAAGCACCAGGATATCGTGATGCGAATTGCAAGCCTGCCTTGTAGGGCGCCCGCCCACGCCCCAGTTGGATCGCCATTTCATCCGAATTTTCAATGAGTGCCTGCCGCACCTCCACGACCGCCGCCGGCGGTGTGGGCAATCCAAGCCTCTCGCCCACTCTCGTCGCGAGCAATTCATTCACCAAAATCCGCACGCCCTGCGGATTATTCTGAAATTTCACCACATAATACCCTCCGTCCGCGCAGCGCATTAGTTGCGCCTGGGCACCACCTCGCATTCTGCGGATTTGCTCGATCGCCAGCGGCATCAGCCCGCGTATGCTAACGGTCTGTGTCGGCTCCCTGCAAGCGAAACGTGCCTTTTTTGCACTCTCGTTTCCCTTTTCGGACCGTAAAAAAAACAGGCCGCACGATTCATCGCGCGGCCCGAGGTTGTGGCTTAAAGCGACCCTGCGGAGGCAGTTGTACGAAAACTATCTCCGGCGTTTACCGCCCTTTTTCGCCGCCTTCTTTGCCTTCGGTTTCGCTTTAGCTTTAGCTTTAGCTTTCGCTTTCGGCGGTTTCCTTGCAGCCTTTTTTTTCGGAGCCGCCTTCCTGGCCGTCTTTTTCGGTTTGGGAGCCGGTTTCCGCGCAGGCGCGGCGGCTGGCATTTCCATGCCCTCCTCTTCCGGCTCTTCCTCGACAGTTACTTCTTCGGTTTCTTCCATCGCTTCGCCGGGCTGCTCGCCCTCTTCTTCTTCGAACTGCGGCAGCTCGTCGTCTTCGTCGTTCATCTTCGCGTAAAACATTTCATCCTCCGTAGGGTCTCGGGAATGCCGGAACTCCTCGCCGCATATAAGCGGAGTCGCGGAATTTTGTCAAGCAACAACCAGAATTCGAATGTCCATCTGTGCGCGTCCGTTTCGCGAGCGACAACGGCAGCAAGATAGTGCCTCTGCATAATACTGAAATCAAGGGATTTATTTACGGAAGTCAGCCGGTCAGCGATGGGGTCAACTACTGGATTACGAGCACGTCTCCCGCTTGCAACGCACGAGCCGCGAGGAACGAGTTGGATTCCTTGAGCGCCGAAACCGTCGTCCCGTATGTCCGCGCGATCGAATAGAGCGTTTCTCCCGCTTTTACTCGGTGCTGCTGTACTTCTTCGGCCGCTTTGACGGTCTCTGCATGCGCTGTGGATTGCACCCGCGCCGGCATTTTTGAAGTTCGCGCAACGGTGGCTTGCGCCTCAGCGCCGCCCGCGTAGATGCGTAACCGGGCGCCACGCGCCACGTGTGTGCCGCGCAAGTGATTCCATCGGCGCAGCTCCTCCACGGTCACATCGTAACGATCCGCAATTCCGGCCAGCGTATCACCGCGCTGCACACGATAATGCACAAGCTTTGGCTCGGGTGGCGCGGCAGGGATGTTTAGCAAGAACCCTGACGGCAACGTAGCATCAGCATCGAGGTGGTTGGCTGATTCCAGCGCAGCCAACGTCACGTGATAAGTGCGAGCGACGCCGGAAAGCGTCTCGCCATCCTCAAACTCATGCAGACGCCAACTCGTCCATTTCTCCTCGGGCACCTGCTGAATTTTCTCTTCAAATGGCGCGCCCATGCCCACTGGCAACCTCAGCGCGAAACTCGGATCACTTGGAGTAATGTTGCGGAGCAGTTCCGGATTCAGACCGTGCAAGCTGTCAAGATCCGCGCCGGAAGCATCCGCAACCAGATGCAGGTCAATTGAAGCCCCCGGCTTTACCATATCCACTTGCAACGGCTTTTCTGGATCCACATGAATGCCGTATGCTTGCGGATCCTTGCCAACTAATGCCATCGCAATAATGATAGGAACGTAGTTTTGCGTCTGCTTGGGCAATACACCGCGCTTCTGGAGTTCCCAGAAATCCGCGTATCCGGTGTGCTCGATGGCGCGGGTCACAGTCAGGGGTCCTGAATTGTAAGCCGCCATAACCAGATACCAATCCCCGAACATATCGTAGAGGTCGCGCATGTGCCGCGCCGCCGCGTGCGTTGCCTGCTCCGGATCGCTGCGCTCATCGATCCAGTAATTCCGCTCCAGCCCGTATTCCTCGCCTCGATAGGGCATGAACTGCCAGATGCCTCGCGCGCCTACGCGCGAAACCGCATCCGGTAAGAACGCGCTCTCGGCTTGTGCCAGGTAAACAAGATCCTCTGGAACTCCTTCTTCGTGAAGGACACGGCGAACCATCGCGTCATATTGCCCTTCACGTTCGAGGCCATGCTCCACAACTGAACGTCCTCTTGGCGTAGTGAAGAAGCTGAGGTACTGCAATACCGCGGGATTCACCGTCAGCGGTAAATCGTGTTTCACCGAGATCAGTTCTCTGCGGGCCATCGACGCCAGGCGTGGATCACCCGGCGGCAAAGTCATATCCTCGATTGAATCGATAGGCGCGGGCTGGGATGGAACATCCGCATCCGCTTCGTCCGTAGTATCCGCGGACGCGTCTGAATCAGCCTCATCATCGGACGCGGTCTTGTCGTCTGCCTGAACCACGTCTCCGATTTCGTCAAACAGACGAGACAGCTTCGGGTCCGCGTTTACGGGATAATTCGCCTTCAACATCAGATCAAGGGCGGCATTGTAGTCGGCCTGCGCCTCATCTTCATGCCCCGCCGCAGCTTCTTTCTGCCCGGCGTCATAGTCAGCTTGTACTCGCTCGATTAGAATCTCGGAAACGGGGCGGATATCGCCTGGCAACAACCTTAGCAGTTGGCTGTTTGACTTGGGCAGCGGTAGCTCGGCTAACGCGACGGCAGACGTCGGCACCGGCGTCGGCGCTGGTTGCTTTACGATCGTCTTCTGCACCGATTGATTGCATCCTACAAACGAAACGATTCCTAACGTTCCCGCAACCAGGATCGCTGCCACTGCACTGGGGGTTTTTGTCGCGTTCGCCACGAGTCTTAACCTTCCGTTGGTTTCTGCGTTACCTGTAAAACGTTCCGCAAATACAAACAATGCAACTCCCAGGCCCACGACACCAGCGGCCGGGTTGATTGGATTTTTACGACGGTTAAATACTAACGCAAATCTTACGAGTCACTTGCGAAGGGGTCAATAGGCGTGCAGTACCAGCTATTTGCTATGCCGAAACAACCAGTACTATGATCGCGCTGCCCCAGTGCGGCGCACTGTACCCCGCCGGTACTCCCCCGAGGACCGGCCCTTGGCTTATATCACCGCGGCGAGAAGGATGCCAATACTGAATTTCCGGCAAACACCCGGGGCTATTTACCTTTAGACATCCTTTGTCATGAAGTAGTGATGCAAGTTGCCGCCCCACGGCGTTGAGTTTGACCGCTTGCAACCTCGCGGGAATCCTCTATCATCGTGTTGCCGTCGCCACAGGGCTGACGATTCACAGGCAAAGCCGAAAATGAAGGCGTATTTGCACCACATTCTGATCGGCGTCGACGATCTTGAGCGGTCGCGCAGCTTTTATCGCGACGTGCTGGAACTTAAGGAAATCGACCGCCCACCGTTCAATTTCCCTGGCCTGTGGTTTCAGATCGGAGACGCTGAGCAGCATCTGCACATCATCGTGGGGATGGGCGCTTTACAGCGGAAGGGCAGGCCGAATAACCCGCAGGATATCCACTTCGCCCTGAGGGTGAAAAGCTACAGGGAAACGATGGACTGGCTGCACAAGAAGGGATTCCGCGAAGACCTTGCGGCTGACGATCTCCGGAGCCTTATACCGCGGCCCAATTCCATCACGGGTCACCCTCAGATTTATATCCTTGATCCCGACCGCAACATTATCGAGTTCAACTGCGAATCCGTCGACTGAGGTACCGGAGCTTGCCATGCCTTCCTGCGCGGGAACGCCCCATTCGCGCGTCGCGGCATGCAGTCGCGGCATATTTGCAGCTGTTCGCGCTTAACCTCCTGCCGATGATTGTGATCGTATCTATAGCTCGCGGAGCGAGACAGCTACGGGGCGAACGGCGGCACGGATGGCCGGCAGTATTCCGCCAAGGACTCCCATCACCAACGCGAACACCACTCCCATTAGCAGCAGATCGAACGTAATCTTGAACGCGAACGCGAGACTGGAGAACGTCTGGAAATTCATGGTCTGTGTCGTCAACCCATTCAACGGCAACACGGCCAGGCAGCCGATAATCGCGGCGATAAAAGAAATGATGACTGCCTCGAAAAGAAAGGAGAGGATCACGTTCCAACTGGAGAATCCGAGCGCGCGCATGGTGGCGATTTCCCGGCCGCGCTCGGCAACGGCGGAATACATCGTGTTTAGGGCGCCAAAAATCGCGCCAATCGCCATGATCGCGGCGACGAGGCCGCCTAGCACGGTGATTAGCCGCGTCATGGTGGAGGATTGGTTTGCGTAGTAATCGACTTCGCGCTCTACTTCGAGGTTCAGCTGCGGATCGGCCGTGATTGCATCCTTAAACTGCTGGAAAGCGGCGGGCGAGGTGAGGTGAACCGTGGCGGATTGAAAAATATTCGCCGGGCGCTTGAGGACTTCGTTCAGGATAGCTTCGTCGCACCAGACTTCGGAGTCGAACGAGGAACCGCCCGCATCGAATACGCCGACGACTTTCCAGTGCCCGCCGCCGAAATTCACGGTATTGCCGACCGTCAGACCCTCGTATGTTTTCGAGGCATTGCTGCCGACGAGCAATTCATCCAAACCCGGTGTGAACATCCGACCCTGAACGATTTTCACGAATTTTCGAATCTCGAGGACATTGGAGGAAACGCCGCGAACTTCGACGTTGGCGTCTGTTCCGGTGCTTATTAATGGAATCGGAATAACACCGACGACTTCATGAGTTACCAGCGGCGTACCCGAAGCGTCTCGAGCTACGCCCGGCTTGTCTTCGACGAGCCTCACGGAATCCAGCGTGATGCCGCCCATCATTTCAGTTGTGGAACCTGCACGCATGACCAGCGCGTTGCCCGGCGATCCAGAAGCGACGAGAGTCGCGCGGAAACCACGGGCGAGCGAGAGCATCGCCACAAACACTCCCACTGTGCCCGCGATGCCGAGAATGGCGACGATTGTGGACGTCCAGCGGGCCCTGATGCTGCGGAAATTGTAGGAAATCGGCACGGAGCCTATGAAAGGCGCCAGCAGGCCCGCGACGATCCCGCCGACGATGATCAGGATGAACGTTACGGCAAGAATGGCCAGGATCGTGACCACCACGCCGACAATCAGTTTTGACGCCATCGTCAGACCCTCCGAAGCGCATCAACTACGCGCATGCGCATCGCACCGAAGCCGGGAAGAATCGCGGCGACGATTCCGACTGCGAGCGCAGCCAATATTCCCGTCACGATCACTTGCGGCGTGATCAGAAGCGGCGGCAGCATGCCCGCCATCGCACGGCTGAGGAAAGGTACCGCGGCGAAGGCGAGTAAAAGTCCGACGCAACCGATGATAGCAATCATGAGAGACTCTCCGAGAATGAAAGCAAGGATAGCGCGGTCGGAAAATCCAATCGCTTTCAGAACGGCCAGCTCGGGAGTGCGCTCACGCACGGAAATCGCCATGGTGTTGCCGGTGACGAGCAAGAGCGTGAAGAACACGACGGTTCCGATCGTTATGATCAAAAATTTGATGTTTCCGAATTGCTTGACCCAACTCGCAGCGAACGCCGATTCGGTTTGCGTCCTGGTTTCATCGGGCGCATTCATAAACATATCGTCGATGGTTTTGGCGATGCGCGGCGCGTCGTCGGGATTATCGATCCGCAGAGTGTACCAACCGATTTGGCCCTTAACGGCTTCTGGAACGCTCTCTTCGAAATAGTCCCACTGGATCCAGAACTGTGTCTCGTCGTCCTCGGGTTTTGATCCGTGATAGACGCCGTCGATATTGAACTCCCAGCTCTTGTCGCCGAGGCCATAGAGCGTCGTTTTAATGGGTATACGGTCGCCCATCTTCCAACCGAAGCGCTGCATTGTAGAGGCACCGACGATGGCGCCCTGGCGATCCTTCAAAAACGCGCTCCATTGATCGTCCGGGACCTTGAGTTCAGGAAAGACTTCGCGCTGATTCTCCGGATCGATCACGAATTGCGGGAAGAAATTCTTCGGATCTTGATATACGCCGCCAAACCAATTATCGAACGTAATGGACTTCACGCCGTGAATACGCAGGATCTGGTCCCGATACGAAAGCGGCATCGTATTGATAATCGAGGTGCGATTGGTGATTACGAGCCGATTCGCGCTGACGACGTTGGCGCCGCGGCCGAACGCGTCGTTAACAACGCCTAAAAACGCAAACAAGAACAGAGCCACGGCGAACGAGCCAATCGTCAGGATCAGCCGGGCCTTCTTGCGAAACAGATTGGCGAAAATCAGGCGGCTGTATTTCATAACGCGCCTCCTACGCTGACGCCGGCTTGCCTCGCTCCCGCCTCGACCAGCACGCCTTTATCCAGATGCAAGGTGAGGTTCGCCTGGCGGGCAACTACGGGATCGTGCGTCACCATCAGAACCGTTTTTCCATATTCCTTCACGAGCCGCTTGATCAGGTCCATCACTTCGTCGGCGCTCTTGCGATCCAGGTCGCCAGTGGGCTCGTCGCAAAGAAGGAAAGTGGGATCGGGGACGATGGCGCGTGCAATGGCCACACGCTGTTCCTGACCGCCGGAAAGCTGGCGGGGGTAGTGATGCATGCGGTCGGCCAGACCGACGACGGCGAGGGCTGTCTCGACGTGCTTTCGGCGTTCGGCCTTGGAGAGCTTCGTTAAAAGCAACGGCAACTCGACATTTTGAAAAGCTGTGAGAACAGGGATCAGGTTGTACATCTGGAAAATGAAACCCACGTGGCGGGCGCGCCATTCGGTGAGTTTGCCGCCCGACATGTGCGTGATCTCATCGCCCGCGACGGTAACGCTGCCGCGCGTCGGCACATCAAGGCCGCCCAGCAAGTTGAGCAGCGTGGTTTTGCCGGAGCCGCTAGGACCCATGAAGGCGACGAAGTCACCCTTATCCACATCCAGATTTAATCCTTGCAGGACGTGGATATCCTCATTTCCGCGACGGTACGTCTTATCCAAGCCACGAACTTGTATCAGACTTCCCGATTTTCCATTGCCATCCACGCTCACCATGTCGATGCTCCTATCTTTGAGATCCCGTGAATGCCGAACCACTAGCGCTTTATTTGAACCTGCTGGCCATCGTGCAAATCCGACGGACCGTTGACTACGACCGTATCCCCCGCCGACAGACCGGCGAGAATCTGTGTCGATCCGCCGATATTCTCTCCGACTTTGACCGCGTGGCGCTCGACCCGATCGCCGCGCACTAAAAACACGATCTTCTG
>JBOGMU010000074.1:0-1701 GCA_050746865.1 Candidatus Acidiferrales bacterium
CGCACGCCGTTAGCTTCCGGGGAGGCCACGAAGCGGCTAAGTAAGACCGTGCTCGATCTCGATCCGGAGCTGACGCTTTTCAACGTTGGCAGCCTGAAAGATCATTTGGCATTGCCGCTCTTTCCGGCCCGCGCCGCCGCGATAGTCCTGGGTGTTTTTGGCGTGCTCGCCATGGTGCTGGCAGCCACGGGTCTGTTCGCTCTGATGGCGTATGCCGTGTCGCGGCGGACGCATGAGATCGGTATTCGGATGGCGTTGGGCGCGCAACCGGTTCAAGTGCTCTCCTCCGTTTTCAGGCGTACTTTCGTACTTTGCGCCGCTGGTATCTCAATAGGAACCCTTGTCACGCTTGCGGCCGCGCGGCTTCTATCGGCGGTGCTCTACGGCGTGAGCCCGCGCGACCCCACGACTTATATCTTGGCTATTCTTCTGATGATCGTGGTCGCCGTACTCGCTTCCTGGAATCCCGCCGCCCGCGCGATTCACATCGATCCGGCTCGCACGCTCCGGGAACAGTAAGTCGCCTACCGCACAGCTTCACATTTTTGAGAGCGGGCTGTAACGCTTCTCCTGCGCCAATCAGGAACCAGCGTCGGAGATGAAAGAACTTCAATAAATCACATTAGGCGGGTTGCGGCCTCAAGGAGAATAACCGTGGCTTTTACCGATAACTGCGATTTGTTCGCTTCCGTACATGAAGACGGAGTGAACCGTGTTATTCAACACATCATGCGACAGCGTCCGTCGTGGTTCAACTATGCCACGGCGGATGTCGCCAAAAACCCCAGATTCTGGTGTAACCAACCAGAATTCACTAAGGATGTAACGAAGTACGGAAATCCGATCTTCACGATTGAACCGCCCGTTCCGATCATAGGGTCCGGTTCACCGGTCGTCATGATCGGATTCTGCGCGCAGCTTACGAAAGCGGCGATCGACTTCTACCCTAGTAACAAGATCAAGCTGCCAGCCGAACTGAATCCACCACTCAAACCGCAGCGCTTCAGTCTGGCCTTCCGTGTTTGCGGCGGGCTTGAGTGTCCGTCCGATGAGGAAGTGCAGCAGGTTCCGGTGGGGACATCGGGGCAACCAATTGCCGGGACATCGGTCCAACCAGGAGAGAATCAGCCACCCATCGTCCTCCGCGGCAGGCCGAACTGTTTCTGTCTTGACGTTTTCGTAATTGGACACTTCGAACGCACTCCTAATGGCTTTCTGCTCGGCGTAATCGAAGACATCGATACCGTCGATATCACGCCGGAGAAACTGGAAGATAACATCAACTGCTACCTCAAGACCGCGGTGAATGTCGTGTTGCGGCAAAAACTGGCGATTTCACTACAGGCGCTTGCATTGAGCTTTCCGCTGTTCAATATTGCCACCATCACGCTCTCGCCGACGCCAAATCCGCCGGTGCCCAATAATCCCGCTGTGGAAGAAGACCAACTCAAGGTCTTCATCACCATGACCGTCTGAACGAGGTGAAACAATGAGCCAAATTACAATAGCCGCGTCTTCGAACGCATTCACTCAGTTGTTCAACGTTATCCGGGACAACTTTACGTTCTCCAAGTCCGATGGCGGGAATTTTGGTCCGTTTTCGGCGAATTATTCCATCAAACTGCACCTGAGCGGCGGCTCGGTTCAATTGAATGACGACAATACCGTGGAGGTAAAGAATGTCGATGTGGTTTTCGACAT
>JBOGMU010000075.1:0-3647 GCA_050746865.1 Candidatus Acidiferrales bacterium
GAGCTACGCTCAGGTGGCCGGTGCTGTGGGCATCTATCCGATTCGTCAGGTGGCGCGTGATTTTCAGCGATATGCGGGCTTCGGTTACGTAACGCGCCGCAAAAGCCGCCGGCAAGTTTCGCTACGAAATTACGAGACGTGGCAGGGAAAGGCTCGCGTTTTTAAGCAACAAACTACACAGAAAAATAAAAAGCCAAAGAAGCCAAAAAGCCACCGAAACAAAGAAGATGGCCGGTTGCTTAATTTCTGACGTTTCTCCCCATTCGGTCTATTGTTTCCTTCTTTTCCCAATTCGTTCCAAAAGGGAAGATGAGCGCCGAAGAAAACTCACGAACCGGCCTGGAGAAAACCCGCGCCGCCGTGAAAAGAGCCCTTGCGTAGAACCTTTCAGCCCAAAGACACAGCGCTCTGTTTATGGCTTGGCCCAGGTTTCCGTTGTAAGAAGCGGCAGGTCGTGAACCAGATCGTCGAGTTGCACACCCAAAGGGTAGATCACGTGCGCGCGATTGTCTTTGGTATAGGCGAGGACAAATGCCGCGTGACCGACCTCGTAGCCACCGTCAGGGCGAACAGCTGATTTCTTGGCAGGGCTGAGATTCGCGGCAATTTGCGCCGCTTCGATGGCCTGTTCGCTTCCTGTAAGGCCGATGAAGTCTTTGTTAAAATGGTCAAGATAGGCGCGCAAAACCGAGGGTGTATCTCGATCCGGATCCGTCGTCACGAAAACCACCTTGATTTCTCGCGCTGCGGTCGGCGGGATTTTCTTCATTGCGCTGCCGAGCATTTGCATTTGGAGCGGACACACATCCGGACAATGCGTATATCCGAAAAACAGGAGCGTGACAGTTCCTTGAGTCTTTGCCCGAAAGTCAAAGGGCCTGCCGGATGTATCCGTGAGAGTGAACTTCGGCTTTTCGAGAGATGGGGATACGAGACCACCGCGGTAGTCCGGCTCGACGCTTTTTGCCGGGGCAGGCTCAAGGGATTTTGGGGTCCCCTGAGCCTGACCTCCCACAGCAATTCCGCACAAGAGCATGAGCAAAATCTCCGCCGCACTCAGCAACTGCCAGAGGCTGCCGTGAGTGCTCTTGGCTTTTAGGCACATGGTCTAAGGGAGTACGACTACGGTGCCACGCATCCCGGACACGTCATGCAGCGCGCAGATGTACTTGTACGTGCCCGCGTGCGTAAACGTGATTCGGATTCGCGTTGATCCTTG
Organism: Candidatus Acidiferrales bacterium; assembly: GCA_050746865.1. GTDB lineage: Bacteria > Acidobacteriota > Terriglobia > Acidiferrales > UBA7541 > Palsa-295. The sequence continues at coordinate 1,220 of JBOGMU010000075.1, forward strand.
TGGCGGCAGCGGCGCGCCGGTCGCGTTCTCGGGCGTATTCAATAGGAATCCCGAGCTGACGCTATCCGTCGGCGAGCCGATATTGCCGTGAAGCGCTCCATCGCCGTCCGTCTTCACGTTCACTTGTGCCATCGGATTGGCAGGTTCGGTTCCGAATGTGACCGTGTGGGGTTCGGCCGGATCGGTATTAATCCACTCCACCGTATCGCCGACATGGACCACAATCTTCCCGGGGAGAAACCGAACGATCGAAAACTGTTCGCGTCCTCCCCCTGAGGCTGACTCCTCGCCGGTCATGAGTATGACGTTCTGCGAATGGCGAAAATCGTTGCGCTCCTCATACGGCGAATCTGTATCGCCGATCATGTCGGCCGCATTGTCGCGCCCCTGCTTGTCATAGTCCGCCTGAATGTACGGCAGAGTCGCCATATAGAAGGGCGATTCCGGATTTGTACTCACAACATGCACGACGCCAGTCATATCCGCATGGAACAGGCAGATCAGCTCGTAATTTCCGGCGGTGGGAAACTTCACCGTGTAAGTAGCGGGGCTAGTGAGTGGCCCGCTGGTTACACACGAGGCACCCGTAAAGCTCGACCCACTCGGCTGGACTCCGCTCGCGGGCGGCGGGCACGGAGGAGGACCTTCCGGCGGTGGCGGAGGCGGAACAATTCCATTTGGCTTCAGAAACGTAACTGTGTGCGGTTCGTTTTTCGCTTGAGCCGTCCAGGTTATGCTATCGCCCGGACGAACCCAAACTTCGTTCGGCAAAAAAGCCTCAGCCTGCTTGGCCTGATCCCGGCTCTCGGCTCCAACAGCCAAATTCCAGGTCTGTTGAGCTTTAGTCCTTTGCGGGGTCAAGAAACAGGCCGAACACAACAGTACAGAGAAACCGATTGAAAAGCGGCAAGCATCGAAAGCCTTCATGGGACCTCCTCAGTCCGATAAGTCCGCAGTAAAGCCAGCGTGTACGAGAGAATCAGAGTCCCAGAGAAACGAAAAGATGTGGATGAATCTTATTGGAGACCGTCGTCTCTTGTCAAGCGTTCCGGCCTTGGGGTAGTGTGTCATGTCCTGAGAAACTTGGTGGCGGCCTAGAGAAGTAAGGCCGCCATTTGCTCATTTTGCAGGCTCTGCGATGGGAAGAAAGAGCGTGGTGCCCTTTTTCGGACGATGGCGTGAGGATGTGATCGAAGGAAATACAACTCGGCGAAGTCGTTGTCAGGAATTCTTGGGTACGCTCAAGGATTATCCGACACGCAAGCTGGCGCTCCGCGCATTAGAGGATCGGCTGGCTACGATCAATAACCCCATGTATCGCGCTAGACCAACGGCAACCTTCGCGCAGTTTGCGAAGCGATGGGTCGCAGACGTAGTCACACAATTCAAACCGTCAACAGCCTCAAACTCTATCAGCTGCATATTCGCAAGCATCTCAACCCGTTCTTCGGGCGATTTCAGCTTAAAGATATCGGGCCGGAGATGGTGCAGCGATTCGTTTCTAACCAAAAGGCCAGCCCTAAGACCGTTCGGAACTTCTGCGTCACGTCCAGAGTATGTGGCGCTCGGCTCGTGCTTGGCGTCACGCGGCGCACGACATCTTCGATGGCATCGTGCTTCCACGTCCGCAGCAAGCGCAGCGGTTCTTCTTTTCCGCCGAAGATGTGCAAGCCATTATTTCGGCTGCGAAGGAACCGCATCGGACGTTCTACGGGCTTTTGGCAGAAACGCGGCTTAGGTGCGGCGGGTTGTGCGGACTCACGATTGACGACATAGACCTAGAGCGCGGCTTATTGCTCGTGCGTCAGAGTGCTTGGCGCGGGAAGATCGGCAGCCCTAAGACACAGAAGAGCGTCCGGGTTGTTGATCTCTCGGCTGAGTGCATTGCACACCTAGTCGAGTTTCTAAAGTCATGGCGTCCGAACGTCTCGCGGTTGTTGTTCTCAAGCAAGAACGGCACGCCGTGGGATGCGAACCGAATGTTGAAGCGGAAGTTCAAACCGTTGCTCCAAAAAATCGGAATCGACGTGCCGCATGGTAATGCTTTCCACGCCTTCCGGCACGCGAACGAAACCCTGATGGATCGTTTTGGCGTTCCCCTTAAAGTGCGGCAGGACCGTCTAGGTCATACCGATACGCGGCTGACCTTAAACGTCTATACGCACGTTGCAGGGGAGGACGCGAAACGGGCCGCTAGTCAGTTGGGCGGTGTCGTTTGGGGCCGTACTTTCGAGATTTCGGACGCGAACGGACGTAAATTAAAAACGGCCTAACGAGAGCGAATCGTTAAGCCGTTTAAAATCAGTTAGAAAATGGTTGCGGGGGTTGGATTTGAACCAACGACCTCCGGGTTATGAGCCCGACGAGCTACCAGGCTGCTCCACCACGCGAACACATGATAGCGGATGCAGCACCATCGGTCAAACGG
>JBOGMU010000076.1:0-19204 GCA_050746865.1 Candidatus Acidiferrales bacterium
GGTGAGTACTCGCCGTGGCGGAGTCACTGCGAAAATCATCGGGTGTGGATGGAGAATTCACCGCCATTCTCTCGTGTCGTGAAGAGGTGTTTCCCTCCGCTTTCGCAGCCGTAGATCTGGCTCCGCATTTTAGCCAGGCGGCGCGGCCGAATGCCCACATTGTTTCACGCTTACGCCACGCCCAGTCGGTCACATGGGCGAGCTCTTCTCAGTTATCGGGGGAGCAATGAAAATGGATGCGTACACAACGTGCACGGACGACGACGAACAGACGCGCTACTGAACTGACCCCAGGTATTCGTCGATGGCCTTGGCTGCTCCGCGGCCTTCAGCGATGGCCCAAACCACAAGCGATTGTCCGCGCCGCATATCTCCTGCCGAAAAAATTCCCGGCACGGAGCTGGCATAATTCCCTTTGACAGCCACATTGCCGCGAGCATCCAGCTCAATGCCAAGCTGCTCCACCATGCCATGTTTCACAGGGCCGGCGAATCCCATCGCCAGGAGCACCAGATCCGCTTCGATCGCGAATTCGGTTCCCGGCACAGGCTCAAACTTCGGCGGCGGTCCGACTCGCACGCCATGAAGTTCCTTCACACTGCCGTTTCCATTGCCCGTGAATTTCGTCGTTGCCGCAGCCCAATCGCGCGTGCCGCCTTCTTCGTGCGCGCTCTCCGTCCGTAATTGCAACGGCCACAAGGGCCACGGCGTACTCGGATGCCGCTCTTGCGGCGGCATCGGCATGATTTCAAACTGCAATACCGAAGTCGCACCTTGCCGATGGCAGGTGCCGAGGCAGTCCGCTCCCGTATCGCCGCCGCCGATGATCACCACGCGTTTGCCCGTCGCAAGAATTTGGCGTGCCACTTTGTCGCCCGCGATCTTCTTGTTTTGCTGAGGCAAATACTCCATCGCGAAATGAATGCCCTTCAACTCTCGGCCAGGCACCCGCAGATCACGCGGACTCTCAGCGCCGCCTGCAAGCAGAATCGCGTCAAAATCTTTGCGAAGATCCTCGACGGAAACATTTTGCCCGACATGTGCGTTCGCCTGGAACACAACGCCTTCCGCGCTCATCTGGTCGAGGCGCCGGTCGAGCACCTGCTTTTCCATCTTGAAATCGGGAATCCCGTAACGCAGCAATCCGCCAATCCGGTCTGCCTTCTCGAATACCGTTACTAAATGTCCCGCTCGATTTAATTGCTGCGCCGCAGCTAGTCCCGCCGGACCAGACCCCACAACGGCCACGCGCTTGCCGCTTCGCGTTTTCGGCGGCTCTGGTTTTATCCACCCTTCTTTCCAGGCGTGTTCGACGATGGATTTTTCAATCAACTTGATTGTGACCGGTGGCTCATTGATGCCCAAAACGCACGCAGCTTCGCATGGCGCCGGACAGATGCGCCCCGTAAACTCAGGAAAATTATTTGTCGAATGCAGCACGCGAATGGCTTCTTTCCATTCGTCGCGATACGTCAGATCGTTCCAGTCCGGGATGATATTGTTAACGGGACAGCCTGTGTGGCAAAACGGAATGCCGCAATCCATGCAGCGCGCCGCCTGCGTACGCACGCGGTCTTCGCCGAACGGCTCGTAAACCTCGAAATAGTCCTTAACGCGTTCCTCGACTGGCCGGCGCGTTGGAGTTTCTCTGGCGTACTCCTTAAAGCCCGTTGCCTTACCCATGAACAGCATGCCCTCCCGCGTGTGCCGCGGCCGGAGCCGTTCGGGGCAATCCAAGGACCCGCTTGTATTCATACGGGAACACTTTGACGAACCTGGGCAGAGTTGTGTCCCAGTTTTCGAGAATCCACTTTGCCTGCGGGCTGCCGGTAAGCTCGCAATGGCGCGAAATCAACCGGAAAAGCGTCTCCACATCGTTTTCGCTTGCCACTGGCTCCAGATCCACTTCAATGCGATTACAACGCTGTGCGAAATCGCTGGCTTGGTCAAACACGTAAGCGATCCCACCCGTCATTCCTGCCGCAAAGTTGCGGCCGGTTTTACCCAAAACGACCACAAGGCCGTTCGTCATGTATTCGCAGCCGTGATCGCCCACTCCCTCCACAACGGTCGTAGCGCCTGAATTGCGCACCGCGAAACGTTCGCCGGCCATGCCTCCGAAGAAGGCCTCGCCGCTCGTTGCGCCATACAGGCAAACGTTCCCAATCAAAATATTTTCTTCCGGCGCGAAGGTCGACTTCGGCGGGTGATAAATTACGAGCCTCCCGCCGGACAAACCTTTGCCGACGTAATCATTCGCGTCGCCTTCCAGCGTCAACGTCACGCCCTTGGCAAGAAACGCGCCGAAGCTTTGTCCAGCGCACCCAATGAAATGAATCTGCACCGTATCATCGGGCAGTCCTGCGGAGCCATGTCGCCGCGCGATTTCTCCACTCAACATTGTCCCAACCGTGCGATGAACGTTTCTGATCGGCATCTCCAGAGCGATGGGTCGTCCACTCTCAATCGCCTCTTGCGCCATCACAATCAGCTTTTTATCAAGCGCATGCTCAAGACCGTGGTCCTGCGCAATCAGGCTCCTGCGCACCACGTGGCTTGGCACCGGCGGATCGTACAGCACTGCCGAAAGATCGATACCCTTGGCTTTCCAGTGCTCCACGTCCGTTCGCTGCTCCAGGCAATCGACGCGTCCCACCATTTCGTCGACCGTACGGAAGCCAAGCTCCGCCATAATCCCGCGAAGATCCTCGGCAACGAAGAAAAAGAAATTGATCACGTGCTCCGGCTGCCCTTCGAATTTTTTGCGCAGCTCCGGATCCTGCGTCGCGATTCCGACCGGGCAAGTATTCAAGTGGCATTTCCGCATCATGATGCAGCCCATCGATATCAGCGCCGATGTGGAAAAGCCAAATTCCTCAGCGCCAAGCAACACGGCCACAGCCACATCCCGGCCTGTCTGCAATTTGCCGTCTACCTGCAGCTTCACGCGGCTGCGCAGATCATTGAGCACCAACACTTGCTGCGTTTCCGATAACCCAAGTTCCCATGGCACTCCCGCATGCCGAATCGAGCTGATCGGCGACGCGCCCGTTCCCCCGTCATAGCCGCTAATTAGAATCACGTCCGCGTGCGCCTTTGCGACGCCCGCGGCAACCGTTCCCACTCCCGCTTCGGCCACCAGCTTGACGGAAATTCGCGCCTTCGGATTCGCGTTCTTCAGGTCATGAATGAGCTGCGCCAGGTCCTCAATCGAGTAAATATCGTGATGAGGCGGCGGCGAGACCAAGCCAACGCCGGGAATCGAATGGCGAACTCTCGCAATTTCGCAATCCACCTTGTGTCCCGGAAGCTGCCCGCCCTCCCCGGGTTTTGCGCCTTGCGAAATCTTGATCTGAAGGTCGTCCGAATTCACGAGATAATTGATCGTCACGCCAAAGCGTGCGGACGCGACCTGCTTGATCGCACTCCTCCGCAAATCGCCGTTCGGGTCCGGGCGGAAGCGCGTCTCATCTTCTCCGCCCTCTCCGGTGTTTGACTTCCCGCCCATGCGATTCATCGCGATCGCCAGCGTTTCGTGCGCTTCCTTGCTGATTGAACCGAAGGACATCGCACCCGTCGCAAATCGCTTCACGATTTCTGAAGCGGGCTCCACTTCCTGCAACGGAATCGGCGATTCCGTGGGTTTGAAGTCAAACATGCCGCGCAGCATCAGAAAGTCGCGGTTCTGGCCGTCCACGATCTTCGCAAATTCCTCGTACGTCGCGAATTTCGATTCCCGCACCGCGTGCTGCAACTTGCTGACGGTCAAAGGATTCAGCAGATGACGTTCGCCGCCCACGCGATATTGATATTCACCGCCGACTCGCAGTTCCGTTTCCGATTCAGTTGGCGGCCGCATGGCAAATTCGTGCTTCATCAGGGCCTCACGTGCAAGCACTTCCATTCCCACGCCTTCGATGCGTGAAGAGGTCCCTGTGAAGTAATGGTCCACAAGCGACTTGTTCAATCCAATCGCTTCAAAAATCTGTGCGCCCTGATAACTCTGGAGCGTGGAGATGCCCATTTTCGAGAACGTCTTCAGAAGACCTTTATCAGTAGCCTTCATATAGCTCTTGAAGACCTTGTCCCACGAATATTCGGCCGGGAAATGCCCGTCTCGCCAAAGGTCCTCGAGCGTTTCGATCGCAAGGAAAGGATTCACCGCGCTCGCGCCATAGCCTAACAGCAGCGCAAAATGCATGATCTCGCGTGGTTCGCCCGATTCGACGATTAGCGCCACCTGATTCCGCGTCTTTTCGCGAATCAAATGATTGTGAACGGCAGAAAGCGCAAGCAGGCTTGGGATTGGCGCCTTTTCGCGGGTTATGAAGCGATCGGACAGAATCAATATTGTGTAGCCGTCCTTAATCGCTGCGGACGCTCGGCGGCACAACTCCTCAACCGCCTTTTCGAGTCCCTGCTCACCGTCGCTCACGGCAAAATGCGTCGATAGGGTGGTCGCGAGGAAATCTCCCCACTTGACGCTACGCAGTTTTTCCAGCCGCCAGTTGGAAATAATCGGATGTCGCAGTTTCAGCGTATGGCAATTCTTCGGCGTCTCGTCGAGAATGTTCCCTTCGGATCCGATATACGAATTTAATGACATCACGAGGTCTTCGCGAATCGGATCGATAGCCGGATTCGTCACCTGCGCGAACGACTGCTTGAAATAATTGAAAAGTAGCTGCGGCTTATCGGACAGGCACGCCAGCGGCGTATCGATACCCATTGAACCAACCGGTTCTTGCGCATCCAGCGCGGCAGGGCGCAGGATCGTTTTCAGATCCTCGTCTGTGTACCCGAAGGCGCGTTGGCGCATCAGAATCGTTTCGTGATTCGTCGGCAAGACGTTCGTCGGCGCGGGTAGATGGTCCAGCGTGATCTGGTTTTCTTTCAGCCACTCCCGGTACGGACGCCTTTCGGCGAGCTGCGCCTTGATTTCTTCATCCGAAATCATGCGCTTCTGTTCGGTGTCGATCAGAAGCATGCGGCCCGGCGCCAACCGTCCTTTCATGCATATATCTTCCGGCTTGATCGGCAGCACGCCTGCCTCTGATGCCATTACGGCCAGGCCATCTGACGTCACCACAAAGCGGCCCGGGCGCAAACCGTTGCGATCGAGTTTCGCTCCCACCACCCGCCCGTCGGTAAATACGACTGCCGCGGGCCCATCCCACGGTTCCATCAATGAAGCGTGGTATTCGTAGAACGCCTTCACGTTTTCTGGCATGGCGTTATCGCCGTCCCACGCCTCCGGTATCAGCATGGACATCACGTGCGGCAAACTCCGGCCCGCCAGCGTTAGCAGCTCCACCGCATTGTCCAGCATCGCCGAATCGCTTCCGCCCGGAGTGATAATCGGCAGAAGCTTTTTCATGTCTTTCCCGAAAAGTGGTGAGAAGAGCACCGATTGCCGGGCGTACATCCAGTTGTGGTTTCCGCGCAGCGTATTGATCTCGCCGTTGTGGCAGATGTAGCGATAAGGATGCGCGAGCTTCCAGCTCGGAAACGTATTTGTCGAAAAGCGCTGGTGAACCAGACAAATTGCGCTCTTCACTTCATGATTGGCCAATTCCGTATAAAAGTGCGCAATTTGCGGCGCAAGAAGCAGGCCCTTATAGACAATTGTTCGCGACGAAAGGGACGGGATATAGAAAAAGTCTTTTTCCTTGAGCTTGGAGCTCTCCACCGCATTTTCCGCTTGCTTGCGGACAACGTAGAGTTTGCGCTCCAGCGCATCCTGGTCCATATCTTTGCCGCAGCGGATAAAGATCTGCTCGATATATGGCTGGGAACTGCGAGCTATACGGCCAATCGAGTTGCCGTTAATCGGCGTATCGCGCCATCCAAGCAGCTTCAAACCTTCCTGACGCGCCGCCTTCTCCAAAATCCCTTCGCAGATGATCCGTTCCTGCGGATCGACCGGCAGGAACACCATTCCGACCCCGTACTCACCGGGATTTGGAAGCTCAAAACCGGCCTCCGAGCATTCACGTGCAAAGAAAGCGTGCGGTATCTGGATCAGTATGCCGGCGCCGTCACCCGTAGCAGGGTCGCAGCCGCAAGCGCCCCGGTGAGTAAGATTAATGAGAATCTGAATGCCTTTTTGGACGATATCGTGAGACTTCTCGCCTTCAATATTTGCCACAAAACCGACACCACAAGCATCGTGCTCGTGCCTGGGATCGTATAGCCCCTGGGCAGGCGGCAGCCCATGAAATGGATAAACTGGATTACGTTCTGTTTCGTCTCTCATCTGTAATTCGCGCCAACACGCTGAGCTTCCGAAGGAAACTACGATCCTAGGACTTCGCTCTGTAAGCGGATGACCCCGAGGTCCATACGACTAGCTAGATAGGGGACGTCCAATAGAATGCCACAAAATGATACACGAAACCCATAGCGTCCATGAATGGGTTGGATCACTTTTTTGGGGGCATGCCCTTGGCCATCGCCTCGGCCCTTGCTTGCTGCGTGCCAACGACGGCGACGATTCGCACGGAACCTGCGTCCAACTGCTCCTTGCAATCATCTGATCGCCGGTGCCCAAGCTTTTACAAGCTAATGGCCTGCCCACATCCAAAACTTAAGGAGGCGATTCATGAATCATTACGGAGGACAACAGCTCGCAGCGAACTCCCGCACGGTCCGGAAGAATACGTTACAGATCGCGGAAGACATCCCGGAAGACAAATACAACTTTCGCGCCGCCCCAGGAACCCGGAGCATCGCTGAGTTGCTAACGCACATCGCAGTCTCCCAGGCGTTTCAGGAAGAGGTTCATGGCAAAAAGAAGCTTTCAACGCTTGCCGGTTTCGATTTTCCGGCTCTAATGCAGCGAATGGCCGCGGAAGAGCAAAAGCCGCGCACCAAAGCGCAAATCGTTGAGCTCCTGCGCAGTAATGGAGAGGCATGGGCCGCATGGCTTGAGAGGCTTAGCGATGATTTTTTGGCGGAAAGTGTTTCGATGCCGTCCGGCGGAAGCCCCGCCTCCCGCACTCGTCTCGACATGCTGCTCAGCGTTAAAGAACACGAGATGCACCATCGCGGTCAACTCATGCTCGTTGAAAGGATTATCGGCATCGTGCCGCATCTTACACGCGAACGCCAGGCCCACATGTCTGCCGCCGCTAACACCAAACAATAAGCGGGGTTCCGGATTTAACGAGACATCCGTGATGCGGAGCGCACATCGTGCATCCTCCGCATCCGTCGGAATTGGACCTAGAAAAGACCCGACTGTCGCCGCGGCTCTTCTAGGCCGAAATGCTTGTACGCAAGCGCCGTTGCGACGCGTCCCCGTGGCGTCCTATCAATCAGACCCAGTTGCATCAGATAAGGCTCGTAAATTTCCTCAATCGCATCTTCTTCTTCACTTAGCGCGGCAGCTAATGTATTCAACCCCACCGGCCCTCCGGAATATTTCTGAATGATTGCCATTAATAGGTTGCGGTCGGTGTCGTCCAGGCCGTGCTCATCGACTCCGAGCATCGCCAGGCCATCGCGAGCGACCCCAAGCGTGATATGCCCTTGCGCGCGCACCTCCGCGTAATCGCGCACGCGCCGCAACAAGCGATTTGCCACGCGCGGAGTGCCGCGACTGCGGCGCGCTATTTCAAGGGCCCCCTCCCGGTCAATCGCGATCCCCAGGATTCCGGCCGATCGAGTAACAATACGCAGCAAGTCCTCGGGCGTATAGAATTCGAGCCGGTGGACAATCCCAAAACGCGAACGGAGCGGAGCCATGATTAGTCCCGCCCGCGTAGTCGCGCCGATCAATGTAAAATGATTCAACTGATAAGGATGGACGCGCGCGCCCGGCCCTTGCCCAATGATCAAGTCGACGCGAAAATCCTCCATCGCAGGGTAGAGAATCTCCTCCAACGAGGCCTGCAAACGGTGAATCTCGTCGAGAAAGAGAAAATCGCGAGGATCAAGGGACGTTAGCACCGCCGTAAGATCGCCCTTTTTTTCGAGTAGCGGTCCCGAGCTGATCTTGATGGCCGAACCCATCTCGTTAGCAAGAATTTGGGCGAGCGTTGTCTTTCCAAGCCCTGGTGGTCCATACAGAAGCACATGATCCAAAGCTTCGCCGCGTGCACGGGCCGCCTGCACGGCGATTTGCAGATTCTCTTTCACGCGATCCTGTCCAATATAATCGGCGAAACTAATAGGGCGGACGCTCGCGTCGAGGCGCGCGTCCTCGTCGAAGGCTTTGCCGGAAATGATTCGGTCGCGAGTCTCTGCCATCTGAGATTATTCGATTCCGGCGTGTGCGGATTTCTGCATGGCCGCGGCTCCGAGGATTTGCAGAGAAGCGCGTAGCAGAGCCTCAAAATCGGCGCTGTGAGCGGATCGCGCCTTTTCGATCGCTTTTTCCACGGCTCTCGCATCGTAGCCGAGATTGATCAGAGCGGATCCGACGTCTGCCTCAAGCTGCGAACGCGTGGCCGGCTTGCCGCTCCCCGGCACATCTACGGCCGCGAGTTTGTCGCGCAACTCGACAACCATTCGTTCTGCCGTCTTTTTTCCAACGCCCGGGATACGAACCAGTTGCGCGATATCGCCCTTCCGTATCGCGGGGACCAAGTCGTCCATACCCATGCCCGAAAGAATTTTCAGGCCGAGTGACGGTCCAACACCCGAAGCGGAGATCAGCAATTCAAAGCATTGCTTTTCGCGCGCCGTAAGAAAACCATAAAGCGTTAGCGCGTCTTCGCGCAGGTGCGTGTGGATGAGAAGCGTCGCCTCCTGATGCAGCGCGCCGAGCCCCGCGAACGTGGAAAGCGGAATCTGCACCTGATATCCCACACCCGCCACATCGAGCAGGATTTGGTTAGGGCGTTTTTCCAGCAGCGTGCCACGAAGCATTCCAATCATGAGCAGCGATTATCGGTTAGCACAAAAAAAGTGTCAACGAACGCCCAAAGCACGAAACAAATCCGAGCGTCACTTCGTATCTCCAAATGAAGGAGCAAAACAGGACCGACAGTTCTATGGAATTTTGGAGCTTTGAAATTCTACAAAAATTCGTAGAACGGAGAGCAATTTGCCGCCAAAAGCGGATAGATCGATATCGCAGACGCCTTATTTTACGCGGCGAAGAAAAAGATCGCGCGATTAGTCGCTCTTTTGTAAAAAATGCGCGCTAGCTTGCTCCCTCGCGCGAAGTTGCAGCGTCTGATCGCTAGTAGCAATCCCAAAAGGAGAAAATATGTCTCGCACCAGCTTTAAATTGTCCCTTGCATTTGTCGCAGTTGCGCTGATGTTCTTCGCATCCTCGGCCGTTCGTGCGAATACTGCGGCCAATAAGGGCGATATAGCAACCACGTTGAACGTTATGACTCAAGTCACCCTTGGCGGCACTTCTCTCGCTCCCGGCACGTACACGGTGAAGGCCGACGGCAGCAAGGTGATGTTCCTCCAGAATGGCAAAACCGTGGCACAGGCGAATGTGGAGTGGAAAGACTCCTCTCAGAAGTCGCCCTATTCCAATCTCCTAGCGGAGCAAGGAGCGGTGAGAGAAATTCACTTTAGCGGGAAGACTCGCTACGTGACTATCGCGCAGTAAAAAAGCGGGTCAGCTACTGCCTTGATCGATGATTCCGCAGCGCGTCATCAATCAGCGCGTCCAATTCATGGCGTGTCAAGGTAATCCGCTCAGGTTCATTCGCCTCGGACGTAACCAGCGTCTCGGCATGCGCGGCAGCAGGAGGGCCCAGCCCCGCGCGTGCTCGTAGCGCCAGCAGTTGGGCGACGTCGCTGCCCGAAAGCAGATTTTGCTTGCCGAGCAACTCGGTCACGAGCGTGACGCGCGCGATGTGCTCCACCGCCTCCATTCGCCCGAACGCGGAGAACAAATCCGGGCCGTAGGCGACGACGCCGTGGTTGCCCATCAAAATCGCGTCATGGCCATGCACGAAAGGCTCCAGCGCGGCGGAGAGCGCCAATGTGCCGGGCATCGCATACGGCGCAACGGGAATTGTACCGAGGGAAAAGACCGCTTCGCAAAGAATCGCCTTGTTGAGCGAAACTCCCGCTGCCGCGAACCCGCTCGCAACGGGAGGATGTGCATGGCAAACGGCGTGAATGTCCGGGCGGCAACGGTAAATCAGAAGATGCATCCCCAATTCCGATGACGGTTCTCGCTCACCGCTTAGTTTTTTGCCGTCCAGGCCGGTGATGATCAGATCATCCGGCTCCATCAGTCCCTTGTTCACGCACGTGGGCGTCGTGAGAATACGGTGCGTGTCCAAACGTACCGAAATATTCCCATCCGTCGACGGAACAAATCCGCGCTCGCGCAGCCATTGGCCGGCAACGCAAATATCGCGCCGATGTTCGGACTCGTCCTTGTTCATTCCTGACGAAATCGCGCCGCTATGCAAGATTGCCCCCGGGAGTGCGGACACAATACTCAGTTCGCGAGGCGAATGGAAGGGAAAAATTTTCTGAAAGCGCTCACAATAGAAATGTGCGCTGAATGTTGTCCGAGCAGGGGTCTTGGGCTCTTATCGGCTTTTTAGGCGTAGAAACCGCGCAAAGTGAGGGCTTTCGCGACGCGTTGAATTGCAACCATGTAGGCTGCCGCGCGGTTGGAAACGTGGTTCGTTTCGGCGTAGCGGACAACTTCCGCAAAACTGCGATCCATCACGTCCTGCAGTCGCTCGTTCACTTCGCTCTCGCGCCAGAAAAATCCCTGTCGGTCCTGAACCCACTCGAAATAGCTTACGGTCACGCCGCCTGCGTTCCCTAGAATGTCGGGAATAACGAAGATTCCCTTTTCATCCACGATCGGATCGGCGTGCCACGTTGTCGGACCATTCGCGCCCTCGCATAAAACGCGGCAATCGAGCCGTTGCGCATTTTGCGCCGTAATTTGATTCTCTGTCGCAGCGGGCAAGAGAATGTCGCACGGTCGAAATAGAATTTCCTGCGCCGGCACTTTTTCGCCGCCAACGGGAAATTCCGGCAGTGGCCGCCGCTGCGTGCACACCCAATCGAAAAGCTTCGGTATGTCGAACCCGGCTTCGTTGTAAAGACCGCCGTGAATATCGGCTATACCGATAATGCGATATCCCGCTTCGTGCATCAGCAACGCGGCTTGCGAGCCGACGTTTCCGAATCCTTGCACGATCACGCGGCAGTTTTCGCGTTTCATGCCCAGCTTGGCGACCACGCTATTGCAGCAGAACATCAGCCCGCGGCCGGTGGCTTCGTGCCGTCCCTGCGAACCGCCGAGTTCAAGCGGCTTGCCCGTGACGACGGCCGTCGTCGCCTGATTCACGTGCATGGCGTAGGTGTCCATCACCCAAGCCATTGTTTGTTCATTGGTGCCGATGTCCGGCGCAGGAATATCGCGTTCGGGGCTGAACCAATCCGCAAGCTGCGCCGTGTAGCGACGAGTTAGGCGCTCAAGTTCTGTCTTCGACATTTTCGAAGGGTCGCAAATCACGCCGCCTTTCGCGCCGCCAAACGGAATATTCACCACAGCGCATTTCCACGTCATCCATGCGGCGAGTGCCCGCACTTCGTCCAGCGAAACATTTGGCGCGAAGCGAATACCTCCTTTGCCGGGTCCACGAACGTTGGAGTGCAATACGCGATAGCCAGTGAAGATTTCCATGTGACCGCTGTCGCGCGCGACGGGAATATAGATCGTAATTTCGCGATCCGGATACTTCAGGTAGCGATAGACGCCCTCTTCCAAGCCGAGTTTTTGCGCAGCGGCCTCAAATCGCGCTTCCGCAGATTCGTATACGTTCAGTTCATCTTGGACCGCGACGGCCATAGGAACCTCCACGACTAAAGCCAGTATACGAGGCGCCAACTTTAGTCGCTACGTTCTTCCCGTTCCCGGCCGCGTCACTTTCTGTAGTAATTGTTGGGCGCGCCGGGCGTCGAAAGACTACCGGTGACTTGCGTCTCGCTGGCATGCGCCCGAGACAATGGAGCGGTGAGCGTGATGCCGGTGCCGGAAACCTCTACACCGGCAGCGTGAGCAAGCGTGAGCGGCGCGGAGATCGTAATTGCTCCAGCGCCAAACCGTGTGATTCCGGTGATCACGGATGTTTCCTGTGCCGCGCCGCTGCCAATCCTGACTGTCTCGCCTGTATTAAATCCGAGCGTGCTAATAATGGGTAATTCGGTCGCGCCGACGGTCGTAGCCCTATCCGTATTAGTAGCTCCCGGCGTCCCAACCGTAGCAATGGTTCCAGTCTCAAGATTCACGCCGCCATCAATCCTCAGCGTCTGCCCCGGTTCAAATCCTGCTACGCTCGCCACTTTAATATTGTTCCCGCCGGGCGCCGCAGCAGCCAGAATTACAGTGGCACGCGCGGTCACAAAGTCCGTACAGTTGCTGTCCGTTTCCACGCCATTCGGAAAGCGACCCGCACTCGTATCCGATGCGTCGGCTTGAGCGAGCCGCCCCGCGCCACCGGTCGAACCGGGAGCCGTGACGTAGCATCCACTCTGCCCCGCTCCGGAAGTGCCTTGGTATCCCTCCGCATTCCACGGATCGACGAGCCCGCCGTAATCGAGACTATCGACCACAAGGTTAGACGCGTCGCGCAATAGCATACTGCCGGCGCTGAGAGATCGATTGGGCGCGGCGCTCGTGGAAAGCGCGGGGCCTCCGAACCACTGGTTGGGTGCAGGCGTCCCTTGATAGCCCGCGGTGGTGACTGCAGCGTCGCGCACAACGGAGTTGATCGCGTGATCGTGCGCCAAGGAGGCGTCGAGAGTGATGCCAGTGCCGAGCGGCTGCACAGGCTCGTTGCTCGAATGGGCAAATGCGGTGGCCGGCTCGAAGGTGATCCCCGTTCCGCGATCGCTGAACGGCATATTGGCCGCGTGGTTGAATTTGAGCGGGGCAGCCAGATCAAGACCAGTGCCCGGAATGATCGCCTCCTCGCTATTGATATGCGCCTCGGCGAGGGCGGGAGTGAAGTCTATGCCAGTTCCATTCGGGCCTGCGGTACCCACCGCGCTAATCGTGACCGTTTCGTGATTGGCAGGCGTACCGACTGTTAATTTGTCGCCTACGCCGAGATCACGCACATTGCGCACTTTGATATTCGTTGCGCCGGCGCTCGCGTTCGCCGAGAGATTCGTCCGGCTCGCCTGCGTGCCAACGTGCGTGACGGTCGCAGTCTCGATGCCATGCCCAACGCTGTCGATGTCCAATCGGATTTTGTCGCCCGCGGACATGTTGGCTGCAGAGAGCACTTTGATATTGGTTGCACCGGCCGGCGCATCCGCCGCCAGATAAGATTGCGTGCCCGCTTTACCCACAGCGGTCACCGTGGCCACTTCGTAGCGCTCCTGAGTTCGCGCAACTACAGGGTAAGTCGCACCATAACCGAGCGCCACCCTTTCCCTGACGTTAAAGCCCGCCACACTCGTCACGGGAACGTTGGTCGAACCGGCGGGAATCGTGATAATCGGACCGTCAGGGAGCGGTTGCCAAACCGTCGTATCGTTGCCGGCCGCGGTTCCGATCTTTGCGATCTTGCGAGTTTCCGCGCCAGAGCCCGTGTCGATGTTGACCGTATCGCCCACCGACATCCCGGACGTGTTTCTGACGAAGATGGTGTTATCGCCGCTACGTGCTGCGACGGCCAAGCCGGAATTGGATAGACCAAGCAGGTAAAAGCCGCGCGCCGCGACCTTCGTTCCCGCCGGGATCGTTACCGATGAGAAGACCGCTTGTTGCGTCGGTTGTTCAGTGAAGGTCCAGTTCGAAATGTCGGCGGTGCTCGAGCCTGCATTGTAAAGCTCGATGAATGAGTCTGTCGCGTTAAGGGGAGGACCGGAGCTGATGCGGAATTCGTTAATTCTTACAGGGCTGACGTTCCGCACCTTCTCGCGACTCGTCTCGGAATGTTTCGCTTTGTTGGTCGAGCTTGTCCACGAGGCATCCGCGACCAAGTCACCGTTGAAGGCTGCAGGTCCGGAAGTGACTTTAAATGTCGCACTAACGCTCGCACCCGGCGCGACCGCGTCGGCGAAGGTCTTCGAATTTTCATTGGCCCCCCGAGCGATGGACGTCCACTGCTTGCTCGGCACTGAAATGCTCAGCTTGACGCCGGTCGCAGGCGCGTCCGTTGTGTTTGTGAAAGTCACGGTCGTGTCCTGCGACGACCCCGGCGAGAACGTTTGCAGCCCTGGCGGAGTGGCCGTTGCCGATGCGGGCGCCAGCTTCAATGGCGCGACGGCGTATCGGGCAGCCACGATGTTGGCTTGCACTTTTTGCTCAGTGGATTGCGTCGGGAAAGTACCTGCGGCCGTAACCGCGCCTTCATAGAAAGTACCTTGCGAACTGTTGCTGTTGTCGCCTCCATTGCCTAAAAGGATGGCGCCCTGCTTCCGCATCGGATCATAGGTGCCATTTACGCGGGGCCCGTCGAACATAACCGACAAGTCGCCCTGCTGAGCATCGCCGCCCATCGAGGTCCAGTGGTGCCGTTCGCCTTCAGCGATGGCGGTCACAAATTGCCAGGAAATACTAGGCAGCTTGCAGGATTTCGCAGCATCGACGTTCACGCAACCGACCAAGTTGTTTTCCTGGTCCGTCATGATCCACGGGCCTGGAGGAGTCCCGCGATACCATGCGCCGGCGCTGCCGTAATATGCCGTTTCCATCGTGCCGTTGTCGTCGTCGCGGCTGTCGGTCTCGGCATTGCCGTAGTCGAAGCAGCAACCGGAGTTGTAGTGCCGGCCGTTGATGACCCAATACATCCCCTCTGCTTGATCGTCGACTGCCGTGCCTTTCGCATCGTCAATGCGAATGCCCATGCCCGGCTCGATGAAAACGCCGTAGACTTTGTGGCCCATGATCGTGACGGGCGCCATGTCGGCTAGCGGAAGGTTATTGAAGCCGCCCATGGCCGGCCCGCTGAATCCGCCGCGAGGTGCTTGTGTGAGATCGTTGTGCTTTGGCGATTGGTCGTAGACCGTAGTGATCCAGCAGTAGGTGTTGGCGCAGAACGCATCCTGCGCGGCTGCGTCGGCGTATCCGCCTGCATCGGGAACCGGCGATGCGACAGGCTGGACGATGCCGATGTCCAATGTTTTCCCGTCCGATTGCCGCAGGACCTGGTAAAGAGGCCCGTTGTAAGAGCCATAGAGCGCGCGCGTGGTGCTGTGCGCGCCCACGCAGGGGTCGGCGGTAGCGGCGTAGATGTCACATGGTCCTTGAGGCCTCGCAGGAACACCACGGGTTCCCGCAGTTTGTTGAGCCCTCGCGAACGTCAGGCTCATCAGCGTGAGCGCCGATGCAAGCGCAAGCGCGAAACCGACTTTCGTTTTCATGCTCATCCTGTCTGCCGGTTCGGACAGATTCCGGCGTTCGGACCTCGCGAAACGCACGGATATTAGCACAGGAACGAAAAGCCAAAGCCAGAGCGATAGTTTTGGTCAGCTGCGGATTTTGTAGCGGCCGACCCGCAGTGTGGTCGGGCGCTTTAATCTTGCGCCGACTCGCCTTCAATCGGGCCCTTCTGCCGTTGTCTTAAGTACGTGCCCTGGCTGTTGGTTTACGTAGCGAGGAATAAAAGCCAGAGTCGCAATCTTGGTTTGTTGCTGAATTGGTTGATAGGAGCTTCACAGATTGCGGCGCACATTTCATCGCGGTATCACTTCTGTACTGCAACGGCCGGTCCGAGGAGCGCCGCTTTTCGTGCTCCACAATTTCTCATTCGCGCTGCGCATCTCTGCGAATTTTAAGAAACAAAAATTCCGTCATCCTGAGGGCCGCGGAGAGCGGCCCGAAGGACCTTTCTTACTTTTTGTGTGCGATGTGACGCGCGCGCACTTCTCTGCCTCTTCAGTTCGGCTCGCCCCCTCGATGGAGCGCTCTTACCGCTGTCTTTACGTAGCGAGCGGCTTTCTCTTGCCCCCGGATAGGGGTTTCAGCCGCTCACTTGTCAAAGTCCCGCCATTCTCGCGGAGCCACCGAACGTTTCGCACACTGGCTGTTCCTCTACCTCCTATCAATTCGCCCTCGGCTCCTCAATATGATCAATCACAATCGACCGCACAGGCCACGTCGCGGATTCCAGCTTCAACCCAAGCTCGTCCTGCAACGTTTCCACAAAGGAAGGCCCTGTATCGTCCGTCGAAACGCCTCGGCGCGTAGCGCCTTTGGGCAGATCGATCACGAAATCGAATTCCCCGGTCAACCCAGTCTGATCCACCACAGCCCGATCGATATTTGCTGAAGGCAGAATCGACAAATCATCCGCGATTGTTTGCATCGTCACGTCGCTGGTGCTCACGCGTATTCCGCCGTCCGGTGTGTTCATGGCAAACATTACGCCGCAAGCAGCGATAGGTGCTCCGCCGCTCTGCGGATGAGCCGCGTCGGCGCACGGATGCCCATCTGAATGCGGCGTCAGTTCTGGCCCGGGTTGTCCGGCTTTGGCCAGCACCAAGTTAAAGATCGGTTGCTCGTGCGTCTCAAAATGGACAGCCAGCTTGAATCGATCGGCAAGCAATGACTGCATCATTAGCCGCATCTGGTCCTTTGTGGCATTCGCCCGCCCGCGCGCTTCAATATTGAAGCGCTCCGTGCGCGCCCACTTCGGCAGTTTTGGGCGCAGAGAGATGTCTTCTTGTAAACTAAGCTTGTAAGCAAACGAAATGAAATTGGCAAACTCGAAATTGCTGATGGAAAGAAGCCCGCCAGTGGGCGCATAAGAATCGTCTGGCCCGAGCGGTACATTCGAACGAATAGGATCGCCGTGCGGCGGCAGCCCCGACGTATTCTGCCTCACCGACGCCACATCGAACGCCATCTTCCCGCCCGCTGCCTGCTCCCAATCGTCTTGCGTCTGCGCTCCCGCCGCAATCGCCAAACTCAGAAGACTGAACACCACAAGCAATCTGCGCATCGCTCCTCGTTTCATCGCAAAACCTCGACAGACCAGGTTGCGTAGCGGCCACCGTTACGCGCGATCTTTGCGCGCGCCTCTCGGTGGGCGCTTTTGCCGTTGATCTTGATTTGGTAGCGGCCGACTCGCCTTTTAGTCGGGCGCTCTTGCCGTTGCCTCAGTAGGTGTTGTCGTCGGTTTACGTAGCGAGCGGCTTTCCTTTCAGCCGCTCACTGATCAAACTCCCCGGGATTCTCGCGGAGCCACTGAACGTTCGCAAACTCGCCGTTCCTCTACCTCCAATGCCTCCTCTGCTTCCTCCACCTCCTATCAATTCGCACTCGGCTCCTCAATATGGTCGATCACGAGCACATCCACCGTGCCCGTCTGCGCAACCAGCCTCAATCCGAGCTGTTCCTTCAATGCCTCTATAAACGACGGGCCCGTCTCATCCAGCTGAGCTTTCCCTCCGTTGAGCGAAATCGGCCCTTCTGGAGTCCATTCCAAAGTGAAGTCGTAAAGACCACTCACCTGCGAGCCATCCAAGACGGGCCGGTCAAGCGCTGGCATCTGCATCTGCTGCAAATAGTCGGCAAGCTGATCGAGCGTCAATCCTCTTCCTTCCACGTGCATGCGTCCCGAAAAAAGGTGGCCGCTCATTGTGCCGCAAGGCATCGGTTGCGCCGATGCGCTCGCTTCTCGGGCCGAAGAGCTGCTGGTTGCGGCGCATGGTGGGTCGCCTCCGTGCGGCTGGAGGTTCGGTCCGAGGCGTCCAGGTTTCTCTTCCACAAGGTCGTACACAGGTATTTGCTGAGCCTGTCGGTGAACGGCGATCCTAAAGCGACTAGTCAACAAAGACTGCATCATTAAGCGCATCTGATCTTTCGTCGCACTCGCCGGCCCGCGCGCTTCAATGTCGAAATGCTCGATGAAGGCCATTTGGGTAGTTGCTGCTGCAGACGCGATAGCTGATATGGTGAGAGCTTATACGCAAAGCCAATATAGACGTAGAGGGGCCACTTCGTAGCAATCAACAGCCCCCCGTTCGTCGAATAGGCGTCGCCCGAACCCAAAGGGAAATTAGAATGTGGCGCGCTGCTGTCCGGCGGATAAGGCTCGAGATTCCGCTTCACCGACGCCACATCGAACGCCATGTTCCCGCCGGCCGCCCTCCCACCGGGGCGTCGAAGGATGCTCGGATGATACTTGGGACATCGCTAGATTGGCGGTAAGCAGAATTAAGGCGCAACAAGCCGTCGAAACTGGCAGCGTAAGCCAAATTAGCGGTCGTTTAAGTCGCGCAGCTGACCAATTCTTCACGTTCGCCCCAATCGTCAGCTAACTTACTGAACGCGAGAGATGCCCAAACACCTCTCGTGGGTTGGCTGCGCGTCATCTTAGCTCCAGTGTCCCGTTCCAAATTGGGAAAATAGGTTCTAGTACTCTGATATATATTGACTCTTAGATTAACCTCTGGTATACTTGGTCTTGAGGTTTAGATATGAACGAACAAGCTGAATGTAACCAAGCGCTTCTCGCGTCACCGATCCAAGAAATTGTCCAGGCCCGTCAGGCCCTTGCTGAAAACAAAGCAGACCCCTCAATCGAACGCCACAGCCGCAAATGTCAAATTTGCCGTCATCCTGATCGAGACGAAATGGAAAAGGAATATGTCGAATGGGCCAAGCCCTGGGCCATCTCCCGCCATTACGACGTACCCGAAAGAGCTATCCGCCGCCACTTTGAAGCGGTCGGATTAATCTCTCGGCGCCGCGCCAATCTCGTCGGCGCCCTCGAAAACATCGTCGAACGAGGACCCGAAGCCCCAATCACCGGCAGCATGGTCATCCGAGCGGTGAAAGCCATTTGTTGCATCAACGGCGACAATAAATGGACAGAACCGGCCAAGAAGATCATTCATACGGTGCGAACCGCGCCAAAATTGGCACCATTGGCACCAGAAGAAAGCCCGCAACTACTTCCGGAAGTTTTTCAGCACTGACCAGGGCCACTTACGCTCTGGGAATCTTCTAATCGACAATTTGCCGATTAGAAGCGCGCGTAAGTCCCGTTCTCTCAACAAAAGAGACAGTCCTAATCGACAAAAAGAGGGGCTTTTTGAACTAATTTGTGGACGCGCTGGTGCACACAAGTGATTATTTTTCGGAGAATGCAAAAAAGCATTTGACTACACTCGATCGCGTCTGTAGTATTGGCGTTTGTCCGTAGTCCTTCCAGCTGGCCTGGGAGTACCTGCTCTTTGACAATCGAATGAATCAAGCCAGAACCCGTTTGGTTACTTTTGTATCCGCGCAAGCGGAACAAGAGAA
>JBOGMU010000077.1:0-9526 GCA_050746865.1 Candidatus Acidiferrales bacterium
TAAGTATTTGACGGGCTTCCCGGTCATACCTTCCTCGCGGACGATTGAAACATTTATTTTGCGGCCTCCGGCCGAGCGTGGGCGTCGATCAGCGAATTGGCGTGGCGCATAGTCGCCGCTGGTGAAATCGCGAAACCAAGGTCAGGGGCTGAAAGCGCCGCCTAAAAATCGTGCAACGAATTAGCGACCTTGCCTTTCTTTTCTTCGCCAGCGGCAACAATCGAACCATGCCGATTCGCAAATCGTTCTATGGAGTCGTCCGGAGGCCGCAAAAAAAAGCAAACCGCAAACCAAACCGCAGCGTGTTAGCCGCCGTGAATCGTGATTTTGCGCGCGGCGCGATTCCACCAGAGATGCGCGAGCAGCATCAGCGCGATCACCCAAAACCATTGAATGCCGAGCGCGCGCAGGGCGGCGGCGCGGTCGAGTTTGCCGAGATAAATTTGCAGCGGCGTATAGGCGATGTGCTCGAACGGCAGCCACGCGAGCAGGATGCGAATTTTGTCCGGGAAGAACGTCATCGGAATCAGCAGGCCGGAAAGCAATTCGATGAGCCAGTACTTGGCGCGAATCAGCGCGAGGATCGACTTCAACGGAATCGCGCAGGTGCCGATCATGAAGTTGATCGCGCCCATCAGGAAAAAGCTGCCGACCACGCCGATGGAGAAAAGGAAAAAGTCCAGGCGCGAAGCCGGCCCCTGCACGGGAAAGATGAACGCGACGACAACCGCGACCGGCAACGTGAGCAGGCCGAGACGAAAGGCCGATTCGCCCATCGCGCGAAAGAGCCACATCCACTGGATTGAGACGGGCTTGAGGAAGTCCATCGCGATTTTGCCTTCGATGACTTCGTAGGCGATTTCCTGGTCGATCGTGTTCCAGTAAAACGAGCGCATGATCCAGCCGACGCTTACGTAGGTGATCATTTGCGTGAGCGTGTAGCCCGCGATGGTGGGCGATGAGCGGTAAACGGCCGTCCAGATGAAATAGTAGATTGTGACGTTGAGAAAATACGTGATGATGCCGGTGAAATAGCGCAGCCGGAAGGCGAGAATGTTGACGAAGCCGACGCGGGAAAATTCGGCGTAGGGCGCGAGGGCTTCGAGAATATCGCTCATTCGGGGAGGCGGTTCGCGGCGCGCTTGCTGGGCCTAGCACAGAGTGCCGCGCTGGAAGGCGGCGCTACGTTTAAACCTTCACACCGGCAGCCGCGTTTCAAAAGGGTTGTCATGCCGCTGCGAATGCGGCCTTGAGACGATCGGGCGTGAAGGGGATTTCGCGGATGCGGACGCCGGTGGCGTCGAAGATGGCGTTGCCGAGGGCGGAGCCGGAAAGAGTGATGGCGAGTTCGCCGGCACCGTCGGCACGCTCGCCGGGATTGTTGACGAGAACGACGTCGATTTGCGGAATCGCGAAGCCGAGCGGCAGCGAATGGTAAGTGCGCCAATCGATGGAGGTGATCTTCTGCTCGTCCCAGGTGACTTCTTCGCCGAGCGCGCGGCTGACGCCTTGTAGCGCGCCGCCTTCGCATTGATTTTTCAGGCCGTCGGGATTGGAAATTGGTCCGCAGTCAGCGGCGACGACGATGCGCTTTACATTGACGACGCCCGTTGCCATGTCGACTTGCGCTTCGATCACCATGGCGGAGTAGCCGTTCGCGCCCTCGTATGCGACGCAGGAAACGCCGCGTCCGGTGACGACGCCGCTCGCGTGATGCGGTTTCGGCGATGGGCGCACGTCCCAGTTCGCTGCCTTTGCTGCTGCCAGCAACACGGCGGCGACACGTTGGTTGGAAAGATATTTCAGGCGCAAGGCGACGGGATCGGCTTTGATGTGCGCGGCGATCTCGTCCATGAAGCATTCGTGCGCGAAAGTATTTTGCAGGCGCGCAGGAGAACGCAGCGGGCCGGTCCAGAAGGGCGAGACGATGTTGTGGGTGAGGACGCGTTCGCTGCGGATCGAGCCGGCGCCGCCGCAGCGGTCTTCGACGCAGCCTGCGACGTAAGAGGGGATCGCGTTGCTGCCGTTGTTGAAGCCGCGCGGCTGCGAGGGAGGGTTCTGCGCGCGAAACGGCTGCGGCTCGAAGCCGGCGAGGAATCCGGTGATGACATTCCCGGGCCGGTCGGCTCCAGGGCGACTACCGAGCACCGGCGACCACGTTTCGTGATCCCATGCGACGATGTTGCCCTTCGCGTCGAGGCCCGCGCGGCAATCGAGAACGTAAGCGTAGCCGTAATTTTCCCAGGCCATTTCGTCTTTGCGCGAAAGCTGCACGCGGACGGGTTTGCCGACGGCTTGCGAAAGGAGCGCGGCGTCGTAGGAGACTGTGTCCGCGCCATTGTGGCCGTAGCATCCGGCGCCGCGCGTGAAGATCACGTGAACGTCTTCGGGATTCATGCCGAGCAGAATTGCCGCGGAGCCGCGCTGTTGCCAGACGCCTTGCGTGGCGGACCAGATCGTGGCTTTACCGTTGGAGACGTCGGCGACCGCGCACGAGCTGCCCATCGAGCCGTGCATCTGGAACGGATGAAAGTACGTGGCTTTCAGCACGGTGGCGGCTGAGGCGAGCGTCTGATCGACATCGCCGGAATTGATCAGGAAAGCGTCGCGCGAGGGCGACTGCTTGCGGAGGTGATCGTAATATTCGGATTGCTTCGTGAGGCCGGCGCCCGCGCTCCAATTCACTTTTAATTTGTTGGCGGCTTGGATTGCTTGCCACGGCTTTTCCGCGACGACGCCGACGAAGTTCTTTTTTACAACGACTTTCACGAGGCCCGGCATTCCGGCTACGGAGGACTCGTCGACGTTGACGACGGTTGCGCCGACGGTGGGCGGGCGGACGACTTTGCCGTGCAGCATGCCGGGAACTTTCACGTTGTGCGCGAATTCGAAAGTGCCGAATGCGAGCGCAGGAATATCCACGCGCGGGATAGGCTTGCCGAGGATGGTCCACTCGTTGAATGGCTTGCGCGGGGCGTTTGGGTCGAGCGTGAGGCTGAATTTCTTGCCGCCGACGAGTTCGCCGTACGCGATTTTGCGGGCAGGATTGCTCGTGACTGTGACGGTGCCTTCGCGCGCGGTGAGTTGCGCTGCGGGAACGCCGAGATGTTGCGATGCGAGTTGAATGAGCGCTTTGCGCGCGGTTGCGGCGGCTTGCGCGAGGTTCGCGTGATTGAAATTCGTTGGATGCGACTGGCTGCCGGATGTGTAGCCTTCGTCGGGAGTGCGCGCGGTGTCGGCGGCGATCATTGTGACGTCAGCGAAGGGGACGCAAAGCTCTTCGGCGACGAGCTGCGTTTGCGCGGTGACGATGCCTTGGCCCAACTCCTGCTTGCCCGTGTAGCCGATTACTTTGCCGTCCGCGGCGATGGAAATCCAAGAATCGACCTGATTTGGCACAGGCGAACCGCCCGTTTCGCCCACGCCAAACTGCGCCAGAACTGGATCGAGGCTCGATGCGGCGGTGAAGCAGCAGAAGCCGACTGTTAGCGCACCGGAGGCTTTCAGGAAGCCGCGGCGGGACAGCGATACGCGTTCGAAGGCCTGGCGGGCGTCGCGCGTCATCGCGAGATCGGCGGCAGCGGCTTGCGATTTTGCGGAGGTGCTCATCGCGCCATTTCCTTCGCGGCTTTTTGGATGGCGCGATACATCCGCACATGCACGAAGCAGCGGCAGAGGACATTCGAAAGGGCTTGCTGCAACTGCGCGTCAGTCGGCTTGGGATTCTTATCGAGAAATGCTTTCGCCGTCATGATCACGGCGTTGAGGCAAAAGCCGCATTGCGCGGCTTGTTCGTCAATGAAGGCTTGTTGCAAAGGATGTGGTTTGTCGGGAGTCCCGATTCCTTCAAGCGTGGTGATTTCGGCGCCGGCTACGGTTTGCAGCGGCGTAACGCAAGAGCGGACGGCCTGTCCATTGATGATTACGGTGCACGAGCCGCATTGGCCAAGGCCGCAACCGAACTTCGGGCCGTGGAGATTCAGGTCGTCGCTCAGGGCGTAGAGAAGGGGAGTGGTCGGGTCGAGATCGACCGTGTGAGTAGCGCCGTTAACTTTTAGGGTGATCGCAGCCACAACACAGCAAAGGTAGTGCGGAATCGAAATCGCGTCAAGCTGCGGGAAGACTTTATCCGCGCTGTGCCCCTCGAAAATCAGGTGATGATTTTGGGATAAAGCGTGGTTGCGATGCCTACGAGAATGGCAAACGTGGCGATCAGCGCGCCGAAATCGTGGCCGAAGCCGAAAAGCGTGGTTCCACCGTTCACCATGAGGCCGCGCAGCGCGTCCACTTGATACGTGAGCGGATTGACCACGGAGATTGCCTTCAGCCAGCGCGGCATCATGCTCAGGGGATAGATCGCGTTGCTGGCGAAGAAGAGCGGCATCGTGAGAACTTGCCCGATGCCCATGAAGCGTTCGCGGGATTTCACGATGCAGGCGGCGATCAGCGAGAACGTGGAGAAAATTGCGGAGCCGAGCATCACTGCAAACGTGACGCCAACGATGGCAACGAAGCTAATCCGCAGATTCACACCCAGTATTGCGGCGAGAATGTAGACCAGAACCATCTGGCAGACGCTGCGTGCCATAGACGAGACGGAGCGGCCGAGCACCAAAGCAGAACGCGGCGTCGGGCTCGCCAAAAATTTATGGACGATGCCGAGATCGCGCTCCCAGATCAGAGAAATGCCATAAAAAATCGCGCCGAAAAGCACGCTTTGCGCGAGGACGCCGGGCGTCATGAAATCGAGATAACGCAGACCACCTGTCGGAATCGCGCGCGCACGCGAAAAGACTTCGCCGAAAATCCCAAGCCACAAAACGGGCTGAATCATCCGCGTGAAAAGCTCGACCGGATCGTGGATCAGTTTGCGAATATCGGCTTCCGCGACAGCCTCCATCTGGCGCAGAAAATCCAGCGGGCGAGTGTGTTCAGCCCAGGCGGCGTGCGGTATCGCGCGTACTTGAGACATTGCGCCAATCTCCTTCCTCTACGGTTTCCGAAATTGCGGTGCCCGCGTAATGGATGAAGACGTCGCCGAGCGTAGCCGTCGGGCCAAGTTGCGCTTTCAGATTCGCGGGCGAATCCTGCACCAGAATTCGCCCCGAATGCATGAAGGCGACGATGTCGCAGAGGCGGTTCGCTTCGCCCATATCGTGTGTGGTCATGAAAATCGTGGTATCGAACTCGCCGCGCAGCGCTTGAATGCGCGCCCAGACGGCTCTCTTCGCTACGGGATCGAGGCCGACGGTCGGCTCGTCAAGGAAGAGAACCGCCGGGCGGTGCAACATCGATTGCGCGATCTCGAGGCGGCGAATCATGCCACCGGAATAATGCCGCACGGATTTTTGCGCCGCTTGCGAAAGCTCCATAAATTCGAGCGACTGAGCGATGCGATGCGCGCGCTCGCTTCGCGGAATGCCGTAAAGCTTCGCGGAAATGAGCAGATTCTCGTAGCCGGTGAGGTCGCCATCGGCCGAAAGCATTTGCGAAACGTACCCGATGCGACGGCGTACCTGGCGGGGCTGCTTCACGATGTCGAAGCCGTCGATGAACGCTGTTCCAGATGAGGGCGGCAGGAGCGTGGTGAGCATCTTGATCAACGTGCTCTTTCCCGCGCCGTTCGGTCCCAGCAGGCCGAAGATGGTCCCGGTAGTCGCGGAAAACGAAAGATGGTTCACTGCGATCAGGTCTTCGTACTGGCGGGTGAGGTCGATGGTTTGAACGGCGACGACGGGTTCTACGCCACTTGTGGGTTTCGGGGTAAAGTTTTCGTTCGACTCAACTGAGATTTGGTCCGGCATGCGTGTTCATAAGAATTATAACGTACCGGGAACACAAGCGGCGGCCTCAGATTCGCCACCGACCAATCTAAAACAAAAACGGAACGAGACGCCGCGTACGCAACATGTATTGCTTATAAGGCTCTCCAAGGGCCGTAGCCAAGGCGGCTTCCTCAACCTTTATCCGATAGCCATACGCGATGCTCATGCACCCAAGAAGGGCGAGCAGACCCAACCAGTTTCCAAGCGCCAATCCGAGTCCGGCCAGCGTGATGAGTGCGCCTGTATAAGAGGGATGTCGAATATATCGATAGGGCCCGCTTTGCACCACGACGTGATCGGTCTGGACGCCTACCCTGTACGTGAAGAATCGACCCAACACACCCATCGCATAAAAGCGAAAGGCGAGACCTGCGAGCATGAGCGCGACGCCGATATAAAAAAGTGGAATGCGTTCCCACTGAATCGCCGCGCCTCTTACGATCCCCGAAAGAGCAAAATCCAGCGCGATCGAAATCCAGAGCACGGCGATGATTACTGTGTAAGAGCCCTGATCGCGCGAGGTGGATTGATCGCGCAGGCGTTTCCGGACCGAGCCCGTCATCTCCAGTATGATCCAAATGGTATACGCGCTCCAAAACACGATCGCGTACACGAGGCCGACGAACGGCAGAGGAAGCACTACAGCCTCCTGACGCGCCCATCGAGATCGCGCGCAAACTTCGGGCGGAGCGATGGGCGTTAGCAATGCCAAATTGGGCCGGCGCCTCCCGTTTCAGAGCGCCACTTCATTTATATACGCAAGGCCTATGAAGGAATTTCAAGAGACGCCTGGCCGGCGTAAATACGCTTGACGATTTCCTCGATCGATTCGTCTTCAATCAGGAGGTCGCGCACCTCAACTGCCGCCAGTATCTCCCGTATCAGATCCGCCGTCGCGATCTGTGTACGGTCAAAGCGAATCCGGTGGGTCAACTGATCCACCGTCTCTATTTCGCAGCCATCGCGCCCAAGCGCGGCGATACGAGGTGCATGCGCGCCATCCTTCAGGATGAATTTCACTTTCTTAGTGCGTAGCAGGCGGTGTTTCAAATCTGCGAGCAAGCCGTCATATAAGACGCGGCCGTGATCGATGATCATGATTCGAGGGCAGAGCTCTTCGATATCGTCCAAATCATGAGTGGTGAGCAGCACGGTCGTATTGAATTCGCGGTTGATCGCGCGAAGCAGCTTGCGAATGTGATCCTTCGCGACCACATCAAGCCCGATGGTCGGCTCATCCAAAAAGAGCAGCGGGGGATTGTGGAGCATAGCCGCGGCCAGATCGCAGCGCATGCGTTCGCCCAGCGAAAGCTTGCGCACCGGCGTGTGCAGATAATCGTTGATTCCGAGCAGTTCGTTAAACCGCTCCATGCGTTCTTCAAACAGTCGCTGCGGCACATCGTAAATTCGGCGCAAGAGCTTGAACGATTCGACGACCGCAATGTCCCACCAGAGCTGCGTGCGCTGTCCAAAGACGACGCCGATGGTCTTCACATATTGCCGCCGCTGCTTGTATGGGACGAAGCCGTTGACGCGGATTTCGCCGCTCGTCGGTACGAGGATGCCGGAGATCATTTTGATTGTGGTGGACTTGCCCGCGCCGTTCGGACCTATATAGCCGACCATTTCACCGCGATCGATGGTAAAGCTGACGCGATCCACGGCGGCGACGGTGCGGTAGTCGCGCACAAACAGATTCTGGATCGATCCCCAGAGGCCTTCGCGCCTATGAAAGCTGCGGAAGTGCTTGCTCAGCTCATGGAGATGGATAAGGGGTTCGGCAGCCATGTGTGGTAGTGGAATTTTAGCACTGCAATGAAAGGAGCTGCGCGTTCCTCTATTCACCTACGATCTTTACCACGATTCGCCGCGGCCGCAGCCCGTCCAACTCGACGAAGAGCAGAGCCTGCTCTGGCCCGAGATCGAGCCGGCCCTCCGTGAATGGCACGATCGCTTGATGACTGAGCAACAAGCTTTGAAAGCGGACGTGCGCGGCGTTCTCAAACCGGCCTTCGTGCCGAAAGCCGTCGCTCGCCGGCGAGACTTCGTCCAGCCACTCGAAAAGATCGTCCAGTAGCCCCGGTTCGTCCTGCGTGACGATAATGGCGGTGCTTGAATGCAGCGACGAAACAACCACTATGCCTTCTCGCAACCTGCTCTTTTCTGCCGCTGCTTTGACCTGTGTTGTGATGTTGAAGACCTCGCGTTGTTTTTGCGATTGCAGGGCGAACTGTTCGTTGTAGATTTTCATAGGGCGGCAGGGTGATATTGTAGCGGAACTGGGCATGTGACGAGCCGCCGTATCAAAAAGTTGTGCGTCAAATCGTGTGCTGAGTTGTACATGAAGTTGTTCGTCGAGTTATGCATCCTGGGAACCCTGGCAAGCATCTTCAGAAATATAAGCATCAGAATATAGGGACTTTACGCATTTAGGGTGTTTCAAGCGGCGCACGCGATGAGGGTCTGCTAGAATTTTATTTTCGGTGCAGTCTAGCGCGTGGAAGGCGACGCGCTGGTTGGGATAACGGCCACGACGAAAAAGCAAAAAACGATTATAGCGGTGGTCGGAGCGATCGCGGTCGCGCTCGTCTTAGTGGGCGTCAGCCGGCGTCCGCCTCCTGCCGTGCCGATCGTCCAGTTAGGGCGCCAAAACGTAAGCCAGACCATCTCGAGCAACGGTAAGATCGAGCCCATTGAGCCATTTATTGCGCGGGCGCAGTTTCCCACGTTTGTTTCCAAAGTCGCCGCCGCGGAAGGTCAGACGGTTCGCCGTGGCCAAATGATCCTGACACTCGACGCATCCGATATTAAGTCGCAGCTCGCGCAAACTCGCGCCGACCTGATTGCATCGCAGACAGGCCTGCGCAATGCGAAGTCCGGCGGCGCTCCTGCCGACGTGGCACAGCTACAGAGCGATCTCGCGCAGGCCCAGGCGGACGTCACGAGCCTCGAACGGTCGCAAAAATCGTTAGAGTCACTACTTGCGAGCCAGGCTGCCACGAAAGACGAAGTCGCAAAGAATGCGACTGACCTGGCAAAGGCGCAGGCGCGGCTGCAATCCATCGAGGCTCGTCAGTCCGCGATGAAACAAAGCGCGTCGGTGGACGCCGAGCAGGCGGAATTGCGCGTCAATCAGGATCAGGAAGCGATCCGTTCTCTCGAAGACAAACTCAGTTCAGCGACTGTAATGTCAACTATCAATGGCACGCTTTATTCGCTGCCGGTCCATACCGGAGATTACGTGAAGGTGGGCGACGAATTGGCGGACATGGCGGATTTGCATAAAGTGCGCGTTCTCGTCTACGTGGACGAACCTGACATGGGAATGCTCGCGCCCGGTCAAACCGTGCAAGTTACGTGGGATGCTCTTCCAGGCCGCATGTGGACAGGCCAAACCGAGCAGGTGCCGAAGGAAGTCGTTCAGCACGGAATGCGGAGCGTGGCGCAGTTATTGTGTTCGGTGGACAACGGCAAGCTTGAGTTGCTTCCTAATACGAACGTGGACGTGAAGATTCTGGTTCGCGAGAGCAAAAACGCGCTAGTCGTTCCGCGCGGCGCGGTTCGTGATGACAATGGGCAACGCTACGTTTACGTGTTCAACGATGGAGCCGTCAAGCGCCGCAATGTAGTTCTCGGCGTTTCTAACGCTTCCAACTACGAGGTGCTTTCCGGTCTTTCAGACGGCGATCGCGTAGCCGTGC